>JBBRWP010000285.1:0-3831 GCA_038249175.1 Acetivibrionales bacterium
GAACAGCGTATTTAAGCCCCGAAAAACTGCTGCGGCATCAGCACTGCCGCCAGCCAAACCAGCAGCGATAGGAATCCGTTTCGTTAATGTAATGTGCGCGCCATGGTACGTTTGCAACGGGTTCGCAGGCAAGGTACGAAAAAACTGTTCAGCTGCTTTGTATACCAGATTGTTCTGTCCTGTCATACCTGTATCCGTGGGGTGCACATCGTTTGTTCTGTTATCATCAAATTGCAGGGTCAATTCAAGGCCTTGTTTCTGCAGTTTGATGGACACCGTATCATACAAACTAACAGTTTGCATAATCATTTTCAATTGATGATAGCCATTTGGCAGCTTCCCAAGGACATCCAATGAAAGATTTATTTTGGCGGCTGCCCTTCCTGTCCACGATGCTTTCATGAATCCTCCGAAATAATGAACACACAAGGCGGGACACGGTGTGCTTTTTCCTGTGAGCCTTTCCCTATGGTTTTCAACCTGCAGCCTTGAATCTATTGCATTTCGCATCTACCTCGAAACAATGGACATGCCAGACGGCAGACCCTTCCGTGCAGCAACAGTCCAGAACAGATGAAGTGACGCATGCTTAAATGTATTTTCTGTGTACATTATATACAAAAAACGAAACAGACACAATGAAAATGCCTTTTGTAAAGAATCTAGCTTGAAATTATGACGGTTATGCTGCCCAATCTGTGAGCAAATAAAAAGAATTCTGATAACAGGAATGACCGCCATGGTTTCCTGATTGATACCCCATGCATCCTCGTCGCGTTCGCACAAAACCTGCAGAAAATGCTGCGCATTTTTAGATTTATGCGCAAAGAAAAAGAATTCTGATAACAGGAATGACCGCCATGGTTTCCTGATTTATGCACAAAGAAAAAGAACCGCAAAGCGATTCCTTCTTCTTTATTCTATTATCATGAAATGGTTCAAGAAATGATAAGGGTTTGAATGGCAGATATTCAGTCGATATTGTTTGAAAAGGAATACTCTTGCAGTTGGCTAGACCATGAGTCTTGCAAGCGGTTTAATTTCTACGGTATTTGTTAAAATATCCGTATAGCTGTAAGAAACTTTTCGGGTATCGTTGAATGCGTTTTCAAACCGAACAGTAAAAATACTGGGGTATGCATGTTCGACGACGCCTTCTTTGACAAAGGTCTTTTTTCTTCCCTTGTTCGCCTTGAGTTGAATTTTCTGGCCGACGCAACATTCCATCTCTTTCCGGATTTGGGCAATTGAGTTCTTATCCATATATGTCCACCTCGTTTCCTCAATAGCATAGCATAGGCAGACAATTATGTCAAATCAGATTTGTGCAATTCAGCCAAGAACACAGCGCAGTTCACCTTGGGTTCTTGTGCAGGTTGCGATGCGGATTTGATAAACTAACCTTACAATGTACTTCCGCAATCGCTTCTATCATGCGCATTTTGGCGTGTATGTATTTTAGTACACAACACACAAATCAGCACCGGCTACAAATGCAGGCTCTGCAGATATCCGGTATTGACAACTTGAAGAGATACAAAACGCCATCAGCACCGGCTACAAATGCAGGTGCTGATGGATATCTTCTAAAAGCGATGTGATAGGTATCGTCTTAAAGCGATGCCATTGTCTCAAGGAAAGCTTCCAAGGGTTGATCGCCCAGCAGTTCTTTGTCATCGTTGAACACAATTTTCGGAACACCGCTAACCTTGTATTTTTTGGACATTTCGTCAAAGGTATTGGCATCAATCATTTCCGCACGGATATTTTTATTCATCAGCGCCAGTTTGTGCGCATTGGCAACTGCACCCGGGCAATGTGGGCAGCTAAGGGTCACAAAAACCTTAATATCTACCGGGGTACTGATCTTTGCAACCTGCGCCACCACTTCCGGTGGCATTTCCTGACCGGCACCGGAAACTTCCAACAAACCCTTAATAAAAGAGTTAATTTCATGGCCAGCCGGAATGCCATAGAACTTAATTCCATTGTCCGTGCCATCCTTGTCCAGAAGAACAATGGCCGGTACCATGGTCACATTCAGTTCCTTGGCGCGGGGGCTGTCTACTTCAACATTCTCAAAACTCACCTTGTCACCGAATCCTGATATTTCGGCAACAAATTCTTTCGCCGCGTCACAGGATTCGCAGTCTTCCTTTTTGGTAACAACCACAACCGTCACGTTGTCTTTCATGGTTTTAAAAATGTCACCGATCTGTTTTTTCGTGTTTTCATCAAATAAGCTCATGGGATATCCTCGCTTTCTATTTGGAAAGTGCCGTTTTCAGCACTTTCTGTGTTTGTTTAGCTTTGTTCCGTTGTTACATCGTTTGTTTAGCTTTGTTCCGTTGTTACATCTGGTGGCGATTAATGTACTCACTGGCCCGCAGGGCGGCCTTGGCCCCATCGGCAGCGGCAACGATAATCTGTTTATAGGGTACGGTTGTCACATCCCCCGCTGCAAAAACACCGGGGATACTGGTTTCAAAATGATCGGAAATTAGGACTTCACCATTTTCGTCCAAGTCGAGCAAGCCTTCCATACATGCCGTTTTGGGCAAGTGGCCAATTTCAATAAACACGCCGTCAATCGCCATCAAAGTTCGGCTGCCGGTAGCCCTGTCCAGTAGCAAAGCCTCTGTAACCTTCGTATCGCCTTTGATCTCCAATACCTGTGTTTGCAGATGCACAGACATATTTTCCTGATTGTTCATTCTATCTAAAAGAATCTGATCTGCGCGGAATTGGCTGCGGTGAACGACCGTCACCGATTTGGCAATGCGTGCCATGTCAATGGCTGCACCCACAGCGGAGTTCCCGCCACCAACCACAATGACATCTTTTCCTGTATAGAAGGATCCGTCGCAGATGGCGCAATAGGAAACACCTTTTCCGTAGAATTCCTCTTCACCCGGAATGCCCAGCTTTTTTGACATGGTGCCGGTGGCAAGCAGGAGCGTTTTGGCTTGATAGACAAGGCTGTTGGATGCATGGACACGTTTCAGGTTCTTCGTGCTCGCCGCACCGGGTGAATCGATTAACTTTTCCGAATATGTGGTGTCACCAGAACCGCTTGTTTTCTCTTTTTTTTCTGCATCGGTTGAATCGCTTTTACTCTCCCCATTTACTGTATCGGTTGAATCGCTTTTACTTTCCCCATTTGCTGTATCAGTTGAATTGCTTACCTTTTCCGTTTTTGCGGCATCATTGGAACCGCTTGACTTCCCTCCGTTTGCTGAACTGCTTGAACCATCATCCAAAGTGATTTTGACCACTCGCACTTCGCCAGCGATCGGGACATCGTATTCCCTCACATGGTCTTCGTACTGTTTCATCAGTGCTTCACCAGACAGTTTGCTTGTGCCAAGGTAGTTTTCCACCATCGGTGTGTCCAGCAACTGTCCACCAATCCGCTCGGCCAGTACAGCAACATCAAGCCCTTTGCGTTTGGCATACAGTGCGGCATTCAAGCCGGCCGGACCGGCACCGATAATCAACAAATCGTAAACATGATCAGCCGATACGGTGATGCTTTTAACAGATGATAAATTCAAAGAAAAATTCAAACTCATTTCTGCCTCTCTTATCCTATAGAGGATGGCTCATTAGGATAGGGTTCGTAAGGTAAGGTTCGTAAGTATAGCGTTCATAAGGTAAGGTTCGGTAGGTAAGGTTCGTAAGTATAGCGTTCATAAGGTAAGGTTCGGTAGGTAAGGTTCGTAAGTATAGCGTTCATATATTCATAATAACAAATCTCCTTGCATGTACACCGTAAGTTTGTTACACAGCACAAGGTTCTGAACCGTAAACCTGCTACATACCAAGGGTCAC
>JBBRWP010000286.1:0-3809 GCA_038249175.1 Acetivibrionales bacterium
CTTTATAGACATTGGCTTGGGGTTGCCAGGCTTTCTGCACGTTGGCGATGTACAGCAGGTGCAGCATAACCGTTTTGGCGAACCAGTTGCGGCAAAGGGGAAAAATACCCCTATAGAGCAGCTGTTAAAAGCCGGCCAGGAGCTAACTGTACAAATTGTGCGCGAAGCTTTTGGTGACAAGGGGCCAAAATTAACCACACGCTGGACTTTGCCGGGCCATGCGGTTCTTATCTTGCCAAACACAGATGCCATTGGGGTTTCAAAAAAAATTCAAAATGAGGCTGTACGTAAAAAACTTTATGACCTTGTGGCCGCCAATCAACCGGTAACCGTTGGGGTTGTCGTACGGACCATGGCGGAACAGACTGCTGCCGAAACGCTGGTGGATGAAATGCAGCACCTTTCCCGGGTGGTGGTCCAGATTCAGGAAAACGAGAAAAAGGGTGCCGTGCCGCGCCTGCTTTATGCAGAAAACGGGATGCACGATTTTATTTTACGCACCTTTCGCAATGAAAACACGAATCAAATATTCATCAATGACGTTGCCTGGTATGAGAAAATCAGGGCCGCATTTATAGCGGTCAACCCGTCCTGGGCATTGAAAGTTCGCCATTATGGCGGGGACTTTTCTTTATTTGCATTGCATGGTGTTGAAACGGATTTGGCCAGGGCCTTATCCAGGAAAGTCTGGTTGAAATCAGGTGCGGTTCTGCACTTTGACAACACCGAGGCCATGACCGTCATTGATGTGAATACTGGGAAGTATACCGGTAAATCGGATGCCCAGGAGACGTTTGAAAAGATTAATCTGGAAGCTGTTGAAACCATAGCGCAGCAGCTTCGCCTTAGAAACATCGGCGGCATTGTGGTCATTGACTTTATTGACATGAAGTCGATGGATGCAAAAAACAAGTTGTTGGAAGCATTGCGTACCCGCCTTGAGGCTTGTGACCCGGGACGCTCCATGGTTGCCGGTATGACGACCCTTGGTTTGGTGGAGATGACACGAAAAAGGCTGGGACAGCCATTGTATAAAGCATTGAAAGAAAAGATGCCGTTGATTGATGAGCGGATCATGCAAGACAGAAATGGACTTTTGGATGTGGGTGATGGTCAGGTTGAGGGCACTAACTTAGAAACAGAAGTTATCGACGACAGCAAAACCTTGGATGGCAGCATTCCTATATCGTCGGAGGTTAAAAAGGAAAATATTACCTTGTCAGAAACGGTAGTGCTTGATACCAATCCCAGGACGATGACAACGGATATACCATCAAGTAAGCGTGTTTCAGTTGTATGAAGTACTGAAGTAACGGTATAATAAGACATTGAAAGTGAAGTAGGGAACATGGAGAAAAACACAGTGTTGCGGTTCAAACACGTCGGTGTGGTGGTGAACCGCCCCAAGGATGTCGACTTCCAATATACCAAGCGGGTTGTAGAACGATTGACAGCCTGTGGGTTTGATGTGCTGCTTCCGGCAGATGTTCAGGCAACTGTGGGAAAAGGAAATGCTGTGTCGGAAGAAGACCTGTTTTCATTCAGTCATTTTTTGATTTGTTTGGGCGGGGATGGGACATTTTTAAAAACAGCCCGGGAATCGATTGGCAGCAACATACCTATTTTGGGCATCAACCTGGGCACTGTGGGCTTTTTAGCCGAAGTAGAAATTGATGAGATTGAGCTGGCGATTGACCGTTTGGCCCTCGGCGAAGTAAAAATACTGCCACGTATGGTTTTAAAGGCACAAATTGTACGCAAGGATGAAACGGTTTTTTCCGGTTTTGCTGTCAATGATGCGGTTGTCACAAGAACAGCCCTTTCCAGAATTATTGATATGCATATTTCAGTGGATCATGAATATGTGGATTCCTTCCCTTCCGATGGCCTCATTGTTGCGACACCCACCGGTTCAACGGCGTATAACCTGTCGGCCGGTGGTCCCATTGTGCAGCCGGAAATTCCCCTCATGATCATTACACCTATATGCCCGCACATTTTGTACTCCCGGTCTTTTATTGTCTCGAAAGACAGTCTCCTGGATATTCGCATCGGAGATGAACGCAGTGCTGACGCCATGCTGACATTGGACGGACAGGAAGGGTTCCTGCTTGAAAGAAATGACCATGTCATGGTGACCTGCGCAGATGAAGAAATTTTCTTTGCTTCCGTGGGGCGTGTGAACTTTTTTGAAGTGTTGCGTGCCAAAATTCATGGACGATACTAGTACGTTGTAACAATTAAAAGTGAACCAACAGGCATGATGAAACCCTGGCTGTGCTTGTTATTTTCAATCAGAAAGTGAAAGTTTTAAACGTTACAATGTACTAGTGTACTGTCTGGTTGATATATAGCCAATATATGGCTTAATAAAAACCGGTAATGATCGTTCATTATAGTTGGAAATATGAATCACTGAACCTGTCATTATGTTAAATTTGAATCAGAGACAGTACACTAGTGCTGAAGTGCAACAGCCGTATTGACGCAATGAAACACGGGAAACGTTCCAAAAAGAAATCTGAAAATGCGTAGCATTTTCAGCAGGTTTGAGCAAATATGAAGAGACGGGAGTGGCTGTAAACATGAAATACAATAGACATGCCAAAATATTGGATCTGATTGACCGCTATGAAATTGAAACACAGGATGAACTGGCGGAGAAACTCAAAAGCGTGGGCGTGGATGTGACTCAGGCAACTGTTTCGCGTGACATTAAGGAGTTGCGACTCACAAAAATCACCTCTCCGGAAGGAAAATCCCGCTATGCTGCATTGAATCAGGACTCTGGTGTGCTGAATGACCGCTTGCTCATTATTTTGAGGGAAGCCTTTGTTTCCTGTGATTATGCCAACAACATTTTGGTGGTGAAGACACTCGATGGTATGGCACAGGCTGTGGCCGCCACCATTGATGCCTTGAACTGGTATGAAATTCTGGGCACTATTGCTGGGGACGATACCATTATGCTCATTTGCAGGGCAGAACGTTTTGCGGAGGAACTGATGGATCGGTTCACCCGCATGGTGAAGGGTTAGTCCATTCAGGTGCCAAAAGTCGCGTTTCGACTTTTTCATGCAAGATGATAAAATCATCGTGCAAATTAATGCACGAACGTGCGGTATTACATCGGGAATCATGGATGGGTTCATACCATGGTCGGAAACAATAGAGAACGGAGGAAGCAAAGTAGATGCTGCTGACGTTGGAAGTCGATAATATTGCCATTATTGAAGCGATGGCACTGCAACTGGAAGGGGGCTTTACCGTGCTGTCCGGGGAAACCGGCGCAGGGAAGTCCATTTTGATTGAGGCGATCAATGCCCTGATTGGGGGCAGAACATCAAGGGAACTGGTGCGAACCGGAACGGATCGTGCCACCGTGCAGGGGCTTTTTTTGCTACCGCCGCACTTTGATTTTAATTTCGACAGTTTTGGTATTCCGCAAAATGAGGATGGTACCCTTCTTTTAGAACGCTCCTTCACCGACACAGGGCGAAGCACCTGCCGCATCAATGGGTTACTGACCACCGTTGCCGTTCTCAAAACGGTGGGGGAACGGCTTTTGGCCATCCACGGGCAGCATGACAACCAATCACTACTAAAGGAAGAAACTCACATAGACCTTTTGGATGCCTATGGTGGTCCTGAACTCCAAAAAACAAAACAAACCTATACGGATGTGTATTTGGAATGTCGCCGATTAAAAGCCTTATGGCGGGAAACTTCCGGTTCGGAACGGGAACGGAAGCGTCAGATTGACAACCTGAAATTTCAACTGGATGAATTGAAAAAAGCGGCATTGAAGA
>JBBRWP010000287.1:0-3760 GCA_038249175.1 Acetivibrionales bacterium
AATATGCACGATTGGGCTGAAAGACAGGCCATAACAGATGTGCCCGGATATGATCCATCCCCAGTTGCGCAATGGTCTGCAAATCTTCCAGAATCGCAGCGCTATCCCAATCTACCCAGCTGTACAACCATTTCTTTGAGGGGGTATAGTTGACACCAAACCTTAATTTTTTGTTTTTCATACAATCGTTCCCTTTCGACACTTGTATTTTTTTGCATTCATGGTGGAGGGATCAAAGCCGTGATGCACCTTTTGCCTGCAGAATGCGTACATAAGCCATTCATTCAGACCAATTTGGAAGTCCATTGTTTGGCAGCCATCATTTCAGGAAGGTTTTGAATAAAAGTGTTCCACTGATCTGTGTCATATTGATAATCAACGCCAGTCAGCTCGCACAACTCATCATGGGCACTACAACGAAGGAGCGCTCGATTGTCTTCCAGAAATGAACACAACCCAAGATACCCTTCCCTGCTACCGCACCTTGCCAGTGCACGGTTCAGCATCAAGGCAAGGTAGGCATGCCGCTCTACAAAAATGGAGGGTTCGATGAGATCCGCCCTGCACGAGGAATGAATCTCTGGCAGTTCCAAAAGCCGCTGCAACAGAGGAATAAATTCTTCAAAACCAAGCCGCTCCGCACAGTAGGCTACACTCTGAATGAAATAGAATACCCCCTTCCTGTTAGAGGTATAATCACGTTCACCGGTACAGAGAACGTCAACAAGCTGCTGAAAAACAGGGATTCCCCTTCTTGACTTGCAAAATGCCAGGACATGAAACAGATAGGCCGTCTCCGGCATCATATTGTGATCAGGAGGCAATTTACACCAGGTCGTTTCCCCCTCACGCAACATGAGTCCTTGATCAGAAAGTTCTTTTCCTATTTCTTCCAATACATCATCAAGTCCATCCTCGCAGCCATGATACACCAGCAATCGCGATATATGCAGCCGTGCCGATGTTTTCAGCATCCCTGCAAGCGCCATCTTCAATACAGGTATCGTTTTTTGACTATCGGCCCCGCAGACAATGGCCGTTGGCATTGGCTCCAGGGTATATTCATGCAGACACTGCACCTCCCAACTAAGCCCATTGCCTCTTTTTATACTTTCAACCGCCGTTTCGATATCATAAGAACCATCATCATCCGCATCCTGTATGACATCTTCACCGATGGCATCAAGCATTATAAGTTTTTTTTGCAGTTTTTGTACATCAAGGTCACGCGGGAAAACACCATCTGCTATGCAAAGAGCTGCAGCCATACCGGCAGCACCGCCCAGCATCTGCATGTCATCCTGCATTCTGACCGCACAGTTGGCATCGTGTGTGCAGGATAAAGCACGTCCTGTAACAAGCATTCCTTCGACACCTTGCGGCACAATGCAGCGATACGGCACGTGGATATGAAGGTTCGGCGGAAGCAGCCCTATGTTCATGATATCGGCGATGGATATGCCTTTCGGGTCATTGTTGGAGTATGCCACCATGATGGTATCCCTATACCGTTTCTGCAACAGCTGATCCGTAAGTGTCATGACATAGCCACCCTTGATGTGGCGCGATTCGCGTGGTGCCAGATAAACCGCATGATCCACCGGACGCAGGCTGGCGCCCTTGTCAACGCTTTGAAATGGCTTGTCGGGAATCGGTATGGTATTGTTGATGAAATAGCCGCCTGTCATGCCGCTTCGCCTCCGTTCGGACAGGATGAACCGTGTACGGTCCATCAAATCAGCCACATCAACAGTAGTAGAATAGTCTCCATCATACGTAGAGGGTGCAGCAAAAGGAGAAAGCGCCGCCCACATTGTAAAGCGGTCACGGCTGTTGCCGTATTGGTATTCGACCCCCGCATACGCCGCGATATCTCCGTCACCTGTCGCATCCACCGATATCTTGCAATGTATTTTCATTCCGCCATAGGGCGTGGATACCAGTATCCCTGTCACCACATTCTTTTCCATCAGCACATCCACACCCAGACAGCCGAGGTATACGTCCACTTTTGCCTGCACGCACAGCTCCAGATACGCCATTGCCTTCGCCTCTACAGCCCATTCATCATCCATACCCCAGTGGTATCTTTGTTTGTGCCAGCGAAGCCTTGTTTGCCACAATGCGGTACGTTCATCGGAAATTCTTGTAAAGCCTCGACGAAAACCAAACCAATGCCACCTGACGGAACCGGACGTTGCCGCACCACCAAGTTCATCATTGAAATCAAGCAGGATCACCGATGCGCCCTCTCGCGCTGCTGTAAATGCGGCCGTGGCTCCCGATGGCCCTCCGCCCACTACACAGATATCCGCGCTTCCAAGCAACTGCGTATCTCCGTCAAGTTGAGCCGGAATCATGGTTGTATGGCGCTTGTTTCCGATGCACATGCATTTTTCTGCAACAATAACCTGATTTGCCTCCCTTTGGGAAAACACTTCAACCGCATGAAGGAATTCCAGCGGATCAAACGGCATGCGACGCATGACCATCCCGGATGCCAAAGCTATCTGAGACCCCTTAAACGCATCAACAAAAGAGACCAGATATTCGCATACCGCCAACGATAACTTGCGAGCCTCCCATTCGACACGCATGTCATTTTGATTCGACCGAATGCTTGCGCCGTGTATGAACAAGGGTATCTCAACGAATACATGGTTGTTGGAAAAAGCACCTCTGTGTACTTTCACAAAGTGCTCTTTGACCATCGTAAATTCTTCCGGAAGTTTTATTTCCGTTGGAAACGCCGCTGAAACTCCGGAGAATTCAATAGAGCGGTAGACAACGTCTTCCTCCATATCAGGCGGAAAGGCGTAATCTAATTGTTCAGGTTGCAGCAACGAAGCGGTGATATTATTCTCGGTGCAATCCACAACATGCTTTGAAACAACGCTTTGCAAACCACCCTTACTTCCAAAGACCGCATACCAGCAATCATTTTCTCTATGAAGGCTTACCAGTTGTATGTTGTAGAGCAGTTTCACCCCTGAAGCAAGCAAGCCATCCTCAAACCCAAGCTTAATTGCATCCAGATGGAGCGGGGTTTCACCATGAATTGACTGTTCCCGGCAATAGGCCTCCGGAAACCATTTATCGGCAATCGTGCTGTTCTGAAAGTTTTCCCTGGTCCATGGCCTGTAATAACGGCATATTTCATATCCCATATAGGTTCCGGCTTCTGCCAACAGGATACGTTTCCCTTCCTCTGCAAGTTTTCTGCTAAGAGGGAGCACAGCCAATCCGCTCCCGACAATGAGATAATCCATCACCTCATCAACAAGCATCTTTTTCACATTGTTCATGATTTATCCCCTTTCACAATATGACGCAATGTGCTTTCCTTCACTCAAAGCAAAATGCACGTCAGTCATGTATCGCAGATCCAACTTTTGCAAAGGTCAGCACTTGGCGTTTATTGCTCCAAAAGCTCAGCTGAAGCTAGGGGCTTTACGGCAACAATTGGTTATTCTGTCTGCAAAAATCTCAAAGACTGGTGGCACTTCTTTTGTATAATCATTGTGAACAATAGCATTAATAACTGCCTCGCATAGAGCAACCCTATCCACCATTTTCTTTTCCAGGCGTGCCTTTGGCGTTATTTTTGCAAAAGTCTTATTTTCAACTGTAAGCTTTTCAAGAAAACGATATGTCGCTTTTATTAGCGAACAATAACCGTATTCTTTGTTTTCAATTAAATCAACCTTGTCTATGCCAGCATATTTTGCAACTTTTATTGATGTTCCATTGCTATCGGAAA
>JBBRWP010000288.1:0-3753 GCA_038249175.1 Acetivibrionales bacterium
ATAGAAGTTGCCAGGTTGTCGATCTCAAGCTGTCGACAAAGAAGTTACCAGGTTGTCAAACTCATGCTGTCGTCATAGAAGTTACCAGGATGTCAATCTCAAGCTGTCGTCATAGAAGTTGCCAGGTTGTCGATCTCATGCTGTTGTCATAGATGTTGCCAGGTTATCAATCTCATGCTGTCGTCATAGAAGTTGCCAGGTTGTCGATCTCATGCTGTTGCCAGGTTATCAATCTCATGCTGTTGTCATAGATGTTGCAAAGCTGTCGGTTTTAAGTTGTCGTCTCAGTTGCAACACTATTATATTCTATCTGGCTGAACAATATTAGTGGTAAATCAACCAAACTTATGGATGATTGGTCAACCCAATTGTATCAATTCGACCATTGTTTTTTCGACAAAATGCTATAATAATGGGGTTAAAAATTAGTAAAAATGCACAAATAAAAAAATGCACACAAAAACCGCACCCAGTAAGGATGCGGTTTTTCAGTGAAGGTGATGCTTGTATGGACTGTGATAATTCCTAATAGTCGAAGAAATTGCGGTAGTTCAAATTGTTCTTATCACAAAAATCCATCAGTCCGAATATCATTTTTTTACCGCCGCCAACGCCGGTGTTTAAAAAACGGTAAAGGTGAGCGGGATCAACTCCAAGTTCTCTGCCAAAGCGATTGTAATTGCCACTGCAATGCATCCTCATGAGTTCAATCATTTTTTCCTGGCTTAACCGTGGTTTCATGTTTACCACCTCAGTTCAAGTTATTTTTCCAAAGTGAGCTATTTGTTGAATTCATCATCAAAACGTATATTATAGATAAACCGCAATATCTACTACTATAGTAAATTATAATTACACCATTGTAAAGTGTTTCAAACAAATTATTTACGTTGTTTTACACGCTATATGCCTCCAAGATGTTGTCCTGACATTCTTTTTTAGAGTATAATCATGCATGCATATGAATTATTTTTACACGTTATTCAGTGAAAAAACATTTATAATATCCTGTCGCAATACACCATTCTGTGGAGAGACAATGAAAGCGTACAATAGTGGCCACCCAAAAAAGAAAATCATTGCAGCCGTCGTGTTTGGAGGACAATCCTCGGAACACCAGATTTCTTGTATTTCAGCCAGAGCGGTTGTTGAAAATATGGATACATCCCGCTATGAAATTCGAACCATAGGCATCACAAAAAAAGGTGAATGGCTTCCGTTTTCAGGTGACGCCAAAGCCATCAGTGATGGCACTTGGGAAGAAAAGGCACGGTTGCAGTTGCAATCGGGGAAGCAACGCCCGATTGAACCCGTTCAAACGCCAAGTCCAATGGTTCAATCGGAAGTCCCCCTAACCCAAACACAAAATTCCAATGTTCAATCGGAAGTCCCCCTAACCCAAACTCCAACTTCCAATGTTCAATCGGAAGTCTCCCTGACCCAAACCCCAGCTTCCAATGTTCAATCGGAAGTCCCCCTAACCCAAACACAAAATTCCACGGTTCAAACGATAGGACAGTCGGCCTGTTTACAACTCTTGTATCCAAGTGGCTTTCCGGATCAACAGGAACCCATTGATGTGGTGCTCCCGATTTTGCATGGACCCAACGGGGAAGATGGCTCTGTACAAGGGGTCTTCCAATTGGCGGGTGTCCCTTATGTTGGTTGTGGTATTTTGGCTTCTGCTCTGGGTATGGATAAGAGTATGACAAAGGTTGCGTTCAACCAGTCGGGCATTTTACAGGCAAATTATCTTTGTGTTTTGCGCAGTGAAATTGACGGCGGCATGGATGTGCTATACAATCGGGTGCAAGAAAAGCTTGGCTATCCTTGCTTTGTTAAACCGTCCAGCGCCGGATCGTCGGTTGGCGTGACGAAGGTAAAGCGGCCGGAGGACCTTGAAAATGCCTTGCGGTTTGCTGCAAAGTATGACAGGAAAGTGTTAATTGAGGAGTTTATCGACGGACGCGAAGTGGAATGTGCTGTTTTGGGCAACGATGAACCGATGGCATCGACAGTGGGCGAAGTGCTTCCTTGCAATGAGTTTTATGATTATACGGCAAAGTATCTGGATGATCGCTCACAAACCATTATTCCTGCGGATCTTTCCGCAGAAGTGACAGAAAAAATTCAAAGGCTTGCGGTCAAGGCTTTCAAAGCGATTGATGCAGCCGGCTTATCACGGGTCGATTTTTTTATTGAAAAAGGGACCGAACGCATCGTGCTCAATGAAATAAACACCATGCCAGGGTTTACGAGCATTAGCATGTATGCAAAACTGTGGCAGGCCAGCGGCCTTTCTTATTCCGAACTGCTGGATCGACTGATACAACTGGCATTAGAAAGACATGCTGATGCAACCATTTCATTGGATTGAGAACAAAGGAGAACATGTGATAAAAGATGTCATGATTACCGTAGAAAGCAAAAAGGAAGATGAAGAAGGTGAAATAGAAGTTGTTTCCTTTGTTACGGAAGGAACGTTGCGCTGCGATAATTTGCAATATGAAATTCGATACAGTGAGAGTGAAATGACAGGCATGGAAGGCACTGTTACAACCTTGAAGGTTGAAGATGGGTCTGTCCTGTTGATTCGTGAAGGAACACTAAGCTCAATGCTTGTTTTTGAAAAGGGTAAAACCCATGTTTCTTCTTATGATACGGAATTTGGTTCCTTGCAGGTTGGTGTCACAGCCAGGAAAGTAGATGTGCAGATGACTGAAAGCGGGGGGACGATACAGATAGACTTTAATTTGGACTATAATGGCGCGCAAGGTGGAAGAAATGCCATCAACGTGGGTGTAAAAATGAAAAAGGGGATGCAGTAGAATGAATAGTATTTATGAAAGAATCTATGATGACATTAGAAAAATCGTGTCGGCAGCTTGCAAGAAATGTATGGGCATGGGGTTGCTGAACATAGAGGAGCTGCCGGAGGTGCAGATTGAAATACCCCGGGAGCGTGGGTTTGGGGACTTTTCCACCAATATGGCCATGCAGTTGGCCAAGCCGGCTCACCTTGCACCCCGGAGAATAGCAGATCTTTTAATAAATCAGATGGACACGACCGGCACAGAAATTGAAAAAGTTACTGTGGCTGGGCCTGGTTTTATGAATTTTTATTTGAGAGATGTCTGGTTACAGGATGCCATGCGTCTTATTTGCGAAAAAGGTGCAGACTATGGCCAGTTGGATATTGGGAATGGTATCCGTGTGAATGTGGAATATGTCAGTGCAAACCCGACGGGACCTCTCCACATGGGTAACGCTCGTGGTGGTGCCCTTGGGGACTGTATTGCCGGGGTTCTGACCAAGGCCGGCTACGAGGTGACCAAAGAATTTTATGTCAATGATGCCGGCAACCAGATTGAAAAACTGGGGTTGTCTTTAGAAGCCAGATATCTGCAGGAATTACAGGGCGAAGCTGCGGTGGTGTTTCCGGAAGATGCCTACCACGGGGAAGATATTCTGATCCATGCAAAAAATTATATTGCACTGCACGGGGATGCCCTCCTGGAGCTTCCTTCTGATGAAAGAAGAAGAAAACTGGCAGAATATGCCTTGCCGATTAACATAGAAAACATCAAAAATGGTCTTGAGAAATATGGTATCACCTTTGATGTATGGTTTCATGAAAAAACCCTTTATGAAAGCGGTGAAGTGGATGAAACCGTATCCTGGCTGAAAGAAAACGGGTTCACACTGGAAAAAGACGGTGCGATATGGCTTTCTGGTGAAAAAATAGGTTTGGAG
>JBBRWP010000289.1:0-3704 GCA_038249175.1 Acetivibrionales bacterium
ATCCATTATCAAAAGTTAGAGATTATGCAAAGTACACGTGCGAACCATAGATAGCAAGGAGCTTTTTAATTGAAATGCTTGTGATAATATCTGACAATATTCATATGGCATAGCGCCAAAAAAATATTGGAGGAAGAAAATTATGAGCAGTACAGATCAAACAATCATCCTTATTGAGGTGTTGATTGAAAAAACAAGAGAGCATCTGGTATCTCTGAATTATGCCAAGGACACGCTACGGCATATGGACAATTGCTGGAGACTTCTCACCACTTATGCAAAAACCGAGGAAATAGAACGGTTTACAACGGAGTTTGGGCATCGATTTTTAAAGGAACAGTATGGCATAGAACCTTTTGAATCCCTGAGCACTTCTTTCAGGAGGAACTTACGCCGATCTGTCATGATTTTATCAGACTACCAGCGTTATGGAATCATCCATAAACGGCAAGCTTCACATCTGCACGAATGGCTGCCGGGATATCATGACATTTGTGAAGCCTTTATGAATGAAGCTGGCCGAAAACGGTTGTCACAGGGAACTCGGAGACAGTATCGTTGTCATCTTGAAAAGTTGACAACGTATTTGGCTATGCAGGGAGCGGCTTCCATTTCGGAAGTAACAGTGGAACATGTAGATGGATATATCGCGAATTATGTCGGATATTCAAAGGCAAGTATTTCATATGCATGCTTTGTTATCAAAACATTTTTTGAATACGCGCTGATGCAGAGGTACATTTCCAACAACCTTGCGGCCATCGTTCCAAGCGTGAAAGTGAACCAGCGCGCAAATCTGCCATCAGCTTTTACAAAAGACGAGATTGGAAGGCTACTTGCGGTCGTGGATCGGGGCAACCCACAGGGAAAGCGAGATTATGCAATACTGCTGCTGGCTGTCCGTTATGGAATGCGTGTGGGGGAAATCACCACTTTGCAACTCGGCAATCTGGATTTCGTGGGCAAAAATATACATTACGTTCAAGGCAAAACCGGCGCACAAATCTCGGTAGATATGCTAGAAAACGTGGGATGGGCGTTGATAGATTATCTTAAAAATGCAAGACCCAATACGGATTCGACAAATGTTTTCGTGCGATTAGTTGCCCCCTACAACGCTTTCGCACCTTACAACAATCTAAGCAATATCATGAACAAGTACCTGTCAAGTGCCGGAATCAAACGGTTGGATGACCGACATTACGGCATGCACACAATCCGCCATAGTCTCGCAAGCCACTTACTTGAGCAAGGAAATCCCCTGCATGTGGTATCCGAAGCGCTGGGACATCTGGACCTTAACAGCACGATGATCTACACAAAAATTGATTTGCGGATGCTTTCGCTTTGCGCGTTGGAGGTGCCAAATGAAACAGATTGAATTTAACCCCGTGTTCAAAAGCTATTTGGCTGGCAGTCTTCAAGCCTTTATATCTAGAAAGCGTGCAATTGGCTACTGCTATGAAAGCGAGGCGCATATGCTTTTGCGCCTTGACAGTTACTTTTTGAAGAGGGACATCTCTGAAATTACAGATGAATCAATTACTGAATGGGTGGAAAGACGCAAGGATGAAAGCGATAAAACTCACGGCATGCGGGTCAGTATTCTTCGCCAATTTTGCCTGTTTCTTAACAGAAATGAGAGCGTCGTACCGTTACCGCAGTCTCCCAAGGGCTCAGGCTTTTCAAAGTCATTCACACCATACATTTTTACACAAGCACAAATACGGCAGATACTATTATCCGCCGATACGATGCCTGTGCGGCGTAACTCAAAAAACAGCACAGCCGTGATGCCGGTTCTTCTCAGGCTTCTTTACTGTTGTGGACTCAGGGTCACCGAGGCGCTGTCTCTAAGAGTTGGAAACCTTGATCTTGCGCATGGAACAGTGACTGTCCTGCATGGAAAGAATGATAACTGCCGAGTCGTGCCGATTACGCAAAGCTTGTGTGCAGTTCTCGTAAAATATTTGCAGAACATGTATGCTGTCGCAGGAGAAGAGGATTTTATCTTCCCAACCGCAAAATTGGAGCAATACAGTAGCCGCGCCATATATGCAGCGTTCCGCACAATTCTGTGGCGCAGCGGAATATCTCACGGTGGGCGCGGCAAGGGGCCAAGACTTCACGATATTCGCCATACTTTTTCCGTTCATTCATTGCAGAAGTTCATTGGCGAAGGAAGGGATACCTATTTGCTACTGCCAATCTTGTCGACCTATCTGGGGCATAAAAATATCTATGCCACGGAACGGTATCTGAGGCTGACATCAGAAATGTACCCTGATATTTTGCAGAAAGTTACAGCCGCAACCGGCAGACTAGTACCGGAGGTGGTTCACTATGAAGTCGATTAAACCCTCCGATTTTGCCTATCACATGTCTCGGTATTTTAAAAACTACATGCCGGGGACACTGGGGCTAAGGGAAAAGAGTATTGATTCCTACCAGACTGCGTTTTTCGTATTCCTGCGATTCATGAAGAATGAAAAGGGTGTTGTTCCCGACAGAATGACGCTGGAAACTTTCAGTGTGGAGCTTTTGATGGAATTCTTGGATCATCTGGAGGAACTCGGCAACAGCGTGTCTACCAGGAATCACCGCCTCACGGTTTTGCGTTCTTTTTTTAAATATATCCAGTTGGTGGAACCCCGTCAGATTTTGCTGATGCAGCAGTTACTAGCCTTAAAACATAAAAAACAATCAAGACCCGTAGTGAATTATCTCACGACCGATGGTATTAAACTGGTTCTTAATGAGCCGTCGGCCAACACAAAACACGGATACCGTGACATGCTTCTATTGACTTTGCTGTATGAAACGGCGGCAAGAGTGTCTGAACTGGTGGGGGTAAGAATTGGTGAAATCAGGCTTGAAGCGCCGTCAACAATCATCCTTCATGGCAAAAACGCCAAATCACGTATCGTTCCGATTTCACAAGAGGCCTCTTTACTGATCCGAAATTTCATTGAAAAAGAACGAATTTTGGGGTTTGAATATGGGATGAGGCTTCTTTTCACAAACCGCTCGGGCAACATGCTCACTGGAGCCGGTGTCACACACATCCTCCAAAAGTATGCAGATAGGGTGAGAAAACAGCATCCTGAGCTCATCCCGGAAAAATTGTCCCCTCATTGCTTCAGGCATTCTAAGGCCATGCATCTGCTGCAATCTGGGGTTGATCTCATCTATATCCGTGACATTTTAGGACATGAGTATCTGAAAACCACGGAAATTTACGCAAAAACTGATAATTTGCAAAAACGCAGAGCAATTGAAAACGCCTACATTGATCTGCCCGATGACAGCGGGTTCTCCGGCGACTGGAATGACAATGCATCCCTAATGCAATGGGTGAACACTACCTGCAGATAATTCTACGCAGAGATTATGCAAAGTGAAAATGCTGTACTCGCTCTTTTTTCAACCGGTACGGTACACTACTTTGCATAATCTCTAACTTTTGATAATGGATATTATCAAAAGATTTCGATAACATCCATATTCACATCAATGCAGCACCCTTTGAAGCTTATCAGCTCAGAAATTTAGTGAATATTATTGCGTCAAAAGAAGATATGGTCTACCGTGCTTTGCAGGTGGATTCGCAGAGAGAACGGCGCTATTGCAAGAAAATCGATTCGGAGTTTCTGGAGAGTATGAACCGTCAGAAGCCCAAAACTATAAATCAGCTGCAGAACCTG
>JBBRWP010000290.1:0-3634 GCA_038249175.1 Acetivibrionales bacterium
GATCGTTCATTATAGTTGGAAATATGAATTACTGAACCTGTCATTATGTTAAATTTGAACCAGACAGTACACAAGTGTAAGAACCCGAAAATGATCCGATTTGATGCCAAATCAGTCTTTGACACCGTGCTATGCACAGCGCACAGACCGTGATATGGGCCTGAAATTGGGCATTTTCAATCGATTTTGCCTCCTTCAGAGTCGAAATCGGGGTTCTTACACCACAATCATTATACATTATATAATTTGACACTATAACCATTCATGACAAGGAGCTGCAGGCATACATGCGTCCCCGATGGTACGCTATGAAAGTTCTCCTTATACCACTTCTTCTTCATGCATATCCAGGAGCCCCTGGAACTGTAAGACATATGTTTCATAGTAGTATCCCTTTTTCTCCAACAATTCCTTGTGCGTGCCACGCTCTATAATTTTGCCCCCATCAAGTATCAGAATTTCATCGGCGTTCTTCACAGCTGATACGCGGTGAGCAATGATAAACTTCGTAGCATCTCTTCTAGCTTCGAGTGCATTTTGTATCAAGTGCTCCGTTTCCATGTCCAGTGCTGAAGTGGCGTCGTCAAAGACAAGAATTCTGCTGTCTCTCGCCAATGCCCTTGCCATGGAAATACGCTGTTTCTGCCCGCCGGATAAACCAATACCCCGCTCCCCGATGACCGTGTTGTAGCCTTCGGAAAGTTTTAGAACAAACTCATGCACATGGGCATCTTTTGATGCCTGAACCAGTTTTTCCATGGGCAATTCTTCTGATCCAAAGCGGATGTTTTCTTCGATCGTATCAGAAAACAAAAAGACATCCTGCATCACAACGGATGTGTTTTTACGCAAGGGTTCAAAGCCCTGCTCTTTCACATCGATGCCGTCCACCAGAACCCTTCCTTCTGTACAATCATAATACCGTCCCAGCAGGTTAATCATGGAACTTTTCCCTGCGCCGGTTGCCCCCATAATCGCAACAGTACTGCCAGGTTTGGCCTCCAGACTGATATCATCGAGTATCTTCATCCCGTTGGCTTCCAGGGATACATGGTCAAAAACGACATGTCCTTTTCTTTCTTCGGGCTCTACCGGCTGATCCGGCTCTTTGACATCCTGCACTTCCGCAAAAATATCATCGATTTTTTTCAGGGAAGCCAGACTCTGTGCCAGCATATTGATGAGCCAACCGGCCATACGCATTGGCCAGATGAGCATATAAATATAGTTGGTGAACGCAACCAGCGTACCAATCGTCAGCTCTTCTCCGATAACCAGATAACCCCCCACCGATGTGACGAGTACAACGATGACGTTGGAGAAAAATTCAATCCGTGGTTGATACTTGGCAAAAATAGCCGCCTGATTCACGTTGAGCCGGTAATTTTCTTTATTTTGCGATAAAAACTTTTCAATTTCATGCCGCTCCCGGCCAAAGGCTTTCACCAGTCGAACGCCAGCCAGGTTCTCCTGCGCCGTTGTATTGAGTGCCGCACGCTGATCGGATATTTCTTCAAAGGTTTTGCCCACTTTCTTTTCTAATTGCAAGGCAACCAGTAGAATGAGCGGCAGGAATACCAGGCTCATGATGGCCAATTTCCAGGACAGGAAAAACAGCATTACCGAAGCGATAATAAAATAAATGACCTGCTCCGAAAAAAGCATAATGCCAAAACAAATGGCATTCATCACATTTTCTGCATCGTCTTTGACACGGGACATCAACTCCCCGGTATTGTTTTTATCAAAAAATGAAAAGGAGAGCGATTGTATGTGATCAAAGAGTTTTTTTCGCAGTTGAATGATAATTTTGGTGCTGGACAGGTCAAACATCATTTCTTTTGTATAACCAAAAACTGCACGCCCCAGCGTTATTCCCACCAGCATGATAATAATCCCTTTAAAAAGTGCAGCGTTTTTGCCAATGATGACATCATCAATGAGGCGTTGTATCATTCTGGGGTTGAACATATCCAGCGTGATGCTTGCAAGCATCACGATAAAAGCGACGACATAATACCAGGTCGCTTTCTTCATAAGACCAAGCATATTTTTCATAGTGCCCTCCAAAAGATGCAGTAAAAAAGCGTTTCTGCAGATGCATACAGTGCAATGACATCGATTTCGATACCACATGGGCTGAAACCGAAGTACTTTTGCCCAAGTCCCGTCTTATGAGACGAATAATGAACCCATTACATCGCAGCATTTGTGTCCTTGTAAGAACCTGTCACCATTATTTCTTTCCTAGTTCGGATCCATACAAGAACAGGTCTACTCCCAACGGTCAAAATGTACCCTGTATTCTTCATATCGATCAGGAATGGTTCTTTCCTCGGCACCGTGCCCGATAACAACCAGCCCCACAGGCACAATGTTTTCCGGCAAATTGAGTACCGAAACAACGGCTGTTACACGTGCTTCCATCGGGTAAAGGCCACACCATACGGTGCCAAGACCCATACTTTTGGCTGCCAGCAACATGTTCTGAATCGCGGCCGAACAGTCTTCCACGGCATATCCAACCTGGGGCTGTTTCGTAATATCCGCACAGACAACCACACCGCAACCTGCCTTGGGCAGCATTTTTGCATAGGGATGGCTGTCTGCCATGGCCTGCAGCACCTCTGGTTTTTTCATCACAACAAAGTGCCAGGGCTGTAAGTTCATGGCAGTCGGGGCATGCATCGCTGCCCGCAAAATGGTCTGAATCTCTTCCTGTGAGACAACTTCGCCTGTATATTTGCGAATACTTCTTCTCGATAAAATGGTTTGCATGGTATCCATGGGTTTTCCTCCTGTTTTGCTGCAAGTTGTTCGTGATTGTCCGGACAATATCCATGAGCGGATGCACACTTCAGACAATCAACACCATGCGTCAAGGGTTTCCCTTACATAAAGGTACAGAACCCCGCACACCGGGTTCCATCGATTCCTTATCGTCTGACACGCATATATTGAAAACCTGTTCCGTGTCCGTTCCCTATTTTATCACAATTGTTGTGATACTATCAGCTGGTAAAACCAACAATTTTTTCATGAACTTGTTTTCGTGATGCCAAACCGCAGCCGTTGTCGTAAATGCCTGTACGTCGTCACCAACCATCCAATCTGACACTTGCATGCGATAAGGTACCTCGCCCCGATTTATCAGAATAAGCGTTTTCGTATTTTCTGTTGAGTTTATAAAGGCCAAAGGTAAAATATCCGCCGCATCAGACTTGATTGCCACGCGAACCGCATCCGGTCGTATATATTTGTAATATTGTTTTGAAACATTATAACGGCTTGTTTCCTCACCGTTCACCAAGAGTCCGTATTCAGCCGAATCTGCGGTCACATTAAAGGACCAGAAAACCCAGGCGCTGGCGTTCCCTGAAGCCAGTGCATTGTATATATTCCCGGCAAGGGTCATGGCGCCGGGCCAGTCATTTGAATGTCCGGAGGTTTCCGACATCCATGTTTTTCGAGGGTTTCCTTCCTGTGCCCATTCGAACATGTTCGCCCATTCTTCTGCGCCGGGTCCACCCACTTTTATCCCGTCGGCATCATAATTATGAATCGCCAGGATATCAAAGTATTTCACCGCTTCCGGGTCATTCACCACCGCCAGAATATAATCATCAATACTTCC
>JBBRWP010000291.1:0-3583 GCA_038249175.1 Acetivibrionales bacterium
ACCCCATGCGTCCTCGGTGAGTTTGCACAAAACTTACTGAAAATGCTACGCATTTTCAGATTTATACCCCATGCATCCTCGTCGTGTTCACACAAAACCTGCTGAAAATGCTGCGCATTTTCAGATTTATACCCCATGCATCCTCGTCGTGTTCACACAAAACCTGCTGAAAATGCTGCGCATTTTCAGATTTATACCCTGATCTATCGATTATGCTTCCAGAGCTTCGCCCTTAAAAAGGATATCTGCCACCTGTCGCTCCAACTTCGGGCGAATGGACGTAACGATGATGTCCAGTTTCCCGTTCATCTCAATATCACCCGTTCGTACTACAAAGCCACCAGTCTCTGCCAAAGTATCTTCTGCATATGTCGTTTTTCCGACTAACCCCAGTGTTTTCCGTTGCATGTCAAGCTTCTCCAGAAAAGACGTACCCAGACGGGCATGGTCTTCTTCTGAAACAAGCAACGTGGCATCACCCGGCCACTGAAACTGTCTGGCCATTGAAAGCAGCAGGGCTTCATATTCGACCAGAGGCAGTTTGCGCATGGCCTCAGCCGCCAAAGTAAAAGACGCCTGAACCACCGACTGGCGGACGGTCAGGACTTGTTTTCTTTTTTCAAGCTGGTAGGTTGCTTCATTTCGCTGTTTGATTGCTGCAATGCGCTGTTCAATTTGCTGAACGGTTGTCGCTTCAGCCTCTGAGCGCTGCGCTTTGGCAGCAGAGAGCAGAAGCTCCGCTTCGGCCTTCGCCTCTTGTTGTATTATCAGCGCTGCTTCCACAGCATCTTTGCGTATTTTTTCTTTGATGCGATCTGTACCCGTCATGGATAACTCCCCTCTACCCTAAGCAATTCCCTGAAAAGTCCTCCTGCTTCCAGTGTTAACCTGGAAAGCAAGATTCTGTTCCAGAGGCTTATACTTTACCGAGAATGAAAATGGAAGCGGCAAAGCTGAAGATCGCGAACAATTCGACGTTAATGGCAAAAATCATCGCATTACCGAAAGCTTCCGGCCTTTTCGCGATGAGATTGATACCGGCTGCAGCCACTTTGCCTTGATAGACGCCAGACAGGTAGCCGACGAAACCTACAGGAAGACCTGCCATGAGGATGGCGGTACCTTGATCCATGGTCAAATCCGGTGTCACTTTGCCCAACATGATAATTGCAATAACCAAACCGTAGATAGACTGTGTGGATGGCAGTGCCTGCAAAATCATGGTCAAAGCGAATTTACTCGGGTCTTCTGCAACAACACCTGCTGCTGCCTGACCAGCAATACCGACACCTTTGGATGACCCGAGGGCCGCAACGAAAAAGGCAATAGCCGCACCCAGCAGGGCATAGGCCAAAGGGGATAGGAACAGAACACTCACTTGATTTTCCATTGTAATTACTCCTCCTGTTTCATAACGATATACCGGGTTACCGGCCCGAAAGGACGAAACGGTTGTCCGCCGCCCTCAAGGAACTTAGAAAAGAACTCCAGGTACTGCAGACGACACGAATGCACAAAAGCACCCAAAACACTCATGGCGATGTTAATGCCATGACCGACCAGAATAAGCAGGGTACCCCCGATAATCTTTGCGACCAATCCACCAAGGTCTCCGGCCATACCATTGATAAGGCCACTGAGAATACTCCCGGCCAAGGCCAATGCCAGTAAACGCATGTATGACAAGACATCACCTAAGAAACCAATGATATCATAGAGCCTTGGCAGGCCACCAAAAACTTTTCCGATAACGCTTTTGCTTTTTCTTCCAGCCGTAATCACCACCAGTGCAACACCAACGATAAGAACGTAGATACCAATGGCTGAAATGGGTTTTGTCATTGCCGGGTCTAACCCCGGAACGTTGGGCATGACCGTCATGGCAAAACCTGTGAACATCATGATTGGAAAACCAACATCAAAAATAGCATCGAGAAACTGTTTACGTCGAATAAGATTGGCCGCCTTCAATCCCATGCCGGTATACAAATGAATAATGCCGAACAAGAGACACCACTTCATCAACTCTTCAGTGCCACCCTCCGCCGTTGGGCTGAACCAAAGCGGGTGCTCCGAGAAAAAAGCGATACCAAAGAAACCGCCAAACATGATGCCCCAAAAAATGGTGGCCAATCCGCAGAAAAAGAAGAGTTTTGCAAAACGACGGACATTGTCTTCCAGTTTCATTTTTAAGAGGACAAAGCCACTGGCACCAGCCAATAACAGGCCGTAACCAGCATCACTCATGATTAAACCAAAGAAAATAGCAAAGAAGGGCAATGTGAGAAAATTGGGATCAATTTCTCTTGGCGAAGGTGTGCCGTACATCTCCATGACCGGGCGGATGGCTTCTGTGAGCCCGTTGTTGCGCACCAAAACCGGCACCGTATGGTTAACTTCTGTTACCGCCTCTGCCTCAACATGGCATAAATAGTCTTTCTCCAGTTTTTTTGTCAGCGCTTCCACCATGTCCGTCGCAACAAAGCCGCGCAACAGAAAGACCTTGCCGGTGGCAACCAGTAGCTCTGCTGCTTTTTTTCGTTCCCTTTCCATCAACAGTGCATCATAAAGAATTTCAATGTCTCCACAATTCTCAGACAGATCCATAACCTTCTGAACCAGTATGGCTTTTTCTTTTCCGATGGCAGACAAACGGGTTTGAATTTCCGCCACCTGGAGGTCTGGCAGTCCTGGCAAATCCTTAAAATTGATACGGTTCCACCCGGCAGCCTTCAGCACATTCAAAGCTTCTGCCTCGACAGTTGTGTGCCAGACAGCAAGACAGTAATGCAGCTCTTTGGAAGAAAAATGGATCCGCAGCTCAGCTTCCGGTGCTGCATCAGCCAACTTATTTTTTATGGCCTCTGTTGCGATAGTTGCCGGGAGTGTACCCGCCTGTATCCTGGTAACCATTGTTTGTTCGATGGAAAGGTCCACACCAATTCCCAGCCATGGCGTTAAGTATTCAATACGGCTGCTGAGACGGTTTTCTTCAGCTTTTAATTCATTGAGCTTATCTTCAATACCACGGTAAACCGCTGTAGCTGTAATAATATCATTTCGCCTGTCCAGGACTTCCTGAACCTGGTGTTTTGAAAGAGTCT
This sequence comes from Acetivibrionales bacterium, assembly GCA_038249175.1. Classification (GTDB taxonomy): domain Bacteria; phylum Bacillota; class Clostridia; order DSM-8532; family DSM-8532; genus JAEWSN01. The sequence goes on from JBBRWP010000291.1 coordinate 3,105, forward strand.
TTCGAACAGAAAACATGCCTTTTTTTTGCGGTGCATACTTTGACAGGATGTTCAAAGACGCTAAAATATCTTGTGTCACTGTTTCAGTGGCAAGTACATCTTGCATATTCCCTACGCGGCGCAAAGAAACAGTCTCTGGAAAAGCTGGGACAGATGCCTTAACTGTTTCAGTTTCATCGGGATCCGCATCAAAAGCATCTTCAATTTGTATGGCCCCAGAATGCATCAACTCCGATAGAACAGCTTCCCGTTCATTCTCAAGACCGTAAAGACGGACGCGACTCATGTCAGCTATGGCCATATTCGTCTATGACCCCCTTAACAATGGCGGCAACGGCCGCATCCATATTCGCCGATGCATTTTTACGGATACCTTCTGCTTCGATGGCAGAGGCAGAAAGCCTGTCTTTCGTTTTCTCATTTTCTATCACATCGGTTTTTGCGACTGCGGCAAGCAGTGTTTCTTCATCCTCTGCAGT
>JBBRWP010000292.1:0-3574 GCA_038249175.1 Acetivibrionales bacterium
ACTTTGAAAAGCTCCAGACTTTTTATTTTCAACGCTTTCATTTTTATTGCCAGTCCTTTCTCTTCGGGTATGTAGAAAACTTGCTGAAACTGCTGCGTATTTTCAGGAGTATACCCCATGCGTCCTCCATCGCATTCGCACAAAGCCTACTGAAACTGCTGCGCATTTTCAGATGTATACCCCATGCGTCTTCCATCGCGTTCGCACAAAGCCTACTGAAACTGCTGCGCTTTTCAGATGTTCTCCTTCATTTCAACCTGCAGTCGAAGATACAACACAGTCAGGTTATCCACAACCATTTCTCCGTATAAGGCGTCTTTTTCTCCCTTATTTTATCACATTCGCATACCTATTTAGCAGCATATCGTATCATTTTCGGTTCATGCAAAGGAAAGTTCAAAACACATCAAAGAACCTGTGATAAAATGGTTTTGTTTAGGAATGCAGGCACTTCATACCTGCGAAAAAGCACATGATTCATTATGTGTGACCGTTTGCCGGAGTTGAGGGTGTAACAGGAAGGACGAAAAAATGTTGATGAACAGCGAGCGAATGCATCAAAAAAAAAGCCTGATAAAAATGATTGGCCTGCAAAGTCTAAAATGGCAAAACCTTGCGATTGTTTTCATGCTGATGAGCGCTATATTTCTGTCGGCTTGTTCCGGCGGGAAAGTTGTGACATCACAAACAAATAAACAGAGTTCTGAACCGATGAAAACGGCGGAGCAGGCTTCAGAGTCATTGGCCGCAGCAGATACAGGCCCTCCGAACATCGAAACGATAAAAGAAAATGCAGTGCCGCTTGCGGTCAAAGACGGACCAGGCCAATCGGTCTCATTTTCAACGCTGCCCACGGCCGACATGCCTTTGGGCTGGGAGTCTACTCCGAATTATATTTTGTCTATAGAGAACGAACTGCTGCGCGTTGTAGGAAAGAAGGACAGTGACCCGGCAGCCGCGTTTACCTATCGCTTTGCCGAAATGAATATTTCTGTTGCGCCAGCCGTGAGCATTGCAGTGAAGGCCGATCGTGATGTGAATCTGAGCGTAGCGCTGGAGGATGCAAAAGGGGTGATAGAAAGTGTTTTTGCAGCTCCGATGCATGAGATCATTGGAGATAAACCCTTTATAAAACATAATTTTCCTTTTTATGCTTTAGAGAAAGTAGATTTAACGAAAATTGTTGCGGTTCATATTTCGGTGAACCCCGGTGCACCTGTTTTCCAGGGTACTCTGTGGATAAAGGATGTACGGATTGGTTCTCAGGCGGATTTTGCGCCTGAAATGACCGGTATACCCAACTGGCAGATTCCCATCAATGCAAAAGCTTGCGATATTCCTCTCTATGGCTTGCTGCCTTTTGAAACCGGTGATAAAAGCTTACAACTGACGGTAACCAGCAATAATCCAGGGCTTATTCCCGTGCCTAAAGTCACAGAAGCAGCGGCTGAGTTTTCTGCGAAAGAAGCTGCCAACGCCGGAGCGGTTCACATCCTGCATATTGAGCCTGCGAGTGGAAAAACCGGTACGGCCATGTTGACAATCACAGCAAAGTCAGACCTTTACGAGGACACAAAAGTAGAGCATTTTGAAATTGCTGTGTTGCCAAACCGTCCGCCGACTGTCGAGCGTGTCGATTTGATTCAGGCCAGGAGTGGTGAACAAATCCATATCCCGCTCAAGGGCATCGATGACGGAAACCCGGAAGCCCGCCAGGACATTCAAATATCTGCAGTATCTTCAGATAAAACACTTTTGCCGCAGATAGAAGTGGTACACAAAATGGATGACCGTTTTGGTGAACTTGTTGTGACCGTAGCGTCGGAGGTGACCGGTACAGCAGAAGTAACAATAACCCTGAAAGATGATGGGGGTACTGATCCTGGTGCTTCTGACACAGGCATCATTCGCGTGCCTGTTGCCGTCTACAAAGCGCTCAATGGGGCACCAACGGTGAATGCGTTGCATGGCGTTTCGTGGGTGGAAGGAGCGCAATATTCTGTGATGATTGACGGGATTACCGCCGGGACCGGGGAATCTGTACAGAAAGTAAGACTGTCTGTACAGGAAGAGGGAAACCTGTTTTCACGGTTTTCTGTCGGTGCTGTAAAAAACGGGAAAGCAATACTGCAATTCACACCTATCCCGGGGAAGACCGGTACGACGGACGTTACCGTCATTTTAACAGATAATGGCGGTACGAAAGACAACAATGGCAATGCATCCACAACCTTTACGTTTTCTGCAGAGATAAGGCCCAAACCGGTCATTGGCTTTTCGGACAATTTCAATGATGGCATCACCGATCCGGTTTGGACAAGCGGCACCGGAGAAGAGGCACATCTCTGTCTTGAAAAGGATGGTGCTTTGGTCATCGACGTGGATAAATATAAGCCGAACAATAAGTGGGCGGGCTTATGGTTTTCTCTGCCAACCGAAATGGACCTGACCAAAAACCCCTATGTTCACCTGCGTATGAAGACAGACAAACCGGCAGAAATGCTCATTTTCCTATGGGATGCCAATGATGTGTACAATACGGCAGGCACTGTGCGGCATGTTGTAAAAGAAGACTATATCGATTATTATTTTGATTTTTCGGATAAACTTCTGGCGGAAGATGGTGCAGCCGTGAATATCGGTCGCATCAAAGCGCTGCTCATTAATTTTGCCCCAGGCGCTTTATACAAAGGCACCTGGTGGTTTGATGATTTGACAGTGGGTGATCAAGTGAAATGGCCGAAAGACCTGAAACCAAAAACTGGAACAGCTGTAAAAGAAGATACGCGTGGTACGGCTGTGTTGCCTCTGCAAGACAAAAAAACGCAAGAAGCAAGCCAAACAGTGATGCTGACCGTAGACGAAACGGAGAAGTATCAGGAAATGGATGGGTTTGGTGCCTTTTTGGGATCCGGCAAGGTTAGCGGTGCAGCACAAGACCTCATGCTGCCCATGATCCAAGATTGCGGGATGTCCGTGGCCCGCTTTGGTATCATTGATACCGAATTTGAACCCAAAAATGATAATGCAAACCCTTTTGTTACAGATTACAATGCGTTCAACCGGGCAGCCTTGCCTTTGGATTGGATGAGGACACTAAAGGCACAAACAAACATCGACAAATTTGTTGTGACGATGTGGAGCCCGCCGGCCTGGATGAAAAAAAGTAAATCCCTGATCAGTTTCTATGATGCCATCGGGAACACCTTGCAGCCACGATATTACGATGAATACGCCGAGATGCTGGTGGCCCTTGTGAAGGTTGTCAAAGAAGAAACCGGCATCGACTTATACGCCATCAGTTTACAGAATGAGCCGCAGTTTAACGAGCCTTATGCTTCCTGTATACTTCATCCCGAAGAATACAGGGATTTGCTGAAAGTGGTTGGGCTGAGGTTCCGCGCGGAGGGGCTGACCACGAAATTCTTTTTACCGGAAGCACTGCCGCAACAGGGAAGTATTGATGATTATATTCTGGCGGTGGTGAATGACCCGGAAGCGGTGAAATACTTTGATATCCTGGCGATTCATAATTATGATGCCGACGGGATAAAAGTGGGTGGACCCGGCGCAG
>JBBRWP010000293.1:0-3563 GCA_038249175.1 Acetivibrionales bacterium
CGGCATCAAATTGAAGTATTTTCGGGTTATTACATTAGAATCATGGGGCGGTTCAATGTTCTGTTAAGCGCCTGTTTTTGCATAAGAAATGAAAATTCGGGAACTTGCAAGAGAACTTTGCAGGTTTTCAGTTTTGACAAGGTTATATCCTTCATATAAAATGGGTGCAGGAAAAACGGAATCGGTAGAACAGAAAGAGGGTTTCCATTGAAAATAGCACTTGGTTCCGATCATGGCGGATACAAACTCAAAGAAAGCATCAAAACCCATTTACAGGAAAATGGCCATGAAATTACAGATGTCGGCACAGATGGTCTGGCTTCAGTGGACTACCCGGTATTTGGCCGACTTGCCGCCGAAGAAGTGGCCAAAGGCAACTGTGAAAAGGGCATTGTTATCTGTTCCACCGGCGTTGGTATTTCAATCTCGGCCAACAAAGTCAAAGGCGTTCGTGCCGCTCTTTGTACGGATGTTTTTACGGCAAGGCTGACGCGGGAACACAATGACAGCAACGTCCTGGCCATGGGCGCTTATGTGGTGGGAGAAGCCCTGGCACTGGCCATTGTAGACACCTGGCTTGGAACAGCGTTTTCGGGTGAAGCACGTCACCAGAGACGGGTGGAAGAAATCCATGCTATAGAGGTAGAACAGGATAAATTGTAAGCATTATGGTTCAACAGCACAAACTGTGAACACTGAAATAAATCAAGAAAAATTATAGACACCAAAATAGACCAAGAAAAATTGCAGACACCGCAATAGATCAAGATAAATTGCAGACACCAAAATAGATCAAGATAAATTGCAGACACCAAAATAGATCAAGAAAAATTGCAGACACCGCAATAGATCAATATAAACAGTAAACCCGGTTCAATCCATAAAATATATGTTTGTAAAACCACAGAGGAGAGGTAACCCATGGAAAATGTATTTATTTTCGATCATCCGCTCATTCAACACAAAGTATCCTTGTTAAGGGACAAAAACACATCGGCCAAGGAATTCAGAGAACTGGTCGCTGAAATCTCCATGATGATGGGTTTTGAAGTGACCCGGGACATTCCTTTAAAAGAAGTGGAAATAGAAACGCCGATTGGTCTGGCAAAAACAAAAGTCATCGCCGGTAAAAAACTGGCTTTTGTGCCCATCCTCCGTGCCGGTCTTGGCATGGTCGAAGGGCTGTTGAACCTTGTGCCCATGGCGCGTGTGGGGCATATTGGTTTGTATCGTGACCACGAAACACTCGAACCGGTGGAATACTATTGTAAACTGCCGGATGATGTGGAAGAACGTGATGTGGTTATTCTGGATCCCATGCTGGCAACAGGTGGTTCAGCCTGTGATGCGGTGAAATTCATCAAAGCACGCGGCGTCAAAAATATTAAATTTGTTTGTCTGATTGCATCCCGTACGGGTATCGCCAATCTGCATAAAACACATCCGGATGTTTCCGTATATTGTGCAGCCGTTGATGAAACCCTAAACGAAAACGGCTACATTGTGCCGGGTTTGGGTGATGCGGGCGATCGCTTGTTCGGAACAAAGTGAAGGGTGGCACAGCCATGCATGACCCAGTAGTAAAGTCCAGCCGTCCCTCCTGGGATGGATGTTTTGTGGATATCGTTGAAAGTGAAGGGTGACACAGCCATGCATGACCCATTGGTAAAGTCCAGCCGTCCCTCCTGGGATGGATGTTTTATGGATATCGTTGAAAGTGAAGGGTGGCACAGCCATGCATGACCCTGTAGTAAAGTCCAGCCGTCCCTCCTGGGACGAATATTTTATGGATATCGTTGACCTGGTGGCCAAGCGTTCAACCTGCCTGCGCAGGCAGGTTGGGGCCTTGATTGTCAAGGACAAACGTATTTTAACTACCGGCTACAACGGTTCCCCTGTTGGCACCAAACACTGTTTGGAAGTGGGTTGTGAACGCGACCGTCTGGGCATTCCCTCCGGACAGCGCCATGAAATCTGCCGGGCTACGCACGCTGAACAAAATGCCATAGTACAGGCGGCGTATTCCGGTACTTCAGTCAAAGATGGCGTTATGTATGTCACCACCCAACCCTGCGTTTTATGCGCCAAACTGGCCATTAATGCAGGCATTGTTAAAATAATTTTTCGCGGAGATTATCCGGATGCACTGGCGATGGACTTGCTGAAAGAAGCCGGGGTTCGTGTCGTAAAATACGAGGGTGCATCCAAGTGAGGTGTCGTTTTGATCACCATTTCTTATGAACATTTGGTGGCTTTTTTTGTTGCCTTGATTGTTGCTTTTTTTTCTACACCGATTGCTAAAAAAATTGCCGTGAAAGTCGGCGCCGTGGATGTGCCGAAAGATAATCGCCGCATGCACACCAAACCCATGGCCCTGATGGGCGGTTTGGCCGTGATTTTCGGCTTTGTGGTTTCCGCACTCTACAGTTTTTCTGTTCGCAATTTTCCAGTCTTTATAGAAATGTTCGTTTCGTGGCGCTTCCTCGGGCCTTTCCTCGGTGCCCTGCTTATTATTGCAATGGGCATGGTGGATGACATAAAGCCCCTGAAATCCAGGGTGAAGTGGCCAATACAGTTTGTGGCGGCTGCCCTGGTGGTTTTTAGCGGTACCCGCGTTATGACCATATCCAAACCTTTTCTTTATAACCCGACCGGCTCCAGCGAAATGATGTACATGATAGGGGATATTTTCTCCTTTGTGGTCACCTTGGTCTGGATTGTCGGGGTTACGAATGCCATTAACCTGATTGACGGCCTGGATGGCCTGTCTGCAGGCGTTTCCGGTATTGCGGCACTCTCCTTGTTTGTGGTTGCTGTTGTGCGTGGACAGTCAGAAATCGCTCTGGTAACCATTGCGCTTTTTGGGGCCATCATTGGCTTTCTGCCCTACAACTTTAACCCGGCAAAGATTTTCAGCGGTTCCACCGGGGCTTATTTTTTAGGCTTTATGTTGGCCATTATCTCGGTTTCCGGCACCATGAAATCGGCAACGGTTATCTCGCTGGCCATTCCTATACTGGTTCTTGGCTTACCCATTTTCGACACCCTTTTTGCCCTGATTCGTCGGCTCGCATCCGGAAAACCTATAGGGGAAGGCGATCGCAGCCACATTCACCACAGGCTGGTGGGTATGGGTCTTTCGCACCGCATGTCGGTTACGGTACTGTATGGAATCAGTGGAGTTCTGGGGCTGGTGTCTATTGCACTGGCCGATAAAGGCCTTTTGATGGCCATTATCCTGGTTGTTCTTATTCTGGTCTTTATGATTGGCGGCGCCCGAAACCTGGCAGAGATGAAAAAAGATGATGCTTTGGAAAATTTTCCAACCTTGCGCAAAGCAGAGAAAGAAAAGACAGGAACGGTTCAAGCAACAGTAGTCATGGCAGCGCAGCTCAGTGGCTTGAAAGCAAGCACATATTTAGGAGGGACAGCTATGTCAACTAATCAACGCACCAAAGTGATGACCATCTTTGGTACCCGTCCCGAAGCAGTAAAAATGTGTCCGCTGGTTCAGGCCATACAGGCGGATCCACGCATGAACTCTGTACTTTGTGTTACTGCCC
>JBBRWP010000294.1:0-3551 GCA_038249175.1 Acetivibrionales bacterium
CGTGTGCTCAAGGAGTTTTATCAGATTTGCCTTGCCCAGGAATACATCACAGAGGGGGGTATTGGGTATGCCAAAGATATCCTCGAAAAAGCCCTGGGTACGGAACGGACCATGGACATCATCAACAAGCTGACGGTCTCCTTACAGGTTCGCCCCTTCGATTTTGTTCGCAAAGCAGACCCCACACAGGTTTTAAACTTTATTCAAAGTGAACACCCGCAGACCATTGCCCTCATTTTGTCATACCTGAAGCCTGCTCAGGCTGCCGGTGTACTATCTGCCCTGTCACAGGACAAACAGGCAGATGTTGCCAGACGTATTGCACAGATGGATAGAACTTCGCCGGAAGTTATCAAAGAAGTGGAACGGGTCTTGGAAAAAAAACTCTCCTCTCTGGTCACAGAAGACTACACCGCTGCCGGCGGTATTCAGGCCATTGTGGATGTTTTGAACTCTGTTGACCGTGGCACCGAACGATACATTATGGATACTTTGGAAATTGAAGATACGAACCTTGCCGAAGAAATTCGTAAGCGTATGTTTGTCTTTGAAGACATTCTGCAACTCGACAACCGTGCCGTACAACGCTTTATGCGTGAAGTGGACAACGGTGAACTGGCGTTGGCCCTCAAGGGCAGTTCAGAAGATGTACAATCCCTGATCTTCGCCAATATGTCCAAACGGTTGGCAGAACAAATTCGGGAAGACCTGGACTTTATGGGTCCTGTACGCCTTAAAGATGTGGAAGAGGCCCAGCAGAAGATTGTCAATATTATCAGGAAGTTGGAAGACGCCGGAGAAATTATCATTTCCCGCGGCGGCGGCGACGAGTTGATTATATAAAGCAACTTTCCCTTCAGCCTGAAGGGCGGGTGTCTTGAGGGCATGGTTAGCGGCATGCTGAGGTGTGTGTGCACACACCGCGGCCGCTAAGCCTGCGAAGCAGGCAATGGCCCAAAGCACGGAAGGAAAGTTGCGTTGGTTTTCCATCCTTCAGCCCGAAAGGCGGGTGTCTTGAGGGCATGGTCTTTTTAATGAGGAGGCAATTTGTACAACTCGAAATATGGCTATGGTGTGTATAAAAAAAGTCAGGTAAATATGGGGAACCCCTTTACAGTTCAGCCACCTGTCCCGGAAACGCCTCTCACGTCTTTGGGTAAAGACCGGGAGGCGTCTGATTTTGTGCCGATGGATACGTTGGAAAGGACACGTCAGGAAGCCTTGCTTATGCTGCGTGAAGCGGAGATGGAGGCGGAGCGCCTGATGTCCGAAGCGAAAGAAATGGCCCGACAGGACGCGGATTCCTTACGGAAAAAAGCCCGGGAAGAAGGCTATCTGGCCGGGGAGAAGCAGGCACAGGAACAATATGCTACCTTGATTGCAGAAGCGGAAGAGACCTTGACAGAAGCCAATGAAGCCAAACAGGAAACGATTTCCGGTCTTGAATCCCAATTGGTGGCTTTGGTCATAGATATTGCCAAAAAAATGGTAGGGAAGGCTCTCAAAGAGCAACCGGAGACCATCCTGAGCATTATCCGCAGCACCCTGGCCGATGTGACACCAACCGATCAGGCAGTGGTGAAGATATCGACAGCCGACTACGACTATGTCATGTCACATATGGATGACCTGACCGCCAGTCTGGATTTTCTCTGTGACCTGGACATCCGCAAAGACAATTCGCTGCTGCAAGGTGCTTGTGTGGTGGTTACCAGTTATGGTACGGCCAATGGGGGTGTGGATGTACGACTAAAGCAGGTGGAAGACGCCTTTGCTGCGCTGTTGCTGGGACGTCCGGAGACACCGGTGTCTGGGAGTGCAGCTAAGGATGATCCTACGCTTGGTGGAATATAGAATCAAAGAATGTTCTTTGGAGGATAGACATGCCAATCCAAATCGGCCTGGACCGATATAAAGATCTGGTCGGATCACGCAGTTTTATACGCCACTCCGGGAAAGTAAAAAAAGTGGTGGGGTTAACAATTGAAGCCGATGGCCCGCAGGCACAGATCGGTGAACTTTGTCGCATCCATGGCGGTCGTATGGAAAAGGACATGCTGGCGGAAGTGGTCGGTTTTCGTGATGGGGCTGTCCTGATGATGCCCATTGGCGACATGACCGGCATCAGCTCTGGCAATCCGGTCACGGCTACAGGCCACCAGCTGGAAATTGGGGTGGGTTCCGGTCTCTTGGGACGTGTCATTGACGGTATGGGCCGCCCCATCGACGGAAAAGGATCTGTTGAAATTGAGAAATGGGTACCGGTACAGAATACGCCCCCCAACCCCATGACACGCCCCCGTATTATGCAAATTTTACCTTTGGGTGTGAAATGCCTGGATGGTTTACTGACCATTGGTAAAGGCCAGCGTATGGGTATTTTTGCCGGCTCTGGTGTGGGAAAAAGCACCTTGATGGGCATGATAGCCCGCAACACAAAGGCGGATATCAATGTTATCGCTCTGATTGGTGAGCGCGGCAGGGAAGTGCGTGACTTTTTGGAGCGCGATTTGCAGGAAGAAGGACTCGCCCGGTCGGTGGTTGTCATTGCCACATCCGATCAACCGGCACTGGTTCGCTTAAAAGGGGCTTTAACGGCTACAGCCATTGCAGAATATTTCCGGGATGAAGGCAAAGATGTCCTGCTGCTCATGGACAGCCTGACCCGTTTTTCCATGGCGCAAAGGGAAATTGGGCTGGCCATCGGGGAACCCCCGGTGTCACGCGGTTACACCCCTTCTGTGTTTGCTGTTATGCCAAAACTGTTAGAACGTGCCGGTACTTCAGCCAAAGGTTCTATCACCGGTCTATATTCCGTTCTTGTGGACGGCGATGATATGAATGAACCCATTACCGATGCGGCCAGGGGTATTCTGGATGGCCATATTGCCCTTTCCAGGGCCATGGCCCACCGCAATCATTACCCTGCGGTGGATATCCTGGGCAGCATTAGTCGTGTCATGTCGGACATTGCAGACGATGACCATAAAAAAGCAGCAAGTGCTGTACGACGTGTGTTGGCGGTTTATCATGATGCAGAAGACCTGATTAACGTGGGTGCTTATGTGAAGGGATCGAACCCGGATATCGACAAAGCCATCCGCCTCATTGGGGGGGTTAATGAGTTTTTGATGCAGGGGACATTTGAGCGTTTTACGCTGATCCAAACGGTCCAAGCCCTCAAAGCGGCCGTGATGGATGAGGTTAAATAGGAAACAGGGATTTTTTCCGCTTCAGCTTGTCGGGAATCGTTTTTTTGTGCAAGCTGTCCGGGTTTGATTGTAGTAAGCGTTTTACGTGAGTGTGAAATTGTAACTGATCATAAGGGACGTCGTATGGCTGTTTTTCGTTTTCGACTGGCAACACTGCTGAATGTAAAAGAACAATTGGAAAAGAGTGAAAAGAATGCGCTCGGGCTTGCCACGGTGAAAATGGTGGCTGAGAAACAGGCGTTGCAAAACATCCATGACGAACAGGACGGGTTGCAAGCCGGTTTTTTTGCAGCAGTTTCCGGCGTCATCCAGTCTGGAGAAATCAAAACCATAAAGAAC
>JBBRWP010000295.1:0-3551 GCA_038249175.1 Acetivibrionales bacterium
CACCCGGTAGGTGTAGCCCAGTAAGCGCCGTCCTGATACTCGTTGATATGACGTTCCGTATTGTGGTCAGTCCCTGCGATTTCCCAAGAGGTTTTCAAAGAAAAGTCATAACCCTTGGGGATGTGCCTGATATACCCGTCTGTTGAAACCATGCCGGTTTCATAAGCTTCAGCCAAGACGCGAAGTGTCTTATTCAGCTTTTCTCCAGTCAATACGCCTGCCCAGACGGCAAAAACTGTGCCCCATACGTCAGGCTGACGACACTGTTCTGTGGCTGAAAGCAGCCATCCTTCGTCCGTAAAAAAAGTTTGAATGATAGATTGTTGCAGTTTTTTGTTTTTGTCATGATAAAATCTGGCGTCATCATCCAGTCCGCATATCTCCGTCATTTCTGATAATTGCCTTGCAGCGCGCATTCTTAACAGCGATGGAAACAGCAACAGACCGGACTTAACAATCGTATCACAAAATCCCCAGTCAACAGTAAATCCTGGAAGTTCACTCATACACAAATCGGTCATTTCATCTATATTGTAGGCGGTAAAAGCTTTCTTGGCCCTTTCAAGAGGTGATGTGCCGCAGATAGGTTTACTCAGAACATCCTGTGATGTCATCACACCAGCCTGTATATAGAACTTGTAGATCATATCTATAAAATAATAGGCGTTATCATGAGGTGGAAAGAGCCCAAACCGTCCATTACCCTGATCATCTGAGCTGCTATAGGTGCCTGGATAAAAAACTGCGCCTGTATCATAATTGATATGGTCAGGAATACTCCATGGGGGCACGGATAAACCATATTGAAGATTCTTTACATTGGAACCATTCTGTCCATATCGGCAGATAAAATCAATCCAGTCATATAACTCTTCTATATCAATCAATCCAGACTCTGCCATCATAGCAGCATCCCGGATCCAGAAACTCTTATATTTCATATCTCCTGACGGTACATGGATACGGTAAGCACGTTCTAAGACACCTTCAGGCACCAGCTTTAAACCGCATTTGTCCAGAACATCTATCGCAATATGAAGAAGCGTAATCTTCAATTCACTTAGTTGCATGACATATTCTCCTTTTCGCTGATTCAGGTTCTTCGGGTTGTTGCAGTGAAATCAATGTTATGTGTATTATAATTCTAATACCACGAGTTTTCTGATTGAAACACGTGTTGCATGGTACGCCAAAAATCATTGTGATACAATAAACATAAGATTTGATTCACAATTCACTCGTGTTCATACGGTGCTGCGCCATTGTCGTTTTCGATGATTTCGCACCTATCGTAGTTTACACATATATGTTCGCAGGAGGTAAGCGAAATGATTAAAATCAGCCGTTTTGACAAGACACTGGCCGAACCGGTCCACAATGGAACCATCCTCGGAATGAAGGCATTTGCATCTGACATGGGAGAACCCTTCTCACATCTGTATGGCCATTTGGAAAACAAGGGAATTATGGACGGAAACCGCAACGGGCATGCTCATCCAACTGCTGAAATTTACATTGTCATGTCCGGGAACGGATTCGTCATCATCGATGGGGAAGAAGCGGCTGTTACAGCTGGTGATGTGATAGAAATTCCAAGGAACGCTTCGCATACGATGGAAAACCGCAGCGAGGCATCCCTCACATGGCTGGCTATCTGGTGGCAGTGAACAGGTAAAATAAGAAAACCCGTCCTTAGGACGCAAAGGAGCAGCCATGGAAAAGAAATCAGAAATTTTAGTTACCTGTAGCAGCGCGGACGGTCTCTTTCAGAAATTGGAGACAGGCTACTTTACTTCCTCATCGGTGACATGGCCACGGGATTTCAAATTTGGTGGTCCGTCGAGGGTCATGAAACTGCCGGTCATCCATATCGATACGGACAGCACTTGTCAGAGGGTACTCGGTTTTGGTGGTGCATTCACCGATGCCAGTTGTCACCTGTTGAACGGGCTACCTGCAGACAGGCGAGCAGATGTTATGACCAGATTGTTTTCGGAAACGGATGGGATGGGGTTCAATGTGGGCCGTCTCACCGTTGCTCAGTGTGATTTTGGTCGTTACCCTTACAGTTATAACGATGTGACCGATGATGTCGGGATGGAACACTTTTCGATAGAACCTGATCTGGAGTCCATGATTCCTATGATTCAAGAAGCACTGGCGGTTAATCCAGAACTGTTTCTGCTGTCCTCGCCATGGAGTCCGCCCGGTTGGATGAAAACCAGCGGCCTGATGACGGGCGGATGGATGCGCCAGAAATATCTTGGTGCGTATGCGGAATACTACCTGCGTTACCTTCAGGCATACCGTGATGAGGGTATACAGATACATGCACTGACGACACAAAATGAGAGCGAGACAGATCAACTAAGCATGATGCCTGCCTGTTACTGGCATCCGGAGTTCGAAATGGCCTTCCTGAGGGATGAGTTGCTGCCACGCCTGAAAGCGGCAGGTCTTGGCGAGACAGAATTCTGGATTATGGATCACAATTACATTATGTGGCGTCGTGCCAAATGGATGCTCGATGATCCGACGTTCAAGTCGGTCGTGAAAGGTGTGGCGCTGCATCCATATGAAGGGACCGCAGAGTCTATGACAATGCTGCATGAAGCCCATCCCGAGATTGACATGCATATGACCGAACAGGGGAGTGGCTTCATACCGACACCCGAAGCCATTTGCGAGAACGGTGCAATGTTCGTGGATATGATGGCGAATTGGTCTCGCAGCATCTTCTGCTGGAATCTCGCGTTGGATGAAGCCGGGAAACCGCATATTGGGCCTTTCTTCCAATTTGGAAAGCAGGATGGCGGCGGCTTATTGCAGGTGCATTCCGTCACGGGAGAGCCCTCCTGGGGATGTCAGTACTGGGCACTTGGGCATTTCTCGAAATTCGTCCGCCGCGGTGCAGTGCGTCTGACTTCGACCTGCGATGTTGCGGGCTTTAAGCAGGTTACTTTCCGGAATCCGGATGGTGGTTATGCAGTGATTCTTGTGAACCCGGGTACTGCAACCGAAGTCACAGTGGTTGTAGGAGACCGGCACGCGCAGGTCATGGTGCCTGAAATGGCTATGATGACGCTTGCGTTTCGCTAATGGGTTGAATGGAAGGAGAAATGGTTATGACTATCGAACGTATTGAAAGCTTTTTCAAGGATCAGGTCTGCGTCGTCAAGGTCACTGCCTCTGATGGTGCGATAGGATATGGACAGACGGCGCCATTTATGGCGGACATCACGCAGATTGTTCTGCATCGCCAAGTTGCACCTTTGGCTATTGGTTGTCCGGATGATGATTTTTCTCTGGCCGACAAGCTCATTGCCACACTTCACAAGTTCACAGGTACTTATGTCTGCCGGGCGGTTGCCGGAATCGATACGGCATTGTGGGATTTGAAGGGACGGCGCGAAAACAAATCAGTCACCCAGATGCTTGGTGGCAGCCGCACTCATGTGGACATGTACTACTCCAGTATGATCAGGGACTGTCCTGTTGAATGGGAAGCCGAACGCATGGCGCGTTTGAAGGCAGAACGGGGTTACCGGGCA
>JBBRWP010000296.1:0-3529 GCA_038249175.1 Acetivibrionales bacterium
AACCTCTCCCATTTCCATTCCTCCGATATATCCAATGTGCTTTTACGTGTTCAGGTTATTAAAAATGCTACGCATTTTTTGAATTCCATTCAATAAATAATCATATCTTTTTTCATGTGAAAAGTCAAACAAGCAAAAGATGTTTTGCAAACTCAAAACATCTTTAAATCCGCTCATATAAAGGATTTACAACAATGGTGTTTTCTTTAACGGAGGCAATTTCAGGAAAAACGCCTGGTGTGTCCGGATCATCAGGGCAACGTGCAATTAAGTCAGCAATGCGCAACTGTGTTGGTTTTAGCTTCAGTGCCGTAATAAAAGCATCCCGGGAGCCAGCTGATCCGGCATGAACCATGCCCCGTAAAAGGCCTAAAACAATGACATTTCCGGTTGCTATCACCTCCGCCCCCGGGTTCACGTCCCCAATAACCACCACAGACCCCTCGTATTGTACCCTGGTGCCCCCACGCAGGGTGCTCTGAATAAATTTACAATCGCTTTCATCCTTGTCCTTGGAAAAATAGCGCCTTATTGGCTTCACAATCCCTGCCTTCCCGGCCACTGGTGTTGTCGCTGCTTTTTCTACCACAACACCTGCCTTTTTCAAGCTTTCAATAACAGCTCCGCTCCGCTCATCCAGAAGTTTAAACAGTAAGGCTTCTTCATCTGCTGATAAGTCAATGCCTTTATACGTCACCTTGAGTCTTGCACCGCGAAAAAAGCGGGCATTGGCTTCTATTTTTTCTTCCACTGCCTGCAAAAACTGGTCGGGGGAAAGCCCGTCAGACACCAGAATCGAAAGCCCGTCCAAACCACCCTTAAAGACAATTGCATTAGTATCCATCGGAGCTCCTTTACACTATGTTTTTCATTGACAGCACTCTATCTCCAGGACAGGTTTGATAGCACCAAAAAAGTCAACCGCCATCCTATGATCGCGCACCCCCTCACATAAAGTATGTGCACTACATGCTAAGCTACTTTACCATGTAATCATCGCTTCGCCAACCACCGTTCTTTCTGACATCCGTTCTCCAGAACCCGTTTCTGCGGTTCCAGATTCATTGAGGCGGAAGTAGGACATCAACACATCCCTTGCAACCGGTGCGGTGTAAGCGCCCCAAACGCCATGTTCAATGACAACCGCCACAGCAATTTCCGGATCATCTGCCGGTGCGTAGCAGATAAAAAGACCATGGGAAGACTCTCCACGCTTTTCATTCCCGGTCTCCGAAGTACCGGTTTTCCCCGCCACACGAAAGGGAAAGTCCCGAAAAACATTCACTGCCGTACCATCCGTTGCATTGGCAACCGCGACCATACCTTTTCGTACAGACGCCATGTTGGCCTTGGAAACTGCCAGTTCGGTCCCAACCGTTTCGGGGAATTTCAGAATGTCCCCGGTTTCAGAAACCGCCATCCGCACGAGGTGAGGGGTATACATCGTCCCCCCATTGGCTAGGATTGCAGTATAATTAGCCAACTGCACCGGGGTAAAGGCGTTGTACAGCTGACCAATAGATGCCATGGCTGTATTCAGTGGATACCAGCCTTCATTATAATACATTTTCTTGTATTCGCGCGATGCAAGGGAGCCGGAACTTTCATCGATTTCAATACCGCTTTTTCGACCAAAGCCAAAAAGTCTGGCAAAGGAAGCAATCTGATCAATGCCCGTCATAACGCCGACTTTATAAAAAAACATGTTGCTCGACGTTCCCACTGCCCGTTCCAAACTGATGTATCCCTGGTTTCCTTCCAAGTTTGTCAGGTTCGTCTTGCCTTCGGTTTCAAGCTTCTTGTTCAGCCAGCTGTCCGAATAATTGCATAGTATTCTGGTGTCGGCCGCTATTGTACCCGTTTCCAAGGCTGCCACAGAGATTAGGGGTTTATAGGTTGAACCCGGGGGATAGGCCCCTTGCGTGGCGCGGTTCCAGGTTTGTTGATCAGGGCTGCTTAACAACGCCTGTATAGCCTTGGTATCCCCCTTTAAAAAAATTTCAGGATTGTAGTCCGGCCAACTGGCCATCGCCAGCACCTCTCCTGAACGGACATCAATAGCAACCACGGCGCCGGCATTGGCATCGCTAAAATTCTTTTTTCCACCCATTGTTTTTATGCGCTCGATATTGCGTTTCAAAGAGTCTAATGCTGCCCGCTGCAGGTCTAAATCGATGCTCAGATAGACATCCGCTCCTGGTGATGCCGCCTTGTCCAGAGATGTTTCTGTTGTACGGCCGTTTCTATCCACCTCCTTGGTGGTTTGCCCATTCACACCACGCAAACGGTTTTCTGCGCCCAACTCAATTCCGCTTTTCCCTATCATATCCTGATTGGTGTATAAAAGACCCGGATTTTCACGGTCATAATCTGAAACAAGAGTATCTTTTTTCTTGTTCTCTTCTTTTTGTGCTTTCGTCAAAGGCAATTCCTGACCATCGGCACCATATTTTGGCCAAATATGCTGCAGCGTTCCCCGGTCTAGCCTCCGTGCATCCTCAACGAGGTGACCGTTCAAATCACGTACTTCGATATCGGTTGCCATGCCAATATAACCCAATACATGGGATACTGTTTCCGCATCATAATACAGTCGATAGGGTTTTACATATGAGGAAACCCCACGAAAAAAATCGCTGCGGTCTTCAATTTCAGACATCAACACTTCACCAACGTCTTCAGACAAAAGCATGGGCTTGGTCAGTTTGGGCTGATTTTTTAAGATCTCATAACGGAGCTGCATCAGTGTCCAAATTTCGTCATCCGTGTATTGCCCGGTGTTCACTGTTTTATGTGTCTGCGGGTTCTGCACCGTACCAATCTCAAATGTGATATTCTGCATATATGTCAAGATTTGATCGCCGGTCAGCAACTTATCCTTGTCTTTTTTATCCACAAGAATGCTGGTAACAAAGGCTTCTTTTGCCGCATCTGTCCGGAACTGCAGGAGGCGGTGCGGCCAGTCCACTACATCGGCCAAATGGGTGTTGATGGTCTTCCCATTTTCTGCAAAGACCTGCCAGAGTTCCAGCAGCATCTCATTTTTCTCCATGTTCGACATCTTTACATCGACCATCTCCACACAAAAGCCCATACGGCTCCCGGCAATCGGCACGCCATTGCGGTCCATGATATTGCCCCGGGCAGCACGAATGGTACCGTTTGTCGAAATCCGGGAAACCGTTTCCTGCCGGTACTCTTCCCCGTGAATCAACTGCAGGTCGGCCAGTTTTGTGATAAAGACAAAGGCGACGGCCAAAACAGCCACCCCCAGAATGAGGTAGCGATCGATTTGTACCATTTTCCTTTTTATTACAGCCATCGAATCCACCTTTCTTCCAGTAGACTAATCTGAAAATGTGCAGCATTTTCGGATGTGACACGGGGACGGTTCTGTTGTCACAAGCCCTGTGACAACAGAACCGTCCCCGTGTCACACTTATGGTACCCCGATACGGCTGTGTTTTCTGTCCAATCGGTCCAGCCGTGTATACAGCACCCGCAGGGGCGTGTACAAGGGCAGGGCTAT
>JBBRWP010000297.1:0-3510 GCA_038249175.1 Acetivibrionales bacterium
ATCTTCAGCCATGCGTTCCTGCGCATGGCCAACGCATCGAATCAGGCCATCTTGCAAATCCTGTAAGCCATGATGCAGATCAATCAAGCCTTTGTCTGCGTTCCAGGCCATGGCGTTGATTGTAAAGTCTCTGCGGGAGAGATCTTCAGCCAAACTGCCTGTAAAATGAACGGCATCCGGGCGTCTGTGGTCAGAATACATTGCATCGGTACGCCAGGTTGTTATTTCCACCGTTTGAACTGCCCTAAAACTGCCAAAAGCAATCCCGCCGTTTAGAGACGTGTCCTTGTGTCCAGGCGAATCCAAAGAACCTGTTGCAACAATATCCTCTTTATCAGTGATGCAGGAACGACCGGAGGCAATATTTTTCCTGTCGAAAGCATTCTTCTTATCCGCCTCTACATCTACCACAATCACTGTTCCGTGTTGTGAACCGACATCAATTGTTTTTTCAAACAACCCGGCAGTCTCTTCCGGTAAAGCGTTCGTGCAGATATCCCAATCGGAGGGTGCTAAACCCAACAGAGCATCACGAACGCAACCACCGACAAGGTAGGCTTCAAATCCTTTGTTCTCAAAGGTTTTCATTGTGTTTCTTATAAAAATTGGCGGATACAGTTCAATAGGCTTGGATGTCATATGGCTCCTATTCAGAAAAAAACGATGCAAAATGCCTTAAGTTGGTATATAATAAGCAAGTCTGTTTACATTTTCTTTGGATTGAACTCAAATTTCAGCAGTATGGCGTATGGCTTTCAGGCAATACGGCTTGTGTAAGCATCCTACTGCTAAATATAAACCACAATCACGGAAAAGTGAAGTTTTAGGTTTGGACATTGTGTTTACGTGTTTTTGTGGCTGCATCAGTACCGCATATTGCACAGCATCCCCGCATGAACATTGTTGTTGTGCCTGAAAAAAGTTGTCATAAGAAATGGAGACCGCATGCGAGTCTTAATGTTGGCTTGGGAGTACCCACCCCGCATTGTTGGTGGTATTTCCCGCGTCGTGTATTACCTGGCGCAGGAGTTAGGTGAAGCAGGACATGAAGTAACTGTACTGACCATGACAGATGACAATTTGTTGTCCAGTGAAGCTGATGGACCGGTCAAGATTCACCGTGTCCCCGCCTGGTTTGTCCGTCCCATTACGTTTATCGACAGTGTGATGCAAATGAACCTCGAAATGGTAAGGGAAGGTGTTCGGCTGGTGCAGTTGGGCGAACGTTTTGATGTGATCCATTTGCACGACTGGTTGGTGGCTTTTGCCGGGAAAACCTTGATGGAACTATATCCGGAAATGGCTTGTGTTACAACCATCCATGCCACTGAATATGGTCGCAATGGCGGTATCCATAATGATGTGCAGGGATACATTTCTTCAGTAGAACAAAAACTGTCAGAAATATCCAGACGAATTATTGTGAACAGCGGCTATATGAAAAGTGAAGTGATGCGGCTGTTTCAGCTCAAAGAAGAGAAGCTGAACGTTCTGTCCAACGGCATCGATTTGGACGCATTCAATCAGGTGCCCATCGATATGGATTTACGCAGGTCCCATGCCGCAGATGATGAGCAGATTGTTTTTTTTGTTGGCAGGCTCACCTATGAAAAAGGGGTTCATTTGTTGATGGATGCCATTCCCAAGGTGCTTTCCCGTGTGCCGAAGTGTAAATTTGTCATTGCCGGCAAGGGGCAGGAGATGGATAAACTGAAAGAACGCGCATGGAATATGGGCGTTGCGCATCGGGTAGATTTTCCTGGGTTCATTTCAGAAGATGAACTGCTCAGAATGTACAAAATTTCCAGTATGGCCGTTTTCCCAAGCCTTTACGAACCTTTTGGTATTGTGGCGCTTGAGGCGATGGTGGCGCAAATTCCGGTCGTGGTTTCAGATGCCGGTGGTTTGAATGAAATTGTAGAAAACCGGCTTAACGGCATGAAATTTAACACCGGTAACGCGGATATGCTGGCTGATGCCATCGTGGAGCTGCTGCAGAATGAGTCGTTGCGTCGGAGGGTTGTCGCAAATGCCTATCGTAAAGTTGCAGATGTGTACCAGTGGGAACACATTGCACGCCAGACTGCAGCAGTATATAAGCAGACCATTGCAGAAATGCCGAAAAACAAATGAATGCAAAAATGTACGGACACAAAAACAATGCGGATTCCAAAAGAAGTAACGGATAAGCGAAATAAATGCGAAGAAACATCACATAGAGTTACAAGTGTTTCAAAAAGAAACAAAGAAACAACGAATGAAATTGTTCCGAAAAGGAGCATAACATAAATTCAGTGAATTTGAGTGATTTACTGTTCGTAAAAGACGGAAATCATAGTCTTGTCACTGACATCATTAAATTGGAGGAAAAATGGCAAAAAGTAAACAAAACAAGTTAAGGGTCATCCCTTTGGGTGGCCTGGAAGAAATCGGAAAGAATATGACAGTCTTTGAATACGGGGACAGTATAATCCTTGTGGACTGTGGACTGGCTTTCCCGGAAGATGAGATGCTGGGGATTGATCTGGTTATTCCGGATGTCACGTACCTGGAGAAAAACGCAGAAAAAATCAAAGGTATTGTGGTCACCCATGGCCATGAAGACCATATCGGCGCGTTACCCTATGTGCTCAGAAAAATTACCGCACCTATCTATGGTACCGTATTAACCCTGGGCCTTATCGAAAACAAACTGGTTGAATACGATATGATGCTTGCCACCACGCTCAATGCGGTCAAAGCGGGGCAGAGTATTGACCTGGGCGTGTTCAACATCGAGTTCATCCGCTCCACACACAGTATCGCCGATACCGTGATGCTCGCCATCACGACGCCTGTTGGTGTGGTCTTTCACACGGCCGACTTTAAGATTGACTATACGCCCATAGAAGGCGAACCCATCGATTTTCAGCGCATTGCGGAAATCGGGAAAAAAGGCGTTCTGCTCCTCATGTCCGACAGCACCAACGTGGAGCGCCCGGGCTACACCATCTCGGAACGGAAAGTGGGCGAGACCTTCGATAACGTATTCAAAGATGCGAAGTCCCGTATTCTGGTGGCTTCGTTTGCCTCGAACATTCACCGCCTGCAACAGGTGTTCAACAGCGCCTATAAGTATGGCAGAAAAGTGGCTGTTATTGGCCGCAGTATGATTAACGTTACCAAAACAGCCATGAAACTGGGTTATTTGAACGTCCCTGAAGGTGTTCTGATCGATTTGGATCAGGTGAAACGCCTCGCACCGCATCAGGTGGCCATTATTACTACCGGCAGCCAGGGTGAACCTATGTCTGCGCTGGTCCGTATTGCCATGGGTACCCATAAAATGGTGAGTATTATTCCGGGAGACCTGGTCATTATTTCAGCCAGTGCCATCCCGGGCAATGAGATATTTGTGTACCGGGTCATCAACGAATTATACAAAAAAGGCGCCAATGTGCTCTATGACGCGCTGGCAGAGATTCATGTCTCCGGCCATGCCCGTCAGGAAGAGTTGAAAATGATACAGCG
>JBBRWP010000298.1:0-3502 GCA_038249175.1 Acetivibrionales bacterium
ATCACGCAAAACAGATTCGATGAATGATTTTTCATTCAATTGGTCTGTCATCGGGAAGTCGAACAGGGCAAAACCACTTTTCATGTTGTTTTTGACCGTATATAATGCCAAATCAGCATTCATAATCAGTTGACTCATTTCGACGCTCTGCGAAGGGAACATTGATATACCCATGCTGAATTCGATTTTTATTTCATCGCCATCCAATAGGATTTCCTTATCAAATAGTTGCTGAATATGTTTGGCAATCGGGTCAATCGCAGCAAGAGTATCTTCGCATTCAACCAATAAGAGGAACTCATCTCCACCAAACCTGGATACAAAAATATCAAAGGCATTCATGCTGCTTAAACGCGTGGACACTTCTTTTAGAACGCGATCCCCAAAAAGGTGACCCAGGCTGTCATTGATATTCTTGAAGTTATCCAGATCCAGAAGAATAACTGCGCCGCTTTTATTGCTCTGAATAGATTGTTGTAAAACTTCCATGAATTTTCGTCTGTTGGGTAGATTGGTGAGCGGATCGTGGTAGGCCAGGAAATCAATGGTTTCTTTCTGAGTCTTGATTTGCTCGATTTTCAGCAGGAGTTTTTCCTCTGATGCCTCAAGTTGCTCATTCTTGCTTAGAATGTCTTTGTTGTATAAATTAATTTGGTGCAGGTAACTATATGTTTTTTCAAGCAAGGTATTGATGGATAGAACAATATGACTAAATGGATTGTTTTCTGACAGTGTCAGTTTGACATTTTTGTTTCCTTCAATTTCAATGTTCCTGATTTCCTGATCCATGATGGATATATTTTCATTCAATTCAATATAATTATTCTCCATACCGAACAGCGACTGGGTCATTTTTCCGATTTCATCCTTATGCTGTTTGTACTTTTCGAATTTTTTCGAATTTCCAAAATTGTAGCTGAATGTCGACATTTGGTTGATAGCTTCTGATATGTCCAAAATTGGATTCGTAATGCGTCTGGATATAAAATAGATGATGATATAAATGATGAATAATGTGAATCCATATATGCCATAGAGTATTTGTGACATGGCCATGGTCTGCTTAGCAATCTCCATCTTGTCTACAATGGACAAAAAACGCCATCCGCTGCTCAAAGAATTATGGATGGTGATGATTTTTTTCCGTCCGTCCAGAATGGTTTGAAAGCTATTGACTGTACTGTCCCCCAGTTGACTTAACCCTGCAATATCCTGATAAGGTTTTAAAGTCCATTCCGCATGATTAGGGCTGACCATGATGCGGCCATCTTTTCCAACAACAACAATATACCCGGTTTCGTCGATTTTCAGTTGGTTGATGTCCGTCATCAAACTGTCCAAACGGACAGATAGACCGACAACGCCGGATAATTTGCTGCCAATCGTTACCCTTTTTGTAATACTAATGACCATTTCTTGTGTCACTTTGGTGATATAGGGCGCTGAAATTTGCACGGCTTGTGATTTCAGAGTATCTGAGTACCAAGACCTTATCCTTGGGTCATATGCGGCACTTGGCGTGAATGCAGGATATTCAATATACCCACCGGTTTCCGTTCCGAAAAAGGAAAAATTTACATTAGCATGGCTGGCTTTAATGGTTTCAAAATAGGCAGCAATGGCGTTCTCCTGTATTGAAGGTGCTTCTATCAGCGGGTTTTCTGATAATCCTGTATAGTTCCGAATGACAGCATTGTTATTTTGCAAACGCCCATCCTGTGACATCATGGTCACAAGTTCTTTCATCTTTTCAATAATGGACTCATCCACACGCAACGAAACTTGTTCCAGCAACAGGTGTGTTTGATTAATGCTTTTATCGTATAGCCATTTTTCTGTGTAGTCTTTAATGTACAAACCTCCGACAATATACGGGATCAGACAGCCAATAAAAATACTCAGTACCAGACGATTTCTAATGGATAAATTGTTGAACATACTTCCTCCATTGAGTATCGGTCAGCCATTGCGTATTTATTCAGTGCTATTTGGCAGATAAAGGCTTATTCTAAGTTTTCATCGATTCGTAGTTTATGCTTGGAATCCACACCATCGGGTCAACTTCTTCCGTCTCATCCACATTTCCAATGCCGAAGCCGAACAGCTGATAGAAAGCTTCCCGGTAACCGGCAATATCCGAAGTCGCGTCAAGGCTCTCTGTCTGTACATTCTCCCAGAAGGAGAACACTTCTTCCTGCACATCGCTCAGCATTTCCAAATCGTCCAAACGGATACGACCTGCTTCATCCAGAGGACAGGATTTTGTATAGAGTCGTTCGGCCAGGAGTCGGTACATCTGCTCAATACAGCCTTCATGAATTCCTTTTTCTTTCATTACCTTATACAGAATTGAAATATAAAGTGGTACGACCGGAATGGCAGAACTCGCCTGCGTTACCAGCGCTTTGTTCACCGAAATGCGTGCCTGTCCGTTCAACCCAGTCAACGCTGCTGTAATGCGCTTCGCTGCATTTTCCAAGTCAATCTTCGCCTGGCCAATGGTACCGTCTTTATAAATTGCATGGGTGATACCCGGGCCTATATAAGAAAAGGCAACCGTTTGAACCCCATCTGCCAGCAAATCCGCTTCACGCAGTGCTGTCATCCACATTTCCCAGTCTTCGCCGCCCATGACAGAAACGGTTTGGGTAATCTCTTCTTCTGTGGCCGGTTCAATCGTTACGTCAGAGACAACACCGCTGTGGAAGTCCACAGTTTTGTTTGTATACGGTGAGCCGATGGGCTTAATGACAGAGTTATACGTTTCGCCGGTTTTTGGATGCGTTCTGCGCGGTGAAGCAAGACTGTAGACAACCAAATCAATTTTACCGAGGTCTTTTTGAATGAGGGCGAGGGTTTCTTTCTTAATTTCATCAGAGAAGGCATCGCCATTGATGCTCTTGGCATACAGCCCGGCATCTTGTGCAGCTTTCTCAAAAGCGGCTGTGTTGTACCAGCCAGCTGAGGCTGTATGGTTTTCTGTGGGCGGTTTTTCGAAAAATACGCCAATCGTTTTCGCACCACTGCCAAAAGCAGCAGCGATTCTTGTAGACAGGCCATATCCGGTAGAGGCACCAAGAATAAGAACATTTTTTGGACCTGCTATTGGCGCTTTTTCAGAGACATACTGGATTTGTTCCTGAACATGTGCGGCGCATCCCACCGGGTGTGCTGTCGTGCAAATGAAACCACGTGTTTTTGGTTTGATGATCATGAGCATCTCCTTCAGAAAGTCTGTTATATTTACGTTCATTATAACTAAGAGTTGATGATGAGACAAGATTACAATCTGGAAACCTTTTGTTCTAATGGGTGTCCGATAAAGACATGATTACTTTTAATTAATGCGGTTGTTAATGTTCACAAGAGGCTGAACACAAAATCTAAAAATTATGATACAATGGTAAATAGGATGAATTAGCGAAAATAGTAGTGTGAACGACGGGAGGAGGGATTTGTTTTGGACAGGAGAGAAAATCTATTATTGGCATTAAAGCGAAAG
>JBBRWP010000299.1:0-3475 GCA_038249175.1 Acetivibrionales bacterium
GTTTTTACATGATGCCAGTGAAATACAATTTACAGAAGGCGGCGTAAACCATTTCAGTGAAGGCGCAGCAAAAGCCGATGATCTGCTGGTTCTGGAGATTCCACCGGTGAAACCGAAATCGTTGGTGCCGGTTATTGAGTTATTTTTGAAATAGAAGTTGCCGGACTATATTTTTTGATATAGTCCGGCAAATCTTTCGAATAGAAAATCGGATGCAATTTGGAACATGGTCAATAAGGAGAGGTGAAAATAACAATGACAAACAAAGAATGGTTCAAAGAAGCAAAATTTGGAATGATGGTACATTGGGGCTTATATGCGCTGCTGGCTGGTGAATGGAGAGGCAAGCGTATGGGGGAAGAGATAGGAGAGTGGGCTCAGTCCTATTTTAAAATTCCCATAGCAGAATATAGTCAGCTTGCAAAGGCTTTTAATCCGGTTTTCTTCAATGCCGAGGAGTGGGTAGTCCTTGCCAAAGAAGCTGGAATGAAATACATCGTTGTAACAAGCAAACATCACGAGGGGTTCGCGATGTTCAGGTCAAAAGTTGATCCTTACAATGTGGTTGATGCAACACCTTTCAAACGTGACGTTATCGGTGAGATTGCAGAGGCTTGTCAGAAACACAATATGAAGTTGGGTCTTTATTATTCTCAGGACATCGACTGGCATGAGCCGAATGGTGGCGGGATTAATCACAGCTACACACCGGGACGGAGCAGCACAAATAATTGGGATTTTCCGGATGCCGATCAAAAGAACTATGCCAAGTGTTTTGAAAATAAAATAAAACCGCAAATGAAAGAAATTTTGACAAATTATGGAGAACTATGTCTGATATGGTGTGACACACCGATCTCAATCTCACCTGAGCAGAGCTTGGAATTGTACAACTTGATTAAAGAATGTCAGCCGAACTGCCTTGTCAACTCTCGGATAGGGAATGGCATAGGGGATTATTCCTCACTTGGTGACAATGAGATATCCAATGAGTCGTTCGGAAATGCACTTGTTGAGACACCGGCAACACTCAATGACACCTGGGGTTACAAAAGCTATGATCAGAATTGGAAAGAAGCCGGGAAAGTACTGGAGCTGAAGGAGCATTTAAACACCCGTGGAATTAATTATCTACTCAATGTTGGACCGGATTATCTCGGCAGAATACCGGGGCCGTCACAGGATATACTCCGTGAGGTTGGCAGAAGATTATCTGCAACAAAATGAGCCGAATTATATTCGACAAAAGAGCGAACCTTGCATGATTCACCGCTCGGCAATCATGAATCATATGTACATGGAAATTCTGGATTTTTTTCTGAATAGCCTGGACAATAGTCATTCCTGTCATGATATTTCAGAGCTTCCTGAAAGGTTGATTTCCTATATTGATGTTGAAGGTTACCATTCGGTCACAGCAACTCAGTCCACAGCGAAGGCTTAACAGCATAAAAAGAAACCCTAGATTTTAGAAAGGAGATAAAAAGCTATGGAACAGTTTTTATCAAAACCAGAATATGAGCAGCAGGTTGCCGCAACAAGAGATCAACGCATGACATGGTGGCGAGAGGCACGGTTCGGCATGTTCATCCATTATGGAATCTACTCGCAGGTTGGACGGAATGAATGGGTCATGACGCTTGAGAACATTCCTATCAACGAATATGAAAAAAAAGCCGAACACTTTCAACCCAAACCGGGCGCACCTCGTGAATGGGCGGCTCTGGCGAAAAAAGCCGGCATGAAGTACATGGTTCTGACCACCAGGCACCATGAAGGTTTCAGCCTGTGGGATTCAAAGGCCAATCCGTACAATTCCATGAATTATGGTCCCAAGCGCGATATTGTAAAAGAATTCGTCGATGCCTGTCGTGAGTTTGGACTCGGGATCGGTTTCTATTCATCACTCATGGACTGGCACCATGAAGATGGTTGGCGCTGTGCCTTCGACACGGAAGCACGCAGTCGGTTCAACCAATACATCCGTGCGCTCAATACGGAACTATTAACGAACTACGGGAAAATAGATATTCTCTGGTACGATGTCTCGCTACCGATGGAAACTTGGGAAGGGTGGGACTCTCTGGAACTCAACCAGCACATGCGCTCCCTTCAGCCGGATATCCTCATCAACGACCGCAGCCATCTGCCCGAGGATTTCGGTACACCTGAAGAACATGTCACGGCGATGGATCAGGATTGGGAAGCCTGCATGACTTTCAACGGCATCAGCTGGGGTTATGTTGACAGTAAACAGGCTGTTCCCTACAGCTACAATGCGCAGCGCATCCTGAAAATGCTTTCCACCTGTGCCGCCGGAGGGGGAAACCTGTTGTTGAACATCGGACCGATGCCGGATGGATCTGTACCTGAAGAGGCTGTGGCACCCCTGACTGCGGTAGGAAACTGGTTGAAGGAAAACGGCAAGGCCGCCTATGGGAAGATGGTCAGGAATAAAAGCTGGATAGACAGGTCTTTCGGGGGCAATGGCGTAGCCGATGCCACATACGACGGGAAATCGGTATTCCTATGGAATTGGATATGGCCTACCGGTGGAGAAATGGCCATCGGCGGATACCTGAATGCACCCAAAGCCATCCGTCTACTAAAAGACGGGACGCCATTGGAGTTTGAGCACAAGGGACATCGGATTCTCCTGAAAAATCTGCCGGCAGCGATTCCCGATGTCAATGCCGGGGTCACCGTCATCGAGATGGCATTTGACGAAGCACCAAAATACATGTTTGCCAGTTGTTACCCGCAATTGCATGGTGGCAGGGATATCACCGGCGGAAACAGGGTCTGAGATGAAAAGGTTTGCCCGGGGGTGGTGATTTGTTTGAGCCCCGGG
The DNA here is from genome assembly GCA_038249175.1 of Acetivibrionales bacterium. Lineage (GTDB taxonomy): Bacteria > Bacillota > Clostridia > DSM-8532 > DSM-8532 > JAEWSN01. Next base: position 2,852 of record JBBRWP010000299.1, read on the forward strand.
CAAGCGCCTTGAGAAAAACCCCTGACATGGAGGAAGGAGGCAATTATATGGAAAAGGGTCAGCAAAGATTATCATAGAAAGACTGAAGGAATGGGAAAATCTCGGATACGGCATGTTCATACACTTTGGTATGAGCACTTTTGATGAGAAGGAGTTGTCATTGGGGGACAAACCCTCGACCACCTATGCTCCGGATCAGTTGGATGTGAACCAATGGACTCAGGTGGCAAAAAAAGCAGGAATGAAATATGTGATTTTTACGACAAAACATGTTTCAGGACATAGCCTGTGGCCTACGAAACACAGTGATTATCATGTAGGTACCAGCAGCAATCCGACAGATGTGGTGGGTCAATTCGTGAAAGCCTGCAAGGAACATGGTATCATTCCGGGATTTTACTACTGTTCATGGGATAATCACGTATTCGGTTCTTCGACACCAAGCATGTCAACATGGCAAACAGCTTATACGACTACGGAATATCAACAGTTTCAAACCAATCAAATCACTGAACTTTTAACAGAATACGGTGAAATCGGTGAAGTTTGGATAGACATTCCCAAAGTTCTTCCCAGAGATTACCGGAACAAGCTGTACCATCATATTGCCTCACTACAGCCGAA
>JBBRWP010000300.1:0-3447 GCA_038249175.1 Acetivibrionales bacterium
CACAGCTTATGAGAAAAATACCGGTGTTGTCATAGAGGAAACATTCTTAAGCCGAAACATTCAACCCATGCAGGTTCCAGCCGTATTGGTACATTCGCACGGGCCTTTTTCCTGGGGCAAAGATGCCGCCGAAGCAGTCCATAATGCCGTGGTACTCGAACAAGTCAGCAAAATGGCAATGGCAGCAGAAGCCAATTATGCAATACATTTACCCGGGCAGCAATTACCCCCTATGTCGTCAGCCTTGCTGGATAAGCACTTTTTAAGGAAGCATGGCGCTTCCGCCTACTATGGCCAGTAAGAGCGTTATTCACAAGGTGATGATTTCCTTTGTGGTTCATGAATCATGAGAAGACTGGCTATGACGAACCAGCGTTCATAAATTTTAATAATTGCGACTTGATACATATGCTCCGTCGCAAGAGATGGAAACAATTTGCAAAACTTTGGCTGTTTCACGACCAAAAAAACCGGGTATAAATAATAAGAGTTGCTGTTGCCTTTTGTGATAGAAAGGGAAATAGTGAAACATCTTAGGAGATGGTGCGATGACAGTACAAAACACAAATATTGTGGCAGCCAACAACGGCAATTATGGTCAGTGGCTGGCACAAATTATGTTGCAAAAAAAATCGATGGAGGGACAGCATCAAGCCTTCGGTGAATTATTGAAAGGCTTGCCTAATCCAGAATCCCATTTGGGTCAGCACGTGGACGTTCGAATATAACCTTATGCTTATCCTGTTTTTTGATCGTCAAGTACTTCCTTTTGAGGATTCGCTTTTCACCTATATCAGTCTATCGGCAGGCTGTCCAGCATCATTTCTCCCTCTCCCATTTCCAGCTTTGGCAGATCTTTCACGGAGCGAAAGCCGAATATCCGCAAAAACTCCGTTGTTGTTTCAAATAGAAAAGGTTTTCCGGGGGTGTCATCCCGGCCGGCTTCTTTTACGAGGTTTTTTTCCTGTAACTTTAACAGAACACCGTCCGATGAAACCCCGCGTATCTGTTCAATGACAGCCCGCGTTACCGGCTGGCGGTAGGCGACAATCGACAGTGTTTCATACGCCGCTTGCGAAAGGCCACTTGATTTTCGCACGTTTTCCAATTGTGTTATGTAGTCGGCATACATCGGTTTCGTGTAAAGCTGCCAGCCGGTGTCCATTTCACGCAACGCGATACCGCTGGCGGTGTTATGGAGGCGGTTGGCATAGTTGCCCAACAGGCCATTCATGGTTCCCTTGTCCTGACCGCAGATGTCAGCCAGTTTATCCAGCGATACCGGTTCTCCAGCCGCAAAAAGAACAGCCTCAACGATACACTCAATGTCTTTAGCACTTAACATAATATCCTTTCCCTTTTCTGTCCCCATAACCATCGCCCGCATCATTTTTCTACTTCATTTTTTATCACAAGCCCATCCAAAAGTCCGTTATCTTTTAAATCTATTGGGCTTAGCCATATATCCGAAAACATAACCGGCTGTTCAATTCTGGCTTTCCCAAGTTTGGCAACTTCCAGCATGGCCAGAAAACCGGTTGCAATTTCCAACCGGGATCTCTCCTTCTGGTTGAACAACATGGAAAAGCATAGACGAACACCTTTTTTTAACTGTGCCAGGTGTTGCAGTATTTCATGCACCTTGGACTTCAAAGAAACCTTTTCATTGTCCAGAATGCGAGCCATACGGTTGCTGTTGTGGTTCATCCTCGCGTCCAATTGTTGTTGCAAATGCTCGTAACTCACTTTTAAGAATAAGGGAGAGACTTCATAGGTCAACTCTCTCTTCACTTCCGGCAGCACTTCCGGCAACTTATAAAAGGCACCTTGCCAAATTAGAGCGCGTTCTGTTAAGACAGCGGCAAACTCTTTGTGCCGCTGGTAGGCAATCAGTTTCAATACCAGTTCTTCCCGGGGATCAGCAGCATCCGCATCTTCTGCCGGTTCATGCACCGGAAGAAGCATACGGGATTTGATGTGCAGAAGGGTTGCGGCCATGACCAGAAACTCACTGGCAAAATCCAGATCCAAAGCTTCCATCTTTTGCACATAATCCAGGTATTGGTCTGTGATGGTCACAATTGGAATGTCATATAGATCAATTTGGTTTTTTTCAATCAAATGAAACAGTAGGTCGAAGGGTCCTTCGAATTTCTCCAGTCTCAGCAGATAGGGTTCAAGTGGCAAGGCTGTCATGCGGCTTTACTCCTTCAAAGTAGGAAGATTGATTCTATTGCAAAAAGTCGATTTTCGAATTTTTCATGCAAGTTGCATTTTGCAACTTGCATGCAGCCAGCGGGGTTACCGTTGGCTGGCAGTGAACCCTTGATTGGGAGCGTGGCATATAACATCTCACCAAGCTGTCCTGCCCAGCCACCCAAGGTGGTTGTAACATGCAAGATGATAAAATCATCTTGCATAATAACGCACGAATGTGCGTTATATCCCCGGAATCAAGATTGCTTTACAGATCTCCCCCTTATTCTACTTTTTATCCGCTCTTCGAACAAGTACCATTTTTTGAAACAGGAACATAGACCCAATCCCAGTGGTGTGCTATGCTTATTTGGGGAATCTGCAATAACACCCACTGAAGGAGTACTATGAAAACAAACAAGCGCCTGGATGAAGCATATCAAAATGCCCCCATCCTGAAAATCGGCGTCCATGATAAGCTGATCATTTTTAGTGATGCCCATCGGGGGGACAACAGTGCCGCCGATGAATTTGCACACAACCAAAGCACTTTTTTTCATGCCCTATCCCATTACTATGCAAACGGGTATACTTTCATCGAAGCCGGTGACGGGGATGAATTATGGGAACACAAACGTTTTTATTATATCCGCGAAGCCCATAGCGACGTCTACCAGCTGCTTTCCCAGTTTCATGAAAAAAAAAGGCTTTTCCTGCTCTATGGCAACCATAACATTACCTGGCGATCTGCCGCCAATGTGCGGCGGGATTTGTTCAGTTTTTATGATCAATACACAGATCAAAAAAGACCCTTATTTCCGGGTATAAAAGTTTATGAAGGTCTTCGTCTACAGTATACGGCGTCTTTTGAAACCTCCGTTGTGGCAGGACTGGCGTCACCAACCGAAACCCCCGCTGTGGCAGAACTGGCGGCACCAACCGAAGCCTCCGTTGTGTCAAGGCAGGCGGCACCAACCGAAGCCTCCGTTTTGGCAGGTCTGGCGGCGTCAACCGAAGCCTCCGTTTTGGCAGGTCTGGCGGCACCAACCGAAACCCCCGTTTTGGCAGGACTGGCGGCACCAACCGAAGCCTCCGTTGTGTCAAGGCAGGCGGCACCAACCGAAGCCTCCGTTTTGGCAGGTCTGGCGGCGCCAACCGAAGCCTCCGTTTTGGCAGGTCTGGCGGCACCAACCGAAACCCCCGTTTTGGCAGGACTGGCGGCACCAACCGAAGCCTCCGTTGTGTCAAGGC
>JBBRWP010000301.1:0-3394 GCA_038249175.1 Acetivibrionales bacterium
CGGTTCACATCGCCATATTTATCAAACACCACGTCAGATTGTAAGCCAGGAAAGGTTTTTATTTGAAGCAGGGTTTGTTTGAGTGTCTCTGCCTTCATATCCGGGGCTTGTTTCAGCACGTCAATCAGAATACCCATGGCATCGTACGAAGAGATGGCTGCAAAGTTGGGAATAGAGCCGTATTTTTCCTGAAAGCGCTTTGAAAAGTTTTTGTATTTTTCTGTTTCGGACAAGAGGTTGGCGTAGTTGACCAGAAAAGCACCTTCGATGTTGGTGCCGGCACGGCTTATGAGGTCTGCTCCAACAGACCATGCTGCCAGATAGCAAAGCATGCCCAGTTTTTTTACCGGTATATTTTCCAGAAGCAGCGCTGTTTCTGTGGAAGAGGCAATGATGAGCAGAGCCTCAGCACCGGATTTTTGAAGGTTTTCCACAATGGCGGCATAATCGACGTTCTCCTGGAGATTAAAACTCTCATCGTAAACCATCGAGAACCCGCTATCGACGGCTTTTTTCATAAAAAAGCTTTTTAACGTATCAGAATAAACTTTGTTCGTGTTGTCCCATAAAACCGCCACTTTTTTGTGTCCTGCATCCTGTACCATATCCGCCAAAGCATAGGATTGCAGGCTATTTGCCGATATCACGCGAAACAGATAATCATCTTTGCCGGAATAGGCTTCGCTGCTGACCGTTGGGCTGATATAAAGGCGTTTGTTTTGAAGAGCCCAATCGATAGATTTTACTATGGTACTACTTTCCATATGGCCAATGACCGCCACGGTGCCTGCATCTTTCAATTTTTGGTCGGCCAGTACCGCTTCGTCTGGGTCTGCTTTATCGTCTTCGACAACCATCGTCAGCAGATGGCCATTCACCCCGCCAATGGCATTTTCCTCTTCCATGCGCAGGGTGGCACCATACATGCCAGTGACCCCCAAATCGGATTTCAAACCGGAAAGACAGGCAGAAAAACCAATTTTAATGGGTGCCTTAGAAGAACAGGCGGTGAGCAAAAGAGCAGGCACCAGTCCGAAAAACACAAAAAAACCGATGAACCTTTTGTTCATGCGATACCCCCTATACGACGGAAAGTGAACAGGTACTCCCTATTTACCCATCCAGTCTTCTCTTAAACCCATAGATAAGGTGTGCTTTGAGTAGCAAAGAACATGCGTGCGTCCGTAACGAGGATATTGTTGATGTGCCTTCATGGCATAGCAAGTTTAGTAACACACATGCGTGCGTCCATAATGGTCGTGGTATAATAGGAAGAGATTGTGTACAACTTAATCGCTGAACGGTATACCAAAAGGGGGATATAAACACATGTTGCGTGTGAACGGAGAAGTTGATGGCGTTCGCCAATCCATCCTGTCTGTGTTGGACAGTTTGTATGATGTGCGAATGCCGCAGAATCAGCTTTGGACGCTGGAATTGTTGGAAACTTTGGCGGAGGTTACGGCTTTTATTGGCCGTGAACTGGCCGTTTATTCAGACCGCAAGGGTCATATTACCGATGTTCGCATCGGGAACAACGGAACCGTTGCCTTGGGGGTCATCGAAGGGCGGCGCGGGGGCGGACGCCTTTCCGGTGTCCGTTGTATCCATACCCATCCGGAAAGTTCCGGCAGGCTTTCGGCCATGGATATCAGTTCTCAAAAACAGCTGCGCCTGGATGCCATGGTGGCTGTGGGTGTGATGGACGGGAAACCGGTAGATATCCATGTTGGGGTTCCTTCACCGGCAAACCCGGATGAAACGGATATCCTGGGACCCTATACAGCCGATAAGGAAGATTTTAACGCGCTGCTCGAATACATTGACGATGCGGAAAAAACATTGCGTGAAACCATGGATGATATAGCAGATGGTGCGGAGCGGGTTATTCTGGTGGGCATTCAAAAACCGGATGACAGGCAGTTGAACGGGTTTTCTGAAGCAGATGTATCGATGGCAGAACTCGGAGAACTGGCAAAAACTGCCGGCGCCATGGTTGTCGGTAAAATGATGCAAAATAAAGATCGGAAAAGTGCCGCTACCTATATAGGGCAAGGAAAGCTTGAAGAACTGCACATGTCTGTGCAGGTGTTGGAAGCCGATGCGGTTATTTTTGATGAAGAACTATCGGGTGCCCAGCAACGCAATATTGAAGCGGTGGTTGGGGTGAAGGTTCTGGACAGAACGGGTTTAATTTTGGACATTTTCGCCCAGCACGCCCGTTCCAGAGAAGGCATCTTGCAGGTTGAACTGGCACAACTGGAATACCGCCTGCCGCGGCTCACCGGCCTTGGTACGACGATGTCACGACTGGGGGCTGGCATCGGTACCCGTGGTCCCGGTGAATCGAAGCTCGAAACAGACCGGCGCCATATCCGTTCCCGTATGAATGTATTAAAACAACAACTTGAAGACATCAAACGCCAGCGCGGGGTACTGCGCAGCGACCGCAAAAAAGGCGGGTTGCCCATCATCTCGATTGTGGGCTATACGAATGCCGGAAAATCTACCCTTTTAAATACATTGACGAAGTCAGATGTGCTGGTCGAAGACAAGCTTTTTGCGACGCTGGACACGACCACCCGAAAATACACCTTTGCAAATGGCGGTATAGCGCTTTTGACAGACACCGTGGGCTTTATTCGAAAACTGCCACACCACTTGCTGGATGCATTCAAATCAACGCTGGAGGAGGTGGTCTTGTCCGACCTTATTTTAATTGTGGCCGATGCTTCGGATCCGCAAACCGAAGACCACATTCGCATCGTGGATGAAATTCTGGCAGAGCTGGGGGCAGGCGAAAAGCCGGTGGTTATTGCGCTGAACAAATCGGACAAGATAGACGCAACGCACCCCTTACCTCTGGTTCACGATGACAGGCCCATGATACCCATCTCTGCGACAACGGGCGCAGGCCTGCAGGCCTTGGCAGAAGCCCTGCAGGATAGGGTCTTTGAGAATCGTGTGCGTTCCTGGTTTCTCTTCCCCTACGCAGAAGGTGCATTGCTGGGATGGCTGCACGAAAACGGTAAAATATATCAAACCGACTATGTGGAAGAGGGCACCCTGGTGGATGCGGAACTTGAGAAAAGTGTATTGGGTCATGTGGCGAAGTTTCAAACAAAAAAACACAGCGAAGCCCTGTGAATGGTTGGAATGTAGGACTAAGGCACCCTGGTGGATGCCGAACTCTAGAAAAGTGTGTTGGGATATATGGCGAAGTTTCAAACAAAAAAACACAGCGATGTCTTGTGAAAGGTTGGCATATAGGGCTAAGACATCTTGGTGGACACGGAATTTGAGAAAAGCGTATTGGGACATGTGACAAAGATTCAAGCCAAAAAACACAGTGACGTCTTGTGAAAGTGGGGAATAAACGATGATGCTAATGACG
>JBBRWP010000302.1:0-3390 GCA_038249175.1 Acetivibrionales bacterium
AAAATACGTTCAAACATCGATCACATACTCGTGACCGCCCAGACCATGGATGCACTCTATCGTTCCGCCGGGGAAGGCCGAGAAGTTGTTGTGTAACGGAAGACATCAAACAAAAAGCCATTCAGATAATTCTGAATGGCTTTTATTGATGATTCTGGTGTAAGGGGGGGTGGCTCAACCACGAAGGCTAAGAAAGTGTAATTTTGTTGCAATCCCTATTGAAGTGGACAACTTGCAATGACCAATACGGAGGGCGACGACCCTGTATTCATTCAGTCGTTCAAAGGATTGTTTTTTCATTTTATTGATAAACGCATATAATATCGATATAATATGTATATAAAGGATAGAGAGGAGATTTGACATGATCATAAAACCATCAACGTCATTGAGAAATGAATATAATGATATTTCGGCATTCTGCAAAGAAAAAATGCAACCGGTTTTCCTAACCAAGAACGGCTTCGGCGATTTAGTTGTGATGAGCATTGATGCATATAATCAAAGAGAAGAAATGCTTGATTTAAGAGAAAAACTTTTGGAAGCTGAGGGACAAAGACTGAACGGTGCAAAAACGTATTCTCCCAATGAAGTTCGTGAAAGGTTAAAGGGACTCATCAATGGGGAATTATAGTGTGACTTTTTTACAAGCTGCTTTAGATGATTTAGAGGAAATTCTTCTCTATGTTGCTCGAGACAGTAAAGAAAATGCATTCAAGCTAACTGCCGAGGAAGAGCGGCATACCGTTTTCCACATCGACGACCGCGCATAGGAATGGTCTATCAAAGACCATTTCGGTATCCACCATCGGCATAGAGGTTTCAGACATTTCTACAGAGGTAGCGGCTGCAGCTTCTGTGCCCTTTTCATCCACACGGCTGCAGCGTAACGGCTCCCGAAATATTTAGTTTTTATTACCTGAATGCCTCATTTGTACACCGGTCAATTTTTCAGATTTTTCCCAGAGCATCTCTGCGATTTCATGGTCCCCCGAAATTCCGAATGGCTGTACATCAATCACCGGATGTGCCTGGTGTCTTCTCCAGACAGGCGCGTAAAAACCACCCGATTGTGCCAGGGGCGAGGTGGCCGCGAAGAGTGTCGGCAGTGCTCCCTGTGCTGCCGGCAGTGCGAGAAGCCCGAGTGTGGCCTTAAGCATGCCGTTCACAAATTTGGATTTTTTATTGAACAAATTGGTTGCTGATACCGAAGGATGGACCGCAATGCTTCGGATAGATGTCTCGTTACTGCGACGTGCCAGCTCATAGGCAAAAAACAGGTTGGAGACCTTGGATTTTGCATAGGCCGCCATCGGTTCATATTGCGTTTCTCCCATGTAATCGTCCAGATTTGGCGCGGACCTGGCGGCCAGTGAGGAAACAGTGACCACCCTTGCAGCCGCAGCATTTTTCAGGGCGGGAAGCAACAATCCGGTCAGGGCAAAATGTCCCAGGTGATTGGTCCCCACCTGCATTTCAAAGCCATCCTTTGTGGTTTTCCGTTTCGGTATGGCCATCACCCCGGCATTGTTCACCAGAATATCGAGCGGTTTCTCCTCTGCCAGAAAGGCTGTAGCAAAGGCACGGATGGAAGCCAGGTCGGCAAGGTCCAGCAGCACCACACGGACATCCGCTTTTGGCACAAGAACCTGCATCTGCTTCAAAGCAGCATTCCCACGTTCCGGGCTACGAACGGCCATCAGAACGCTGGCACCCTTGCGTGCCAGTTCCAGCACAGTATGGTATCCGATGCCGCTGTTTCCACCAGTGACGATGGCAGTTTTTCCAGTCAGGTCGGGTATATCTTGAAGGTTCCAATTCATTCTCATCATGCAATCACACGCTTTCCGACGCCGGATACCCGGCGAAATCCATAGGGACAGGACTTCAAGCCTGCTTTTGGATTTTTCCCCTTGTGGGGGTGGTTCAACCACGAGGGGAAAGAAAGTGTGATTTTGTTGCAATCCGTGTTGAAACGGACAACCTGCTGTCGACCAATACGGAATACGGAAAGAATAGTTTTTATTGATTCGTTTATCGCGCGGGGTCTTCCATCACGCCGAGGAAGAGGGGCATACCGTTTTCCACATCGACGACCGCGTACAGGAACGGCCTGTCAAAGACAATTTCGGTATCCACCATTGACATACTGGTCTCAGACATTTCTACAGAGGTAACAGCTGCGGCTTCTGTGCCGTTTGGCGCCATCATCTCAGTAAGTTTATAGGGTTATACCCCTATAAATTTATTTGATTTTGCTTTTTATAGTGGTATAATATAAACAGGAGTGGGAGGTGAATCTCATGATTCAAAGAGAATTATATTTAGAACAGGTCCGGCCATTTATCGATAAGCCTTTTATTAAGGTGCTTACCGGCATACGTCGCGGTGGAAAATCCTCCATTTTGATGATGTTGCAGGATGAAATACAAAGCCGTGGTGTCTCAGCAGAAAATATCATCTATATCAATTTTGAAAACCTTGATTTTTCAAATCTGGATACAGCCGAGGCATTGCATCGCTATGTTAAAAAGCGCATGGCAGGAGAAGGACGCTATTATATTTTTTTCGATGAAATTCAAGAGGTAAAAGAATGGGAAAAAGCAGTGAACTCCCTATTTGCGAGTGCCAATGCCGACCTGTATATCACAGGTTCAAATTCACATTTGCTATCGTCTGAACTGGCCACCTATATTGCGGGCCGTTATGTGGAAATAGAGATTTACACGCTTTCCTTCAGAGAATACCTGCTTTTTAAGGAAGTGCGCACTGGTATAAAACCTGATAACATGCGGGAGGAAATTCAAACATTCATTCGTTTCGGCGGCTTTCCCGCTGTTCATACCGGTGAATATACGCAAGACGTTGCTTATCGGATCGTGAACGATATCTATTCTTCGGCCATTCTTCGTGACACCGTACAACGGCATAATATCCGCAATATTGAACTCCTGGAACGCGTTGTGAAGTTTGTGTTTGATAATATCGGCAACACATTCTCTGCAAAAAATGTGGCTGACTACTTCAAAAGCCAGCATCGCAAGGTCGATATAGACACCGTTTACAATTACCTGAACGCACTTGAAAGTGCCTTCATCATCCGAAAAATTCCACGGTACGACATCAAGGGCAAAGAACTTTTGAAAACCATTGAAAAATACTATATTGGGGATCAGTCATTACTCTATGCCGTTATGGGCTATAAAGACAGAATGATCTCCGGGATACTGGAAAACATCGTTATGCTGGAACTTGAGCGGCGAGGTTATCGCGTGTTTGTCGGAAAACTGGATACCAAAGAAGTTGATTTTATCGCTGAGCGGAAAAATGAAAAAATTTACGTCCAGGTATCCTACACCCCAAGTGCAGCAAAGGAAACCATGGAGCGTG
>JBBRWP010000303.1:0-3379 GCA_038249175.1 Acetivibrionales bacterium
GCACAAAATACTTTTACAGTTCTCTAAATCCGGCATGGGTAGCATTTCCTTTAGATTCATGATTTTTCCGCCTTTCTTCCATAAATCTGAAAATGGTAAAATTTCATCACTTTTTGTGCCTGAGCGAAGCGAAAGGAATGTCTATAAATCTGAAAATGGGTAGCATTTTCAGCAAGTTTTGTACAAACTCAGCGAGGGTGCATGGGGTATAAATCTGAATGTCCCACGACTCGTTTCTAACATTCCTTCGCTTCGTTCCTCAAAGTGTCGCCGCCTGTGGATAGAAGCTTGACGCGCAAACGTCCATAGAGTGGGGAGAGCTCGTACTTTATATACTCGAATTGTATCGCAAAGAAGACGCACCTGTCCACCGTGCAGACAAGCCACTGAAGGTTACCGTATTTGTTGGTGTTGAGGACGACCATTCCCATGTTCGAGAGGGTTCGTCTTTATCCAGTTGTATGGCAATCGCCTTCGACGTGTTATTATGGAGGCAGGTATATCACAGGAGGAAAAAGGATGAGTACATCAGGTTCAAACGGATTCCGCGAGAGCATTTGGGAAATCCGTGATTACGAAATCATTGCACATTATCCCGAAGGGGATTGGTGTCTGACCGCGCTGGAGGTAGAATCCATTCGGTTCGAGCCCGGAATGGATGATGGGGTTCCTGTTTGTGACGCTTTTCTACGGGCAAAGAACCAACCTCGTTCGGATATGATTGGTCGTTTTCAGCAAGGAGAAGACCAGACCTGTGTTGAACTCGCCCTGTTTGCTGCCCGCAACCGAATCCAGATGATTGGCCAACCTCTGTCCGCCATAACAAAAGCGCCAGTCAAGCCGGGTGCTATAGTAACAACAACGGCTGTGCCACGTCAACGGACGAATCTGCCAAAATCACCCGATTCTTCATTTGAAACGCAGGTTGACCCGAACCAACCCTATGGCTTTAACCAAGAGATCGACCCGAACCAACCCCACGGCTTCAACCAGGAGACTAGCCCGAACCAACCCCATAGCCTCAACCAGGAGACTGACCCGAACCAGCTCTATGGGTTCAATAAGGAGACTGATCCGAACCAGCCCTATAGCTCCAACCAGGAAACCGATCCGAATCAACCCCATGGCTTCAACCCGAACCAGTCCTATGGTCCTGGAGGAGGCTTTGACCCGCAGCAGGGATTCAACCCGAACAATCCCACTGACTTTCGCAATCCGGAATGGTGGCGCTGGAACTACAATCGTGCGAATCCATCCTTCCGTAGAAATATTGTTCTCACAGTACTGGCATCCGTATTTCTGATGAGCCTTCTGGGTGCGCTGCTTTTTGGCGGGCTGCGTTTTGGTTCGTTTTACAGTGGTCCCGGACTCATCTTCCTGCTCATCGTCCTGAGCAACCGAAAAAAAGGAAAGCGGCGCAGATAGAATGGGTCTTCAAGAAGCAACTATCACACGAGAAGCAAGATCAGAAGCGCATTGACACGGTCAGGCGCATGATGAAATAACAAAAACCAACATGATTAGTATGAAACATTAAGCATGAATATTCCCTCGTTATAAATTGTGGGAGCTTAGACTGTGTATTGACGGAGGAAATCTGTTTTTCTGTATGCCTTTTACGATAAACTTTTTTCATGTATGATGGTTGAAAACATAATGATTTTTAGAGAAAATGTAGTTATCAATGAGAATCGGACACTTTTTTAATGCCCAAAAAAAGGGGGAAACGATGAAAAAAATTGAAACCATGACATCCAGAGAACGTGTGACTAAAGCTATTGACCACGAACCAGTCGACCGCGTGCCGATCGATTTGGGGGTTCATTTCTCTACAGGCATTTCAGCTTTTGCCTATAAAAATCTGAAGGAGTACCTTGGCATGCCTTCGGATGCCATTGAGATGATTGATCCTGTGCAGTGCCTTGCGCGTGTGGAGGAAGATATTTTGCAGCGCTTTCACTGCGATTGTACCATTTTGCGGCCGCATTTTTCAGGGAATAATACCTGGCAGCCAAGAAAACCATACCGCTTCAGCATTCCGGATGCAATGGCACCTGTACTTGATGAGCGGGGGCAATGGCTTGTCAGCAATCAGAATGGACGGATGCGTATGCCCAAAGGCGGTTATTTTTTTGATGGGGACTGGTTATCTTTTTATGATGGCAGTGCGGGTTCACCCGATTTTCTGGCAACAGTTCGGGAGGCGGAACGCATTTATAAAGAAACGGATTACTACACCCTTTTTATGGAATTTGGTGCTTATTTTGATGGCTCAGTTGATGCTCTTTGTGACATGCTGACCGATCCGGAAGAAGTCATGGCACGAAACGAAAAAGCCTTAACGGCGAACATTGAACGTGCGAAGGCTGTTATAAAGCATATGGGGAAATGGGTTCAGGGTATATCACTGAACAGCGATTTGGGCATGCAGTCCGGTCCCTTGTGCAACCCGGAAGTGCACAAGGAATTGAGTGCACCCTACCTGAAGCGGTTTTGCGACTTTATTCACGAAAATTCCGATTTCCAGATTTTCCACCATACCTGCGGGTCCATCCAGCCAATGATACCAACGTTGATTGATTGTGGCATTGATGTGCTGAATCCGGTGCAGATTTCCGCTGCTAACATGGATCCAAAAACATTGAAAGACCGCTTCGGCAAAGATATTGCCTTCTGGGGTGGTGGCTGCAATACCCAGGCCGTCTTGAACATGGGTACCCCGGAGGATGTGCAAAAGAATGTCAGAGAACTGGTGAGCATCTTTAAAAAAGGCAGTGGTTTTGTGTTCAACCAGGTACACAATATTCTCGGGGATATTGCACCTGAAAACATCGTGGCTATGCTGGACACCGCATATGAAGAAGCATGGAATTCGGAGGATGACTGTGGACAGAATTCCTGAACTCCTGTTATCTGTAAAATAACGGAAACCGAAGTTTCTCATAACATGCAGTACAACAAATGATCCTGTCTGGTGGATAACACATTGCAGATTGCAGATTATTGATTGTAGAATACAGATTGCAGATTATAGATTACAAATTATAGATTACAAATTATAGATTACAAATTATAGATTACAAATTATAGATTACAAATTATAGATTACAAATTATAGATTATAGATTTTCTATTTTCATCACCAAAAAGGCATTTTTATATATAAAATAATGGATAGGATAATGGTATGCTCACCAAAAACAGGCGTCTGATGGACTATTTAACAAAAATGAATATACAAACAAGGATGCGGGTCGTCCTTCTGTGGCTCTCGGTGGTACCGATGGCCATTGTGTTGCTTTTGTTTTATGGAAACAGTTACAGAGACATACAGGCAAAGATGGAAAATGCCCTCTTACAAGAAGTTGAACTCAAAGCA
>JBBRWP010000304.1:0-3349 GCA_038249175.1 Acetivibrionales bacterium
ACTGGAGGGCAATTCTTCAAAGGGTCTGCGGATAATCTCCGCAAACCGGTGGTTAACCTCGACAATTTTTCCGGACTCGGATTCAACCAGCGCAATGCCAATCGGCGAATGCTCATAGAGTAGTTGAAAGGGAAACCCGCTTGTCCTGTCGGAACCGCCTGTTTTATTTCGTGATCTTTCTTTTTTTCTCGTAACGAGCACGGTCTCTTTCATAGTGCAAGTCCCTTTCTATTGGATGAAAACATTTTGACAGTAATCGGAAGACAATAGGTTGATGGGCGCGGACTTTTATCGAGGATAAAAGGATGAAACAATTTTTAAGTAATCGGAAGACAGTAGGTCTTCCAGGTAACCCGGATGGCTTCGATCTCCAAACCATCTAGATGACGGCATCAATTTCCGATCTTTCGTATGAACCATGTTTTCACGACCTGCATCAGCATGCAGCAGAATGCCGGGTAATCGTGTTGATTTGCCCGGACTGCAACTTTTTTACAATTTCCCGCAAGGAAACTTGCAGGAAAAATTCCTCTGGGGTACAATCATTTTCATGATATCATTTGAAAAATCATACTGTCAACAATACCTGAGTCACCATAAATTTGTACACGTTTGGTTTGGGGAATTGAGTTTTTGAAACAGAATCAAGGGTATATTCTAAGTAATGACGAATAATGGAAATAGAGAGAGGTGTTCCTCGTGATTCTGCAACTGCAATACCCGTTTGACCCTCAGCTCATACTGCGAACCAGATCAAAGATCAGAAAGATGTTGCTTCAAACAGAAAAAAGGTTGATTGAAGTTCGGATTGCAGTTCTTGGCGGTTCGACCACGCATGATATCATAGAAATATTGGAACTGTTCCTGCTTGATTATGATATCAAGCCAGTCTTCTATGAATGTGAATTCGGACAATTCTGGCAAGAGGTCATGTTCAATAATGAAGAATTGATTCGGTTTAAACCGGACATCATTTATATCCATACCAGCAACCGAAACATCACGCGTTTCCCGGATATGCAAGATTCGGCGGCAGAAGTTGATGCTTTATGCGACATGCAACTGGAACACTTTCGGGTTATGTGGGTTGAAATCGAAAAAACGTTGCATTGTCCGATGATTCAAACCAACTTTGAATTGCCTTATTTCCGGCTCTTGGGGAATAGAGATGCGGTGGATGTGCATGGCCGAACTGCGTTTATCATGAAACTCAACCAGAAGTTCAGCGAATATGCCAGAGAACATGAACTATTTCATCTGCTGGATATCCATTCGCTTTCTGCGTGGTACGGTCTGGAAAAATGGTCGGACCCCCTGTTTTGGCATATGTATAAATACAGTCTATGCGTACCTGCTATACCTTACCTTGCCCACAATGCAGCCAATATTATCAAGGCCATCTACGGGAAAAATAAAAAAGCGATGGCACTTGATTTAGACAACACCTTATGGGGCGGGGTGATTGCAGACGATGGGATTGATGGGATTGAAATTGGTCATGAAACCTCGATGGGGCAGGTATACAGCGAGTTTCAGAACTATATACGGCTGCATAAAGACCTGGGTGTAATCCTTAATGTCATTTCGAAAAATGATGAATCCAATGCTTTGCTGGGGTTGAACCATCCCGAGGGAACACTGCATCCGGATGATTTTGTGATCATGAAAGCCAATTGGGAAAATAAAGATACCAACGTCAGAGAACTGGCCAGGGAATTGAATATACTGCCGGAAAGTATTGTGTTTGTTGATGATAATCCGGCTGAACGCGGGATCGTATCGGCACAGATGCCGGATGCAGCTGTGCCGGTGATGGAGAAGGTTGAACACTATATCCGTACACTGGACAGATCCGGATTTTTTGAAGTGACACGTATATCTGAAGACGATATCCGTCGCAATGAGATGTATAAAGGCAATGTAGAACGCACACGCGAAGAGCACATGTATCAAAACTATGATGAATACTTGACTTCGTTGGATATGCACGCGGTCATCCGACCGTTTGACGCAATCTATTTGCCGCGTATTACGCAGTTAACCAATAAATCCAACCAATTTAATCTGACGACCAGGCGTTACACAGACAGTGAGATAGCGGTTGTGGCATCGGATGATATATACTTGACACTGTACGGAAAGTTGTCAGATAAGCATGGAGACAATGGCCTCGTTTCTGTTGTGATCGGGAAAAAGAAAGATACCGTGCTTCATTTGGAGTTGTGGCTGATGAGCTGCCGGGTTTTAAAACGAAATATGGAACAGGCTATGCTGGATACTTTGGTTACAGAGGCGCAAGCTGTGGGTATTCAAAAACTTATAGGATACTATTACAGGACAGAAAAAAACAGTTTGGTGCAGGATTTTTACAAACGTATGGGATTTACGCTTCGCAGCGAAAGTGAAGGCGATTCGATATGGACGCTGAAGCTTTCCGGCTATCAAGAAATGAACCATAGCATCAAAGTAAGTAAGGGGGAAGAATCATGACAAAGGAAGAAATTTACAAGAATCTGCAAAGCGTTTTTGAAGAAGTTTTTGATGATGAGGACATTGTCATTGGTGCGCAAACAACGGCCAATGATATCAAAGGGTGGGATTCTCTGCGGCACATCACACTGATGTCGGCGGTTGAAGAGGCGTTTGATCTCTCGTTTGATATGCGTGACATCGTGCATTTGAAATCTGTTGGAGAACTGGTTGACCTGATTGAACGCGAACTGTAACCCATAAAGGTTAAGATGCTGGATTAAGCCCTTCAGACAAGTTTCAATATTCCCTCGTTGAGGCGGGAAGTATGATGAAAGATAATATGTTTCAGGTAGATCATATCGGCGTTGCTGTAAAAAGTATAGAAATCGCAAAATTGCAATACGAAGCACTGGGTTATCACGTGATTCGCAATGGGACCAGTTCGGATGAAAATCAACGGATCAGGGCACTTTTTCTTCAAAGCGGGGATCAAATCGTCGAACTGCTGGAGCCGATTGATAAAACAGATGAGAAATGTCCACTTAAACCATACTTGAGCGGGATGACTTTCCGAATGTATCATACCTGCTACCGCGTGAAGGATATCCATGAAGCGCTGTCTGTTTTAAAGCAGCAGAGGTATGCAATCGTCTGCGAACCGGTTTCGGGACCGGTGTTTGACAATCGGCTCATTGCGTTTGCCTTTCATGCTAGAATGGGTTTGGTTGAATTGGTAGAGATGCAGGAGGTGTTGCACGTATGAACCTCGTTTCAGTAGCCTTTTTCGTGTTTGCATCATTGTTGTTTATCCTGTATTTTATAGCGCCGAAAAAGATGCAATGGTGGATACTTTTGGTTTTCAGCTATTTCTTTTATA
>JBBRWP010000305.1:0-3335 GCA_038249175.1 Acetivibrionales bacterium
CTGACAATCTGCATCGGCAAGGCAACAAAGGCGGTGGAAGCACTGACCGATAAAGACAAGGCTTACCGTGCAGAACTCACGCTGGGTATCGTGACCGATACACAGGATGCCGGGGGACAGGTCTTATCCCGCATTGTGCCAGAAGTGACAGACGCAGAAATCATATCAGCCGTTTCGTCTTTTCTGGGGGATTCCCTGCAATTGCCGCCTATGTATTCTGCCATTAAAATTGACGGCCAAAAATTATATGATTTGGCGAGGGCAGGAAAAACGGTGGATCGCGCATCCCGTCCTATTTCTCTGACGCAATGCCAGATTGTGAACATCACCAGGAATGTCGATGACATACGGGTGCTCTTGGATGTTACTTGTTCCAAAGGCACGTATATTCGTACCTTGTGCCATGATATTGGACAGAAACTGGGTTGCGGGGGGCACATGTCTTTTTTACTGCGCACCCGAACCGGTCCCTATAGCATTGAGACAGCGTTCCCATTGGAGGCAGTAGCAGCAGCATCAGAGCTGAACGCGGTTCAATCGCTGCTGGTGCCGGTGGAATCTGCTTTTATGCACTTGCTTTTATGGCATGTTTCGCAAGAAACCAGGGAAAGATTGTGCCATGGGCAGTTGCTGCCGCTCAATTTTTCTTTGAACCCGGGGTTTGAAGTCGCTGATTTGGACCAGGCAACCCTTCCCCTGACTGTTCGTCTTTATACTAAGGGACATTTTTTCGCTTTGGGTCGTATTGGCATAGATGAACCCACACAAGAAGTGATATTAAAAATGCAGCAGCGGTTCGAAGAGAATACAACAACGATGTAACAATTTATTACCATGGACACAAGATAAAAACGGAACTTTATGCTATGGGTTCGGTGGGATAGTTCTGAAACAGGTATCTTTTTGGGGCTATGTTCCGTGATCAAACTGAAAAACACAGGAAACACAGGCAGTAAGCGTGAGAAACGGGCTTTTACGTACGATAATTCTGACCTGAGAGGAATTTCAATGGAAATTGTACAAGGATACAAAGAAGTGCAAATTCAGGAAGCCACAGGTGTTGGTCTGGGCAACTTTGACGGCTTGCACATTGGCCACATGGCACTGATGAACACACTCATCTATGAGAGTCGTTTAATGGGTATTGCCCCAACAGTGTTTACTTTTACGAAGCACCCGGACCATATTTTGAGGAAAGGCTTATACCAGCCACTGATAACATCGTTGCAACACAAAACAGAGATGCTGTCCCGTCTGGATTTGGACTGGCTTCTGTTACAGGATTTCGATGAAACCTTTTCACAGATGACAGCAGAGGATTTTATTGAAAAAATTCTTTTCAAAGCATTGAAGGCAAAGCTGGTGGTCATTGGTTTTAATTATTGCTTTGGCTTTATGGGTCGGGGAGACGGTGCCTTGCTAAAGAAAATGGGCGAGCGGTATGGTTATAAGGTTATCGTGGTGCCGCCAGTGTCGGTGGACCAAGAGGTTGTGAGCAGCACCCTCATTCGATCCTATATTCTTCATGGTGATATGGAACGTGCTTTTCATCTGCTTGGTCGCCATTTTTCTATTCCCGGAAAAGTCGCTGATGGCCGTAGAATTGGCCGTGAAATTGGATTTCCAACGGCGAACCTCTACCCGGATCCGGAAATGGCCATTCCAGATTTCGGTGTTTACCTGACAAGAACCAAAATTGAAAAAAAATGGTATGACAGCATCACCAATATTGGTAATGCGCCAACCATTCGCAAAGATGGCATGTTCAGCATAGAAACACACCTTTTCAATTTTTCTGAAAATCTTTACGGGGAAAACATTGAAGTCATTTTTCTGAAAAAAATGCGGGGAGAGGCCCTGTTTCCTTCCAAAGAAGCCCTGATTGTGCAGATCACGAAGGATGTGGCCGAAGCAAAAGCAACCTTTGCTGCACCGTAACCATTGCGATGGCAGTGTCCTAAATGCCTGGCTACTGGCTTACTTCATAAAAGCCGGCAGGATAAAAGAAACCGATGTCAGGAAAAAAATGAGGGCCAGAATCAGTGCCAGCGGTTTTCGCATCCGCATTAAAAATCTTCTCATAGAGCATTCACCTCGTTTTGTTCTTTTTATTTTAGGGCGGAAAAATAGTAGAACCCAGTTTATCATGGAATTTTTCATGACAAGCCGTTACTTTTTCTCTACTTTTTTTTGTATTTATACACAAACAATATCCCCTATAATACCACCAATACAGATATTTTACCAGTCATGTATACATTGCACTACAAGGGTATATACGATATACTATTGACCATATGGTTTAAGAATCATTATGTATTCGTCCTTGAATCAAGCGGCTTTCTGCTTGTGGATATGACAAAAATCTGAATGAAGAATAACGAGGTGAAATGAATGGCAACTTTGGACAAAGTCAACGCACTCTTAACCCGTAGAGCACAGCAAATGCAGGGCGGCGGTGAGAGCAAAATTGCCAAGCAGCACGATGCCGGTAAACAAACCGCACGTGAACGTTTGGCCATGCTCCTCGATGCGAACAGCTTTATAGAGCTGGATGCATTTGTTGAAACAAGAAGCACTGAATTCGACATGCAGAAGAAGAAAATCGACGGCGATGGGGTCATTACAGGCTATGGTACAGTCAATGGCCGCCTTATTTATGTCGCATCACAAGATTTTACTGTTATCGGCGGCTCACTTGGCGAAATGCATGCCAAAAAAATCACAAAAGTCATGGATATGGCCATGAAAATGGGCGCTCCTTTTATCAGTATCAATGATTCTGGGGGCGCACGTATTGAAGAAGGCATCGATGCCCTTGCAGGCTTCGGTGATATCTTCTTCCGCAATACCCTGGCTTCTGGTGTCATTCCTCAGATCTCAGTAATCCTTGGCCCTTGCGCCGGTGGCGCTGTCTATTCTCCGGCCATCACCGATTTTGTGTTTATGGTGGATAAAACCAGCAATATGTTTATTACCGGTCCGCAGGTTATCAAAGCGGTTACCGGCGAAGATGTTACCTTTGAAGCCCTTGGCGGCGCGGCAGCGCACAACACGGTTTCTGGTGTGGCACACTTTGAAAGCAAATCTGAGGCAGAGTGCTTCGGCCAGATTAAGGCGTTATTGGCCTTCCTGCCGGACAACAACCTCGAAGATCCGGAAATGGCAGAAGAAGAGGATGATGCCAACCGCCTTTGCCCGGAGCTGAACACAGTTATCCCGGACGATCCGAACAAACCTTACGATATGAAGTCCATTATTGGCAGCGTGGCGGATGGCGGTGCTTTCCTGGAAGTGCATGCCGGCTTTGCCAAAAATATTGTGGTTGGGTTTGC
>JBBRWP010000306.1:0-3333 GCA_038249175.1 Acetivibrionales bacterium
GTTTTCCCAATCGTGGCTGCCGGAGGCCAAAGGAAAAAGGTCTTCTCCAATCAGTACCGCTTTGATGCGCGTAGAACCCAATTCAATACCAATGGCTGTTTTCCCATTTTCAATTTCTGTTGCAATTTTTTGAATATCCTTGCTCATTTCCCCTCCTATAGTGCTTTAATTTCAAACTACGCTTGTGTCCCACTCATCAAAATAACCAAAGGTATGCCGCCATTGACGTTGGATACAACGCCAACGAGCAGTGTCCCATCGGCTTCCTGTTTAAAGGAAACCGTATAACTGTCCGGTGTTTCCGGGTAGCGGATTGTTACTTGCAAAGTATGCTCAAAAATCCAGTTTCCTGCAGCACAATGGATAAATTTTCTTCGTTTATTAGAATTATGCCGTTTTGCCGTAGAAACCGATTCTTTCCAGTAACCCCAGTCAAACGGAATTTTGTGTGCACCGCGTTCATCTTCCAAAACCAGTTGGACATGTTTCCCCTTTTTGTTAAACGAAAAGGCTTTAGCACCAAAAGGATTGCCCCCAAAAATACCGGAAGTTTCGCCGGGGGCGCTCTGTTTCAAAAGCCATTTCTTATTCTCAAAACTTGCAAAGCGAGTTAGCGCTTCTTCTTTGGAACAGGACAGAACCGGCGCTTTTATTTCTAAAGCAGCCACACGCTCTGCAAGTTCCTCTGCCGTCACTAATCCGACTGCTTCTTTTGTCGGATCCAAATGTTTCCATACAGCATCCAGTTCACCTTGCATATCCCGTGCATTGCTGTTGAAAGCAACGACCATATCAAAGCGCTCCAGAATAATCATAAATTGACCATAGGCACCATCGCCGCGATAGTGTCCATTTTGACAGCGCCAGAATTGAAAGCCATAGCCCTGCTGCCAATCTGGTGTACCCCCGGAACTGTTGTCACTATGCATACGGCTGGCCGTTTCTATCCATTCTGCAGGCAACAGTTGTTTCCCTTGCCACTGGCCTTTTTGAAGAAGAAACTGTCCCATCAGGGAGATTTCTCTTGTGTTCAGCCACAAACCCCAACCTCCGACGGATACGCCCATGGGACAGGAATCCCATTCCGGTTCCGGTATGCCCAAGGGTATAAATAGTCTTGGCATGAGATAATCTCTGACGGTTTGTCCGGTCACTTTCTGAACAATGGCCGATACCATGTAGGTGGCCATACTATTGTATAAGAAATGCGTTCCAGGCACATGCGTCGGCTGTACAGAGAAGAATCCTTTTACCCAGTCTTTCCCAAAAACAGCCCGCATCGGCTCCACTTCCTGGCCGGTATTCATGGACAGCAGGTGGCGGATTTTCATATTACGCAAATTCTCGTTGGCCTCTTTGGGTACCCTGTCCGGGAAGTAAGAAACCACGGTATCGTCGAGTGAAATGAGACCTTCGGTAACGGCAAAGCCGGCAGCTGTAGAACAAAAACTCTTGCTGAGCGAAAACAGCTGATAACGGGCATCACAGTTGTAAGGCCTCCACCAGCCTTCGGAGAGGACCTTTCCGTGCTGGCGAATGACAAAACCATGGAGTTCATGGTTCTCCTGCTGTACAGCATCCAGAAAATTAGAAATGTGGGTTGGTGTCAATTCGGCCGTTGTGGCTGTTGTTGTTGAAGCAGTTGTATTGTTTTTTTTCATACAAACCTCCATGCAAAGTGAATTTACAATCATTTGAAGCAAGTTCCTGTAAGTTCTCTGTGGTTATATCCTCGCACCATTGTTATACAGTTCGTTACAGGACAAGTGTGGCGGATTATGTTCGCTTTTCTGGAAGTATATTTTAATAATCAGCCCATAAAATCTTGCTATAACCGGCATATGTTCCTGCCATTCTTGCTAATCCTATTATAACTCAGAATGAATTTAAACACGAACAACTTTCTTGTATATATCAATCTGCTGTCAGAACATGAACAAAAATCGCAACCAGCATAAGTACAGCAACGATCCGGTGTGCATAAAGCCACCGTCCGCTTTTCTTTTTTTTCACATAATGACCAAAACCACCAAGCACACCTTGCAGGATCAGAAGACTTCCAGCTATCAATCCCGTTATATAAAATCCCCAGGACAAATACTGGATAATAAAGTGTGTTATTAAGGCAATTGTCGTGAACATCGCGAAGAAGCGATGGTTTTTGATGATGAACCGCATAAAAACTTGATACCTGATGCGGATCGGTTCTTCTTTTGACATTTTCATAATCCATTTTCGGTTGACCCACTTAACGACATAATTCAAGAGAGTTAAACCATAACCGGCCACGATCAGCCAGCCAAGTACTTTGCCAATATTCATAAAATCCTCCTAGCGTAGTGTATTGCTGACATATAAGTTATTGTATTGCATTAAGTGGAGCATCACACATGAACCCACGAGAATGAAACTGAAAAGCGTATGAATCTAAATATCAATGATACAGTACACTAGCGTTTTGTCTGGTTAATATATAGTCAACACATCTCTGAATAAAGACCGGTAATGATATTTCATAATCGTTGGAAATATAAATTACCGATACTGCCATTATGTTAAATTTAAACCAGACAGTACTCTAGAACATCTTAGGTTATTCTGCCTGAATGGCTGTACTCTCAATTTGCAAGCACACCAACCTTGACTGCCTTCAGTAAGTTGCTCACCGGGTGAGGTGCATTTTTAATTTCGGCTGAGTAATCTTTGCCGGCCACAAAGTTGCCGGCGTGCAGGTTCGATCCCCATTCTGCCAGTGCGGTCACGTCATAAACGGTACCATCAACTGCAATATAGGCTTTATTGTCGTTCTGACCGTCGAACTTCGCGAGTTCATCCACCGTGAATGTCTTTGCAGTCGTGTCTGTTGCTGTTTCGCCTGCGGGAGTCGTCCCATCAACAGTCTTGGTGGCAGCTCCGCCGCATGCCGCAAACAGCAGCAGGGAAGCAATGCACAGCGCCACAATCATCAGTAGGAACGACACCTGCGAAAACTTGTTCCTCCGGGTAGCGCTAGAATCTGAAGAGGAACCGCGCGACTTGAAACCTGGCTGATTTTGTAAATTCCTCATGTCATGTACCTCCTCTTAAAAACTCGTGGTCAGCGGCTTCTAACCCCTGACTAAAAGCTATCTTCAATTTATGCCTGCCATTTTTCCTGTTTGACTTACGACATTCATGTTATCCAGATAACCAGATACTCATCCAAAAAATCACATAGGATTATTGCCTGCATCCAGAAAACCAATTCTGATAATGCTATTCTAACAGACTACAAGTTTTTTACAATGTGGTTCTTACACCAAAATCATCCATACTTAATTATTGTTCCGGTGA
>JBBRWP010000307.1:0-3312 GCA_038249175.1 Acetivibrionales bacterium
AGGATGTTTCAGAAAAATGCAAAATTGCTTTGAGTGAAAAGGATGAATTCAAAATCAACCTGCCATTTTTTGCGGATGCTGGCGGAAATCCCGTTTCAATCGATGATGTTGTGACAAAAACGATTTTTGAGAGTTTGATCGGGGACATCATAAATTCCACTGAAAAACAACTCAAGGGAGTACTTGCGGACGCAAAGCTAAAAGTGGCAGATGTCGATTTTCTGCTTCTTGTCGGCGGTTCCACGCGAATACCCTATGTAAGGAATTTTTTACAAACTTTTATGGGTAAGGAACCCATGTCTCTTGTCGATCCGGATCTGGCGGTTGTCCGTGGGGCATCCATTCAAGCCGGTATACTCAATGATGAATTATCGAGTGAACAGGATATCATGATTACCGATGTATGTCCGTATACACTCGGCATAGCGGTATTGGATTATATTGGCGGACTTCCGATCCCGGACGTTTATGACGTGATTATTCCAAGGAATGTAACCATACCGGTTGTGAAGGAGAAGGTTTACGCAACCGTTCAGGATAGGCAGAAAGCGGTGACAATCACCGTATATCAGGGAGAATATAAAAAAGCGTCTTTAAACAACCTTCTTGGAGAATTTACGATGGATGGCATACCCCCTGGACCTGCAACAAAAGAAAAAATTAAAATTATTTTTTCCTATGATGTCAACGGTATTTTGACGACCGAGGCTGTGATTATGAGCACCGGTGAAAGCGCAGTGATTTCTGTCGAGACGACCGGTGTGGAAATGGATGAAGAAATTGACCTTGACAAGTGGAAGGATATCCCTGATTCAAAAAAATTCAGAGCGGTTATCAATAAGGCGACAAGGTTGATTGATAACCAAGAGGCTGGCGTTTATGAAATTGAAATGGAGGATTTGATCAGGGATTTAAAAAAGGGGCTTATCAAGGGTTGGGATAAAAAGAAACTCGACTCGCTTCGTGAAGAGTTGCAAGAATTGATCGATAATGCAACCGAGGATGAAGATGATGCTTAAAAAGCTCTCTCAATATTATTTTAATGCAGGTCTCAAAAACGCAAAAGAGGGAATGATTCAGACTGCTGTTGAAAATCTCATGAAATCGTTACGTTATGACAATAGCAACGCGGGGGCGTGGAAACTGATCGGCCTATGCCATTATCGCATTGGCCGGCTTGCAGCAGCGGAATACTGCTGGTCCAAGTGTGTTGACTTAGACAAAACGGACTCCGGAACATCCGGATATCTTGAAGAAGTACGAAACACAATTGGCGCTGTAACCCCCCATTTTAAAGAGTTGTTTCAACTTTTTGCCCAAAAAAAATATAAAAAAGCATCGATGACTTTGCAAAAAAAGATCATGCCGATTTTAGATGATCAGGCAGATATTTATAAGGTTCAGGGAATTTTATTGATGCTAAGAAAACGCAAGAGAAAAGCTTTGCATCAATGGAAAAAAGTGTTTGAGATCGATTGTATTGGCGTTCCTGGCGGATGGTATTTGTAGAGGAAACATGTATATTGAGATCATCCATATAAGAGACATCTACATATAATATGATCTTAAAAAAGTGGCTCACTGCGGTGGAATGAAGGTACACAAATCTGAAAGAAATATCTTTCATGATGTTTTGTGGCTTGAAAGAAAGGTTTCATCATGAAGGATTATTATAAAATACTGGAACTACAAAAAGATGCAACGTCGCAGGAAGTAAAAAAGGCGTATTTCGGTTTTGTCAGAAAATTTCCGCCAGAACGGTTTCCACAGGAATTTATGAAAATCAGAGAAGCCTATGAGGTTTTGATTGATGACAACGCCAGAAAACAATATGATGCCACCGACGCAATGCCGGAAATTGTCAAACATTATTATGTTGAAGCGGGCGCGGCACTTGAACAAGGTGATTCACAAAGAGCAGTGGATCTTCTTGAGGATGTTACAAAAATATATTCAAATTATGCAATCCTCAACTGCATGCTGGGGGATGCTTATTATGAAAATGACAACAGCGGCAAGGCAATAAAAGTTTTTGAAAAATTGGTCGTGAGCGAACCAGGCAATGCAGGGTTTAACGGAAAGCTTGCCCATTCCTATTTGAACCGTGGTTGGCACAGAAAAGCAGCCGATAGTTTCCACAAGGCTGTCCTGTTGGATGAAGACAATATTTCTTTTTGGATGGGTCTCATTGACTGCTATGTGAAGATGAATAACTTTGTAATAGCAAGACAGATAACCAATGAGGCAATTGAGATAAGCAAAGTCAGAGGTTGGGATGGCCTTGAACTCTACTATCATCATATTTTGTTGGATTTGTTCTCCGAGAACCATTCCGCGTTGAACGAGCACCTGAAGGATATGAAAGATCTTGCACTGAAGGACGAGACTGAAAATGAAAATGTTGCCTGGTTTCTTGCAAGTCTTGGAGAAATAATGCTTCAGCATGATGAACATGAAATTTCTATGGCCGTTCTTAACACGGCATTTGAACTGGCACCCAATAACAAAGAAATACGGGATATGAAAGAGAAAGCAGACCAGAAAAGACAACTGGTTGGACAACTCGAAAAATTAAAGAAAGACAAAGCATATTTGGATATAATGGCAGAACTCATTGAAGCAGAAATGGATAAATGTAATGATCCAGATTGTTATCATTGTGCACTCCGCCAACTGTTGCTTGAGGTTAACATCCTTTCGCAAAACGACACCTGTAAAAGACAGATGATTCGTTTACGATCCGCATATCCGGATCTCTATCAAATAAAAAAGAAGTTCTTTGATGAAGTTATCAACGAAAGAAACCTCGAAAGCATGTACTATCGACTTTCAAAGAAATATAACAAAATGCTAGAAGAAAATGAAGATGAGGACGAGGATGATGATGAGGACGATTTTAGCTTTTTAGATTCTATGGGTAATACCCGGTCAATGTTTGAAGCAATGGGTAATAACAACTTATATTTAGACAGTTTGGTTGAACAGCAACCTTTGAAGCGGGATGAAAACAAGGTGGGACGCAATGATCCCTGCCCCTGCGGAAGCGGTAAGAAGTACAAAAAATGTTGCGGGAGTTGAATCGTTGCCTTAACTCTTTTCAGCCTGAGTCGCTTGAAGGCTAAAACCCATATCCCGAAGTAGGTCTGCCAGTGTTTCAGTCAGGATACAAAGGGTAACAATACGTCAGTAGTAGTATTTACAATTTGTGTACCCGTTCAACAATTTGCGTACCCGTTCAACAATTTGTGTACCCGTTCAACAATTCGTGTACCCGTTCAACAATTCGCGTACCCGTTCAACAATTTGTGTACC
>JBBRWP010000308.1:0-3303 GCA_038249175.1 Acetivibrionales bacterium
CGAAAGGAAACAGCAGCACCGACATCCCCGATAAAGCCGATGTCTCTGTGACCTGCTTCCGCAAGATAAGACACCGCAAAATCAGCACCAAGAATATTGTCGGTAATGACGCAATCCACCGGCATGGTATCCAGATAATGGTCAATCATCACCAGCGGTAAACCAGTCTCCTGCAAAGCAAGAATGGTGTTTTCCGAAACACGGCCCACCGTTATAAAGCCGGAAACCAACCCTTCCTGCACGCAAAGCGGCAGTTCAAAGGGAGCAGCACTTTCGGTGTACGAATAGAAAACCGTGCTGTAATGGAGCTTTTTGGCCTCTTGTTCTATTCCGACTTGAATGTGGGCGAAAAAACCTTGTTTGTCGTGGGACGAGGTTGGAACGATCAGACAAATATGTCCTGCATGCGAAGACTTGCTGATGCTGGTTCCCCGATAGATGTAGCCCATATCATTTGCCGTTCTGATAACGAAGGCTTTTGTGTCTGCGTTGATTCCCGGCATACCCCGCAAAGACAAGGAAACCGTATTCTTCGAAACGCCAACCCTCTGCGCAATATCATCCATGCTCACTTTTTTAGCCACAGCACCCCTTCTTTCCATCACATCGGTCATAGGATTCTTCTTTACAACACTATCCCGTTTTGTTATGATATCGGTAATCCGAACCGATATTTTACATTACAAACTTAATTTTACCTGTTTTTTTCTCATTACACAATCTGTTTTTTATAAACACGTCCCGTTACAAAAACAATAAAAATGACTCAATGTCAAAACAACTCTTGGCACTAAAAAGATTGGAGGGCTACCCGTTGCGTAATTTTGATGAAAGACTGAAATGGCTGGTCGTAACACACAAAGAAGTGATGAACCGAAAAAATGAGGCATTGCCCAGTGAAAACGGTCTTTTCGAACGCTACCGTTATCCCGTTATTGCGCGGGAACACACACCGATTTTCTGGCGTTTTGACCTGGATGAAAAAACCAATCCATACCTGATGGAAAGAATTGGCGTCAACTGTGCATTGAATCCCGGCGCCATTGCGTACGAAGGCAAAATTTATTTAATGGTGCGCGTGGAAGGTTATGACAGAAAATCATTTTTCGGCCTGGCAGAGAGTGAAGACGGCATCCACTTTCAATATTTGGACAGGCCCATCGTTATGCCGGAAACAGAAAACCCGGATGTGAATGTCTATGACATGCGTATGGTCAAGCATGAAGACGGCTATATTTACGGCTTGTTCTGCACGGAACGCAAAGATCCGGCCGCCCCGTTTGGCGACACCTCTTCTGCGGTTGCATCCTGTGGCATTGCCAGAACCAAAAACCTGGTAGATTGGGTACGCCTGCCGGACTTGAAAACCGGCTCTGCCCAACAACGCAATGTGGTTTTGCACCCGGAATTCATCAATGGCAAATATGCCTTGTACACACGTCCACAAGACGGTTTTATTGAAACCGGAAAAGGCGGCGGCATCGGCTTTGGTTACACCGATTCCATGGAAAACCCGGTGGTCATGGATGAAGTACTGATGGAATGCAAAGAGTACCACACCATCAAGGAAGTGAAAAACGGTCAAGGGCCGGCACCCATTAAAACAGAAAAAGGCTGGTTGCACATTGCTCACGGCGTGCGCAACACAGCAGCAGGCTTGCGATATGTCCTTTACGCCTTCCTCTCCGATCTGGAAAAACCGGACGTTGTCACACACCGCCCTGGCGGCTTCCTCATTGCGCCCGAAGGCGAGGAACGGGTTGGGGACGTTTCGAATGTGGTCTTTTGTAATGGTGCGGTGGCCAAAGAAAATGGCGATTTGTATATTTACTACGCTTCTTCAGATACCCGTTGCCATCTGGCAAAAACAACGGTTGATAAAATGCTTGATTACTGCCTCAATACCCCGGAAGACCCGCTCCGCTCCTACGCCTGTGTACAGGACAGACTGAAGCTGATTAACAAAAACCTTGAGCTGATCAAAAGTGGAAAAGTATCGATTGATTGAACCCAACCTCACCGATAGGCGGATTAGCCTTGCAGACTTTCGATAAATTGATATGGATTCTTCAGGTTTTGGATAAAACCATTTTCTTCTTCTCCCGAACACAAGAAACGCCGTTTGCTGTAATCTATTATTTACAGCAAACGGCGTTTTTTCTGCGAGTACAGGTTTAGAATGCCAGAGCAATAACACACATTCGTGCATATTAGCCATTTAAAGCGGATGCACCTGAATCATTTATATCACAGTGTCCCGCATCCGCATTGGTATACCTTTTTCTACCAAATACTGTTTCAAATCCATAATCTCCATTTCGCCGAAGTGAAAAAGGCTGGCGGCCAATACGGCATCGGCATGACCTGCCACAATGGCTTCCTCAAAGTGTTGCATTGTCCCTGCACCTCCCGAAGCAATGACAGGAATGTTCACCGCATCGGCAACAGCGCGCGTCAGTAAAAGGTCATAACCCGCCTTCGTCCCGTCACAGTCCATCGATGTTAACAGTATTTCCCCGGCACCCAACCGGCAGGCTTCCTCGGCCCAGGAAACGGCATCCAGGCCCGTGTTCACACGACCGCCATTAAGGTACACATCCCAACCGTTCCGATCCTTGCTCTTCTTGGCATCGATGGCCACTACCACACACTGGCTGCCAAAACGCATGGCCGCCTCCGAAATGAGTGCCGGTCTTTGAATGGCCGCCGAATTGACAGAGATTTTATCGGCACCGGCCATCAGTATCTGCCGAAAATCCTCCACAGACCGGATACCGCCTCCGACGGTAAAGGGGATGAAGACCTGCTCCGCTACATGCGAAACCATGTCCAAAACGATGTTGCGCACATCGGAAGACGCTGTAATGTCCAGAAAAGTTAATTCATCGGCACCTGCCTTGTCATAGGCCGCCGCAATTTGTACCGGATCACCCGCATCAATCAAATTGACAAAATTAACACCTTTGACCACACGTCCGCCATGAACATCCAAACATGGAATAATTCGTTTTGCCAGCATATATCTTTCCCTCCAATCGAGCGCACCAGCGACCTCTTTATTCCGATAAAGCCAACAACGCTTCCGGCAACTGAATGGCCCCGGTATAAATGGCCTTTCCTGTGATGGCACCGTAAGCCCCGATTTTTTGCAAGGCGATCAGATCGGCCACGGTGCCCACCCCACCGGAAGCGATGACATCCATTCCGACGCTCGCAATCATTTCCTTCATGGCAGCCAAATTGGGTCCTGCCAGGGTGCCATCCGTGGCAATATCCGTGTAAACGACGGTTTTGGCCCCAAAA
>JBBRWP010000309.1:0-3294 GCA_038249175.1 Acetivibrionales bacterium
ATGCCCGGCATTTTTGACAAGGGTTCAATGAACATATTGCCATTGTCCGGTTCGACCAGACGCACATAAAAGGATTCTGCCATTTGTTTTTCTGTCATGCCTTTGAGTAAAGCCTGGTCTGAAAACTGTTTTTTCAGGTTGCCATAGGCTTCTTCCTTACTTTCATAGCGCCAGGAAAGCACTTCCCCAGTGGCCTCACGTTCTGCCATGAAAGCCTTGACGGCTTCTCTGTCCAGGTCATTGACCTCGACATCCAGAAAAACGACCACTTCCAGTTCTCTGCGCATCTGTTCCATATTGGTTTTTACATTGATGGCAATCAGCAGAACCAGGCCGAGAAGCAAGAGTGCTACCACAACCGTTCCGGTAGAGGCAACAGACATGAGTTTATTTTTTATGACATTAGAAGCCCCTTCTTTGGAGAGAAGACGCATCGTTCTAATCTTCATTTTCGTAACATCCGTTCTCTTCATCGTAGGTAATGCTGCCGCGTTCGAGCTTAATGACGCGCTTTTTCATGGTATCTACAATGACTTTTTCATGTGTAGCAACCAAAACCGTTGTCCCGCGTTGATTCACCTCATCAAGCAGGTTCATAATTTCCCAGGATGTTTTCGGATCCAGGTTTCCGGTCGGTTCGTCCGCAATCAGGACAGCCGGGTTATTCACAAGGGCCCGTGCAAGCACAATGCGCTGCTGTTCCCCCCCGGAAAGTTGCGATGGATAGGCTTTCGCTTTCTTACTGAGTCCCACAAGACCCAGCGCCAGCGGCACCTGCCTGCGAATTTCACGCGGCAAAGCTTCCACCATCTGCATAGCGAAAGCAACGTTTTCATAAGCAGTGCGATTTGGAAGCAAGCGAAAATCTTGAAAAACCATGCCCAGACTTCTCCGAAGCAACGGAACATCTTCCCGGGCCAACTCATGAACTTTGTATCCATTCACATGAATTTCGCCGGTGTTCGGCGCTTCTTCATGTGTAATCAGCTTCAGTAGTGTGGATTTGCCGGAACCACTTTCTCCGATAATAAAAACGAATTGACCTTTTTTTATGTGTACATTGGCGCCGGCCAGACCCACAACACCATTTTGATATACTTTTGTGACGTCGATAAAACGGATCATTTTTCCCCCATGGGTTATCTGGACGCCTCATCCAGATATTTCTTCACCATCATGGCTACCTTAAAGTAGATGGCATCGTCAAAACGACGCAAGTCCATGTTGGTAATCTTTTGTATTTTATCCAAACGGTACACCAGTGTGTTGCGATGAATAAACAACTGTCTGGATGTTTCACTGACATTGAGGTTGTTTTCAAAGAATTTTTGAATGGTGTTCATCGTTTCATTGTCGATAGTCTCGAAAACCCCTTCTTTAAACACCTCATTCAGGAACAAGCGGCACAGCGTGGTCGGGAGCTGGTAAATGAGGCGGCCAATGCCGAGATGGTGATAATCCACGATGTTTTTGTCATTTTCAAAAATCTGTCCGACCTTTAAGGCTGTTTGCGCATCCTTGTAGGAACGGGCCACATCCCGAAGCGAATCCGCTTCGGTGCCAATGCCGATACTTGCCTTGATCATCAACTCGCTTGAAAGGGTGTCCACAATGATACGGGCTTTTTTATACACATCTTCATTTTCTTCATTTTCTTTCAGTTCTTTGATGAGAACGCTGTTCTGATCATCCAATAAAACAACATAATCCTTCGTGTTGTTTGGAAAAAGGCTTTGTATGACATGATACGCATACAATTCCCTCGTTTTTTCTGTGCGTACCAGAAAAACAATGCGACGGCTCTCGTTTTTCACCCGCAACTCTTTGGCACGAATGGCAATATCGCCTGGCAAAACATTTCCAAGCAATACATTCTTCATAAAATTATTGCGGTCATACTTTTCATCAAAATAAAGCTTCGCATTTTCTAAACTGATGGCAATCAATTCTGCATGCTTTAAGCGGTCAGGATGGTCGCTATACAGGTATAAAACGAAGTCCAGACGTCCATTGACTTCAATTTTTTTGAGCACAAGCCCCTTTTCATCCTGCAATTGTGCGTTCGATGCGATAAACGTCGAACAAACATCCGAAATCGTGCCCACCTCGTCTTCGTTCGAACTCGCAAGAACTGTTCCTGTCGCATCTGTTACGCCAAAATCATTTCCTATGGTTTCCCGTATGCGCAACACCACAGACTGAAATACTTTATAAGCCACGGCAATAACCTCCCAAGCCAATGATTTTTCCTAATATTCCTATAGGGTATGCCGGAGCAATCAGCCATTATGGTGCCCATGTTCAGCACAGACACCACAAAGCTTATGCAATCAACAGGCCTACTGATCCAACAGGTCCAGCACCGATTTTAATTCCCCGGCAAATTCCAGCGGAATTGCAACACCCTTTTGGCTAGGTTTAAACTCATCTGCTTTGCTGTCAAACCAAAATGTGCGGATATCAATATACTCTCTTGTGTTCTTGGACACCTTTTTTATCTGTATTTCTTCTCTTGTATTCTTTACAAATTTACCGAGCAATTCCTCGGTGTCCCAAAAATCTGCCATGTCTGCACCTCCAAAGTGAACATTTTCCGGAGAATCCGGCGGTTTTCATTATATACAGAACTGAGAACAAACTGCAAGCCCCTTCGAAAACCATGATTTTCAAAGTTTCATCTTGTCATTACCGTATTACTTTGATCTCAATCCGTCGGTTCTGTTGTCTGCCTTCCGCTGCATTGTTATCTCCAATGGGTCTAAACTCACCATTTCCTGTTGCCGTCAGCCGCGAAGGGTCCATTTTTTGGGTTTCTACAACATAACGAACCACATTGGTGGCACGGGCTGTGGACAGCTCCCAGTTGGATTTATACTGGGCTGTATTGATGGGCACATTGTCGGTATGCCCCTGAATCAGAATATCTTTATTCTCAAGAAGGTTCAGTACATCTGCCAGTGCATCCAGTACAGCCTTGCCGGAATCCAAAATTTCTGCTTTGCCGGAGCTGAAAAACACTTCAGAATCCAGGCGCACCATCAGAAAGTCTTTTTCTTCAACAACACTCACTTTATCAGACAAACCTTTTTCTGCGATGATGTCCCTTATTTTATTGGCCGCATCTTCCATTTTTTTGTTTTCCTGTTGCTGTTGGGCATCAGCGACCATACTTTCTGCCTTTTTTACATATTTCTGGGAGTCTGTACTCAAATCTCCTGTATCACTCGGGTTTTGCATATTGGTAATGCTGAGCATCTGCTGCCCCCGATTGGTCATCATCATGTCCCCGCCGGA
>JBBRWP010000310.1:0-3284 GCA_038249175.1 Acetivibrionales bacterium
CTTTTTGTATAGATATTGCACTTAGCTTGATTACCATTTTCGTCCAAAAGTGGTGAGGTTTTAGTTTCCTTGAAAACTAAAAGGTGCTTATTTTGTATATATGTTTCTTTTGACCAACGCCATCTTTTATCTCCTGTTAATGCCTTAATCCAATCTCCTTGAGCTACCGGTCTTGCCTGTCCTGCTTTAGTCGCATATACTGTCCATATTCTTAAGAAAGGAAAAGGGCATCCCTTTTTTCATGATAAGTTATCAGCCTTACCATAGAATGCCCCAAACCAAAAACAATATGGTCAGTATATCGAAATTTTCGATGGAATTCAAGGTCTCTACCCAATGTTTCATATCAGGAGCAAAGAAAAGGCTGTCTGCACCGTTTGCCAACAAATTTGTATTGTGATTGGCAGCAGACGAAGACACCTGATCCGTAAGGACGGAAACCACATTATCCTCATGATTCGACGGCTGTATTGCAAGCACTGCAAAAAGATCCATCATGAACTTCCCGACTTCGTCATTCCCTACAAACGATACGAAACCGATGTGATTGAAGCGATTTTGGATAATCATACCGATGATGTGCCTTGTGAGGCCAGCACAATAAGGCGTTTGGGGATGTGGTCTGATCCCATGTTGAAGCATCTCCAGCATTGCATCGACGCGTGTCGCCTGAAATATGGCGAGGAAGCAGTTCCGTTTTCTTTGCTCCGACCCCGGTCCGACGATGGTACGCCAAACAGCGGATGGCTGAAAAGAGCTGTCCAATTGGCGGTCAATACGAATCATTGGCGTACATACCCGGTTGGTGTTCCTGTCCGCTGAGTAGCCTGTTAAAGTGGTGCTATCTTAGAACACAGGAGGAAGTGCCACATGAAAAACAAGCAAAAAGCGGAAGAAATCGCCGTGAAGAGGCTCCAGATGATCACCCCCTTGCTGGAAGACGGAGTCGATGAGGCCAAAAAGCTCTATCTGCGAAGGAGTGTCTGTGAAAAAACGTTGTTTTCAGACAGGACGATGCGCAGGTGGATCGCGCTGTACGAAAAAGAAGGGTTCGAAGGACTGAAACCAAAGACGAAGGGGCGAGTCATCGAAAATTCGATCCCGGAAACGATCCTGCAGGAGGCGATTCAACTCCGAAGAGAGGTTCCGTCGAGAAGCATTGCCCAGATCATTCAGATTTTGGAGTGGGAAGACCATGTGAAACCCGATGAGATCAAAAGAAGCACCTTGCAGGATCAGCTGGCGAAGCAGGGATACAGTACGAGACAGATGAAAATTTACAATTCCGACAAGACCCTGGCTTCCCGTCGATTTCAGAAACCCCACAGGAATATGTTCTGGCAATCGGACATTAAGTTCACCACACATATCGACAAAAAGCCGACCTACATGGTCGCCTTTATCGATGACTGCACCCGCCTTATCCTGCACAGCGAAATTTATCCGGTGATGGATCAGAAGATCGTTCAGGATTGCTTCCGTAAGGCGCTGCTCAAATACGGTGCTCCGGCTGCGGTTTACTACGATAACGGGAAACAATTCCGCACGAAATGGATGGAAAGAGCCTGCGGGAAGCTTAACATCAGGCTTCTTTACACGAAACCATACTCTGCAAGTTCGAAAGGCAAGGTGGAAAAATATAACCAGACGGTCGATAAATTCTTGGCGGAATATCAGCTTCAAAAATCGAAGAGTCTTGAGAGTCTAAACCGGCTCTACCATGTTTGGATGGAGGAATGCTACCAGAACAAGCCACACTCCGCTCTCAAGGATGGGCTTTCGCCGATGGCCGCGTTTCAAAATGACACGAACCCCATTCGCTTTCTGGATCCCGCTGAAATTGCCAATGCTTTTCTCTCCTGCGAATCCAGGAAGGTAGACAAGACGGGTTGCGTGAGCTTCAACGGCCAAAAATATGAGATTGTGAATGGATTGGGTTTAATCGGCAGAACCGTGGATATCATTTACGATCCCGATTCTCTGGAATCTTTGAAGATTGAATGTGAGAATTTTCCCGATACCGAAGCGAGAATTCAAATGATCGGAAGCTACAGCGGACCGAGACCGGAGCTACCGAAAAGTCTGGAAACCGTAAAGAAAACAGGAAGATCGAGGCTCTTGGATGCCGCTGACAAACGGAACAAGGAGCGCATCGGAAAGCAGAAAAGCCTCCTGTCCTACAAGGGAATGACAGGTGATCCCAATGTTTGAGAAATTCTACGGGTTCATCCAAACCCCTTTCGAGAGAAGCATTGCGGCCGGAAACCTATACAGCACACCTGCCATGGACGAGATCCTCGATCGACTCAAATATGCCGCCAACAGGCAATTGTTTGCTATCGTTACAGGAGAGTGCGGGACAGGAAAGACAACTGTAATCCGCAAGTTCAATGAACAGCTGAGTAAAAAAGATTTCCTGCTTCTGTATCTGGCGGATTCCAAGCTAACGCCGAGACACTTTTACAGGGGGCTTCTGGAACAACTCGGCTGTGAATCCAGGTTTTACAGAGGCGACGCCAAAAGGCAGCTCCATCGGGAGATAGAGATCATGAATGTCATTCATCATACTCAGCCTATCGTGGTCATCGATGAAGCTCATCTGATGGATCGGGAGATGCTTGAGGAAGTGCGGTTTCTGCTGAACTTCAAAATGGATGCGAAAAGTCCGTTGGGTCTTGTCCTCGTAGGTCAAAATGAGTTGTGGGATAAACTTCAGCTTCAATCATACACCGCAATCCGACAACGAATTGACGTTCAATGCAGATTGATGCATTACGATCGGTCACAAGTTGGCGGATATGTGCACCATCACCTCGCATATGCAGGCGTCGATAATGAAATATTCAGCGAGGCCGCTCTGGATGAAATCTATCGTTACTCTGGAGGATGCGCAAGGGTCGTAAACAAAGTTTGTACAAGTTGCCTGATCTATGGCGCTCAGAATCAGAAAAAGATTATTGACGATCACATGGTCAGAGATATTATCGAAAGCGAGCTGGCGTAGTAGAATGTACAGATGAGGAGAGCAGGTTAGCGGAAATATTGGGTTAATCTGCTCTCGTGTTAACAAATGTTGGACATCATATATGGTAGAATGTGGTCAAAAGACGTTGTCAGATGTTGGACAAAGCGTGCTGGCAAGAACATAAAAAAACTGCAATAATGATTGTTTGAATAAATCCTAAATTCAGTCAAGTCCAAAATGTTGGTGTAAATTCCTTTCGGCATAGCTCTTTGCGGAACAAGCTTCTCAAAATCGACGGTATCGGCATTGTGTTCCGAAC
>JBBRWP010000311.1:0-3283 GCA_038249175.1 Acetivibrionales bacterium
AAAATGGATCCCAGGCAGGTAGTTTTGTGTTCATAAATAGCCCTCCTCTTCAAGTTTTTCACTTACCCTGTATCCCATCCACTCAACCATGGGTGCTGCACCAAGTTTCTTGTAGAATGAAACTGTTCCGTCATTCTGTTCATCACCACTAGGTTTATAGCTATGCCTTCCTCGTCGTGTATGCACAAAATTTGCTGAAAATGCTATGCATTTTCCTTGCGATGATTATATACGATTTCATGGAATTGATAAAGCCTCGCGAGAGGAATTGCTGCTACTTATCATTCCAAGAATGCGGATTCGTGACAAAGGCACGCAATTATCGAAGCAAGTTCAGCTTGTTTGAAAAGTTGAAAAGTTATGGAAAAACAAAGCGAACCCGACCGATATTACCGTCAGACTCTCCAAGGACAGCTTCAGCCACTTTGTTTTGAACAACGATGTCCGCAAAAGATCTCATTTATTTGGCTTGTACAAACATAATCGATGCCATATTTTTTTGTTTCCACTCATGTGAAAGTGATAAAATGAAAGTGATAGAACATCATCCGTGTTTTGGGATATAAGTTATATAAAAAGATAATAAAATCGGAATAAAACGGCGATTCTCCAAATATCTCGAAAACAGCTATAAAAATGCAACTCGCTGAAAGGATTAAAACAATGGATAAGAAACCGAATATCATACTGATCAATTGTGACGACCTCGGTTATGGCGATCTGACATGTTACGGATCCACACTAAACAAGACCCCGGCACTAGATAAAATGGCAGAACAGGGGATGAGGTTTACTGATTTTTACATGATGTCTCCCGTATGTTCTCCTTCACGTGGCGGCATGATGACAGGATGCTATCCCCGAAGAATAGGCTTCGGAAGCTTTGGCGGTCAATGGGTGCTCTTTCCAGGTGATCCGATAGGTCTCAATCCAGATGAAACGACGATTCCTTCCATGCTCAAAGAGCAGGGTTATGCGACAATGCATATCGGCAAATGGCATTGCGGCGATCAGCCTGAATTCCTGCCTACTAGACATGGTTTTGATCATTATTACGGCCTTCCTTACAGCAATGACATGGGAAGGCAAGCTGGATGGGAAGTACAGTATCCGCCACTGCCATTGCTCCTGGATGAAGAAGTGATACAGGAACAGCCTGACCAGGCAGCGCTTACTGAAAGATATGTTGAAAAAGCTGTGCGTTTTATTCGAGACAGCAAGGATGTGCCTTTCTTCCTTTATTTTGCGCATATGTATGTACATGTTCCGATATATCCCCCAAAAAGGTTTTTGGAAGAATCACAAAATGGCAGATATGGGGGGGCCGTGGAATGTGTAGACTGGTCTGTGAGCGTTATCCTTGACGAGTTACAAAGAAACGGCATCGAAAACAATACCCTTGTCATTTTCACTTCAGACAATGGTTCAAGGGCGAGGGATGAGGGTGGCAGCAACCAACCACTTAGAGGATACAAAGGACAGACCTGGGAAGGCGGCATGAGACTTCCTTGCATCATGTACTGGCCAGGAACGATCCCGGCAGGGTCGGAATGCCACGAGCTCACAGCATCCATGGATTTCCTGCCGACGTTTGCTGCAATCGCAGGCGGGAATATACCAAAAGACCACGTCATCGACGGAAAGGATATCCGTTCCCTTATGTTTGACAAAAAAGATGCAGTATCCCCTCACCATGCGTTTTTTTACTACCTGTGTGATGATCTTGAAGCAGTAAGGTCCGGCAAATGGAAACTGCATGTCCGAAAATCCGGCAGTGAGATTAATGAACTCTATGATCTTGAGGCAGATATTGGCGAAACAAATAATGTTTTTGATGAAAATCCAGATACAGTTGCATTGCTGATGAAAAAGATTCATGAATGCAGGAAAGACCTTGGCGATGCGGCCACTGATCACCCGGGCAGAGATATAAGACCGATTGGCAGGATTGCAAAAGGTAAACCTTTGACGGAATATAGTCCTGATCACCCATACATCATCGCAATGTATGATTTAAAAGACAGGGGTTAGTGTATTGCGTAGATATGTTTTCCGAAAGTGTTGACCACGTAATACATTCGTATCAGGCGCTTCAATCAATCCAATTTCCCATCGATGGATTATATCATCAGCTTTGAGAAAGAGCCGTTAATATTGGAAAATACGCAGCATCAGGCATTTGTCCACAATGAAATCAAAACCCTCAATTTCCTTCAAAGCCTTGCCCATGGCTTTTTCTGACACTTCATGCGTCAGCAGGACAATCGGCACACAATGGTCGCATTCTTTTGATTCAAGCTGGACCATGGAAGCGATGGAGATGCCTTCTTCTGCCAACGCACCTGAGATTTTTGATAATACGCCAGGTTCGTCCATTGTATTGAAGCGCAGATAGAAGCGGTTCACCACTTCTTCTATCGGCAACAGTTTGACATGTTTCGTCAGGCTGACACCACGGTTGCTGTATTTTTCACCTTCCTGCAGCAGCAGATCCCGTGACAAATCCACAATATCACTGACAATGGCACTGGCCGTCGGACGCTCTCCGGCACCGGGACCATAAAACATGGTGCTGCCAACAAAATCACCCTGAACAAATACCGCATTTAATTCATTGCTGACCGATGCCAGAAGGTGTGCTGTCGGTACAAGGGTGGGGTGAACACGCAGATCCAGACCATTTTCCTCCTGACGGCAAATGGCGAGCAGTTTCACAACATAACCCAGAGACTTTGCAAACGAAATATCCATATCCGTAATGCCTGTAATGCCTTCAACATAGATTTTGTCTACAGGCACTAGTGTATCGGATGCAAGAGACCCTAAGATAGCCAGTTTATGTGCCGTGTCCATTCCGCTGACATCCAGCGTCGGGTTCGCTTCAGCAAAGCCTTTCTGCTGTGCTTGTGACAATGCTTCAGCAAAGCTCAGCCCTTCCTGATTCATTTTTGTAAGAATGTAATTGGCTGTGCCGTTCAAAATACCGATGATACTCTGGATGCGGTTGGCAATGAGTCCTTCCCGCAATCCCTTGATAATGGGAATGCCGCCGCCGACACTCGCTTCAAATAAAAGATCCACGCCGTTTTCCTGCGCAATGCGAAACAGTTCTTCGCCACGGGTTGCAATGAGGGCCTTGTTGGCGGTGACCACATGCTTGCGGTTCCGCAGTGCCCGGCTGACAAAGGTAAATGCTGGTTCATAGCCTCCAATGGTCTCAACGACAATACTGATTTCAGGATCTTCCAACAAATCATCTACATTGGACGTGCAAATAACTGAA
>JBBRWP010000312.1:0-3270 GCA_038249175.1 Acetivibrionales bacterium
CTGGTTCCAGTATAAAAACGATTGCCGGTGGAAGCCGGACTGCCTTTGGCTGTATGAAAGAAAGTTTCCCACATGGGGTCTTCGACATCCGTCACCTGAAAGTCGTAGAGCCGACCAACAACAGAGACAGGAATGGTCATAGAAACCGTATGGGATGCAGGTTGCAGGTTTGTGATACCGGCGGATGCCAGAGAACCACTAAGAAAAGGTGTGCCCGCAAGAGGGAGGCGTGCAGTGGTAAGCGCAGCCATCGCATTCGTCGACTTCGTTCCATTGTATGTGTCGTTCACGGCCAAAGTGCGCACTTCTACGGTGTGCTTTCCTGTCTGCACCCACGTTGGCACATAAAGTTCTATCCTTTCGGTGCCTGTTGGCAAACCCAAAGCAGTGAGTTTGTGCCATATGCCGGCTTGCAGAAAGGTGCCATTATAAAGCTCGGCTGTGTAGGCATCAAAAGAAAGTCGTATTTCACGGTCTTTTACATATTTCCCGTAGTCCTGCGTCCCATATCCGGGGATTGCTAAATGGTTGCCTGCGTTAGACAGTGCAATGGCAAAAGGTCTTCCCAGGACCACAGATGCACGGGTGGCATCCAATGAAACGCTCTGGTTATGGGCTTCATCAGAAACCAAAGCGGCGGAAAGGGCAACCGGCGTTTGTATTGAAACCGTGTTCGTCTTAGTGTTGTCAATGGCCTGTTCGATGGCCGTCTGTGCTGTCGGGTTAACAGCGGGAGTCATTCTGACATAACGAAGAGTTCCGGTGCTTGGGTAAGTGGCATTGGTTACGGTGTTTGGAATGGTTATGCCAGTTTTATAAAGTGCATCTCCCGACAACATGCCTGGTACAGCCGGGCTTGGGCTTGGACCGGATGCCAAAACCTGTGTGCTATCCATGGCCGTTTGCCCATTGATAACAAGGCGATCATTCCGAACAAGAATAGCAGACACAGCGGCTTCTGCCGCCTGCTGTATGGCTGCGGCATCTGAGGACGCGGTACTTGCTGTCCGACTGAGGCTTCCTTGTTGGATATGGTATGTGTACAGATCGTTGCTGTTGTGCAGGAGATCAACCGTTGGGGTGTGGTATCCTGCGGCTGATATTGTCGGCTTTAAAACAAGCGTTCCAGTGGGCAGAACGTTGCTTTTCAGGGTTGCAGAATCCAAAGCGTAGACTTCCAATTGGTTGACTTCCCAGAATGAGTAGGATCGGCTGACTGAAACCGTTGTGGTGGTGAGGGCTGGTGTTGATGGAATAGGTGGGTCAACCGGGTTGTTTGGGTCTGGTGGATTGTTTGGAGCGATTGGGGCGGCCGGAACTGGATGTGTAACAACGACCTGATAATTCACGGTGCCGGATACCTGATTGAAATCCTGCTTTATCAGGTATTCTTTTCCACTCACCTGCGCATAAAGGCTTTCCGAAGTCGGTATGCCTTTCCCCACATCAAAGTTTTCATGACCACGTATATTTGCACGCAAAAGCGCTCCACCATTGGCATCCAGTGTTGTGCCGGAAAGGTTGCCAATGTCCGCTGTCGGTGGTGGAACGAATTCTCCGATTGGAATTTTTACAGATTCGGTGTCTATTGCCGGTTGGTGCATATCTGCTACTTTTTGGCTGAAAACAGAAGCCTTTACCTGAATGACAGAATTCGGGGACACATTCGGAACGGTTATGCGGTAGATACCATTCGTTGATTCTTTACCGATGCTGGCAGCCGAAACACTCCCTGGCTCGGCCCAATAGGTTCGTTTACTGATTTCAGATGGCTGTTCTTTATGGTAGATTAGGGCATAACTCTTACTTGTATCAATGGTGACCGTGATATTGGCTGTTTTTCCT
Source organism: Acetivibrionales bacterium (assembly GCA_038249175.1). Lineage (GTDB taxonomy): Bacteria > Bacillota > Clostridia > DSM-8532 > DSM-8532 > JAEWSN01. Next base: position 1,846 of record JBBRWP010000312.1, read on the forward strand.
CGTTCCACGGCCATAATATCCGCCGTGGCGCTTAGAAGGCATGCCACGCGAGGCAAAGCCGGGATTTGCACGGTGTTGTAGTCGGTGTGGCCGTTCTGCGTGTAACGTAGGTACACAGCACCGTCTTCGAATTGTGTAGGTTCTGAGAGCAGATAACTTTTGGTTATGAACTGGTTATTGGGCAAGAGAGTTGCAAGTGAAAAGCCGGTCGGGGACTCTCCGCGGGACGGGTGGTCGGAATCGAAGAGTGGGGCGTTGGTGATATATGAATATTTTTCTTCATTGCTCGATAACTTTTTCCAAAAAGCAGATGGTGAAACGTCAGACCCTTGGACATCATTCACAACATGCCAGTCTACACCGGAATAGTTCTGATTGAATGTTTTTCCGAGTTTTCCTGGTGATGAAAACCAACGGTCGTTGGTAAGAGGAAGTTCACTATGTGTATACCCGACATACTGATACTCACCATGTTGGGTTGATTCATTTGTTTTGGTCATCCATCCAGCTTGATCATTCATAAATTTATTAATGGGAATCAATGCAGGATTTCCATATGAAGCCATATAATACTTATATAAGGAAAATTCGTTTAACTGATATTTGTCATTCAATGATTTCTTTTGAACACTGGTATACGATTCTTTTGTTGCATCTTTGAAAGTTTCTGCGCTTGACTGTAGACAAAATCCAAATACAAATAACAAAAGAAAAAAAACGGTTAGATTCTTCATTATTGATCACCTATTTCCCCTACATAAAAATGCATTTGATTCCATGCATCTGGGTAATCAATATATACATTAGCACCAAGCTGAGGAAGATAAGCTGTGTACTTTAGCTTTGTAAAATCAAATGTTTTATGCGCTTTATCATAATAATCAACCATAAAATCGCAAAATGCATTGCCTTTTTCTTTACCATAAAGGTCAATACATAAGGTTCTGAGTATCTGTACATTTTTATCTACTGACTTATCAAACCAAACAGGTGTATCATTTACTCCGCTTGGAGGACGATCATCATCCGTAAACAAAGCGCGGATATACCAGTCATACTTGATATTCTTCCCTTTAGCTTCTGGTAAATTAAGACCAATAATATCATCTGGCGCTGAAACACTTGATATATCGACAGAAAAGCTCAAGTTATTCCCATAGCCTTTCCAGTAAGGTTTTGAAACAAAACTGTACTCGATAATGCCACCATCATATGGATCATAACCTACTGTAGCCGTTGTATTGTTTTTTTCAGTGTAGTAAGCCATATGTTTCACAACAGAATAAAACTGACTATCCAGAGGTTCTTCAAGATAACCCGGCCATTTTCTCGTTTTACCCGTTTTCAAAAACTCTTCCATTGATGAGAAAAAGAAAAACTCCACCTTCCCATCCTTCACCCCACTCAACACATTCGGGTTCAACC
>JBBRWP010000313.1:0-3235 GCA_038249175.1 Acetivibrionales bacterium
AAAAGAGGCCAGGTACTTGTTGGCCTTTCCGGCAGGCTTTCTACCCACTTTTACGCCATTCAGGAACAGTACCACTTCCTCTTCCCGACTATACACATCCACCTTAACCAGTTTGCCCTCAAATCCATTCCAGTTCCAGTTGGCCGAAACATCCGGCCAGCCCCATTGTGAAAGGGTTTCTTTTTTACCAAAATTATCAGGGTGCAAAACGGCTATATAGGGCTTTTCTGAAATACCCCAGATGCAATCACGGTAGTAGGATTGCGGGCGTTTGGTTCCACAGATGTCAATATCCCCGCAATTGGCCTGGTGCCATGGAAATGGTGTGCCCGGATCTTTGTCATCACCGTAATGCGCATGGCCAATACCGGACTCTCCTAAATAATCCAAACTTGTCCAAACAAAATCACCAATGATATGGCTGTATTTTTCCGTCGCTTCCCAATAATCAAATGCATCTTTCGGGAAGGTTTCCGTACCGCAAATGATACGGTTTGGATACCTTGAAACATCGTGTTCGTAGCGGTAGAGCAGATAGTTATACCCAACAACATCCAAAGCACTTGCAAAACCTTCCGTTTCGAGTTCCCAAAGTGTCATTTTTTGATCTACGGAAACATCACCTGTCCAATTTTGCCAGGAATCACAGAGGGCATTTGTTACAGGTCTTGTGTCGTCAATACGACGGACAAAATCCGCCAGTATTTTTGACCACCCCGCACCATTGGAGGTACCGTTGCGTTCAATAATCTCATTACCGGTAGACCAAAGCACAATACTGGGGTGATTTCTGTCACGGAAAATCATCGACAACATATCCCGTTGCCACCAGTCTTCAAAAGATAGACTGTAGTCACCCGGGTTTTTCCCGCAGCGGAAACAGTCAAACGCTTCATCAATGACCAACATCCCCAGGCGGTCGCAGGCATCCAAAAACGCCACGGATGGTGGATTGTGGGCGCAACGTACCGCATTATAACCACTGGCTTTCAACAGCTCAACTTTTCGTTCCTCAGCCCGTGCATAAGCTGCAGTTCCAAGCAACCCACAATCATGGTGAACACAGCCACCTTTCATCTTTATTTTTTGCCCATTGAGAAGTAATCCGGATTCAAATCCGACAGACACTGTACGGATACCAAAACTTGTTCGATTTGTATCAATCACTTCATTCCCACGGATAATCTCTGTCTTTAATTCATACAAAAAAGGATTTTCAACCGTCCACAAACGTGCATTCGGAATGATAAAAGTGTTTTCTAAATTCAGACTGTCGCCCAATAAAAGCATCATTTTTTCTTCATGTGTGGCAACAACCCGATCTTTTGCTAGAATTGTATGCCTTAGCACGACGACATCAACGAGTGCGTCATCTGCAAAAGAAACATCCGAATCCCTGGTATCCCCTTCACTTTCAGCTACCTTTTTTACTACTTCTTCATAGAGAAAACCCAAATCTTCTGCATTTTCAGCCTTACGTGTATCCAGTGTTAATAACGCCGCCGGAATCCCATTGACTTCCCTGCTTTGGCGGTTCACACGGGTCTTCACCACAACTTTTGATTCTTTCTCTAAAGCAATGGGCGTTATAATGGTAATATCCCATGGATTCACGTGTGTTTTGTCTGAAACCAGCAGTTGCACGGGTCGGTACACTCCAGACCCGGAATACCAACGGGTATTCGCCATGCCGGCGTTGTTAGACTCAAGTTTTATCTTGTTTTTTCCAGCTTTCAGCCAACCGGATAGGTTCACCTGATAAGACGTGTAGCCATAAGGCTGTCGTGCCAGCAAATGACCGTTGACATATACGGCACTGTTCATATAGATGCCTTCAATATTTAAAACAAGTGCCTGTTTCAGCCAAGCTTCCGGTACATCCAATTCCTTTTCATACCAGCCAATCCCACCGGGATAGTGTGCATTGGAACCGCCGCCGGTTGTGTCTTCTGAACGGTCCAGTTCTATGCTGAAGTCGTGTGGCAGGTCTACAGTCTTCCAACCTTCGCTTTCTTTTAAATTTTTAGAAGCGGTACTGTTTTTAAACCGCCAATTTCGGTTTAGTTCAATGATTTGCATAACCTTTTCCTCCTGTCAATTGTTGTAAACTATCCAGAAATGCCGTATGCTGTCCCTTCTTCGGAAACAGTTCCATACCAACATAGCCTTTAAATTTGCTTGCATCTATTTTTTCAAAGGCTTTTCTATAGTCGAAATTCTCAAAAATCTTTTCGTCCCGCTCCGGAAAACCGGCCACATGGAAGTGGGCAATCAAATCAAATCCCTCTGCAATTCGCTCTAGAACTGGTTCCTGCATATGCAGCTGATGGTAAATATCAAAAAGCAGGCGCACATTAGGGTGTCCCACCTCACGAACAATATCAAACCCTTCATTGGAATCATGCAGGTAGTAGCCAATATGGTCTTTCACGGTATTCAAGGGTTCTACCATCAAGGTAACCCCTGCTGCTTCAAGCATGGGCAAGCAGGCTTTCAGTCCGTCAACAATACTCTTGTGTTGCAGGGTACGATCAGCCCCGGTATCGTCTCCGATTTGGGTAATCAGCGCCTTGCAATCCAAAGCCTTTGCCTTTTTTAAGGCAGATGCCAATCCCTGCAAATAAAGCGGCCGTTTTTCGGGGTCCGTTAACTGAAAATAGTCAGTGCAAAAACAGGTCAGGGTCATACCGTATTTTTTCATGGCATCGGCCAACGGTTGAACCGCATTGTCTTCGATCATCCACATTTCAAAACCATTGAAGCCGCGATGTACCATATCCGGAAAGGCTTCGGCCGGGTCTGCAACCCCGTAGACAGAATACGTATTGATGCTGATTTTCATTGTTGCTCCTTTCAAATCGGTCATTATTATGAATGATTGCCGTGCAAATACACAAAAACAATCTGGTTCTATGTCAAACGCACGGCCAACTATAAAGTGCATTATAAGCACTTCAGCACTTCATTTATGCTTGAAATCGGTCATTTTCTTCCGATTTCAGCGTCTTCTAAGTCGAAACCGTTGTTCTTTCACTACAATCCCAATTACACAATCCAGGCACATTTTTATCCTGCTATCCCTTACCACATTTTTATCCTGCTATCCCTTACTACATTTTTACCCTGCTATCCCTTACCACATTTTTATCCTGCTATCCCTTACTACATTTTTACCCTGTCATCCCTTACTACATTTTTATTCTGCTATCCCTTACTACATTTTTACCCTGTCATC
>JBBRWP010000314.1:0-3234 GCA_038249175.1 Acetivibrionales bacterium
CTGGACATGATGCCGCCGGATAAAGAGATAAGCGGTGACCGGGAAGTGGACAGGAGTTCTTCTGAAAAAGGGATGATTGGCGGCCAGGTGCTGGACATGATGCCGCCGGATAAAGAGATAAGCGGTGACCGGGAAGTGGACAGGAGTTCTTCTGAAAAAGGGATGATTACGGACCAGGTGCTGGTTATGGTACCTTCTGAAAACAATACTGCGACAGCGCACCCGACAGCAGACCGTCTGTCACGGCTGAAGCGGATGCATGAAATGAAAACAGGCGCATTGATCCATGCTGCCATCGATGCGTCTGCAATCCTTTGCGGGGCTTCGAAGGAAGAATGCCTTGCTTTATCAAACTATGCGGATAGCCTGGGCCTCTGTTTTCAGATACGCGATGATATACTGGATGTGGAGAGTACATCAGGCATTTTGGGAAAATCGACCGGCAAGGATGCCTGCAGTGATAAAGAGACCTATGTGTCCCTTCTTGGATTGGCAGGGGCTAAAGAAGCACTGAAAAAGGCAACAAAGGAAGGTATTGCTGCCCTTTCTATTTTTGGTCACCACGCTGATTTTCTAGTAAAAATGGCAGAATATACAGCTGCTCGCATGCACTAACCTTCCGGATAATTTACAGCTTTTCGCTGTTGCAATGGCAATGCTTCTGTGGTTCAGTCTTCTGCAATTCTAGGGTGCGACCTCTGTCTGGTTATGGCGCAAGCTCAACTTTTTCAAGCCCCAGTGGCAATGCTTCTGTATTACAGTCTTCTGCAATTCTAGGGTGCGACCTCTGTCTGGTTATGGCGCAAGCTCAACTTTTTCAAGCCCCAGTGGCAATGCTTCTGTATTACAGTCTTCTGCTTACGTCGGTGCAGCCTCAGCTTGCCCATGGTTCAGCTCCCGTAAAATATGTTATAATGACAGTGAAAACAGAATGACGCAGTATTCTAGTCAGTACTGCTTGCTTCGAAGACGGGCCTAAAAATCCGTAAAATGGCACATCGATGAAGTTCCTGGTGTTGGCTTGTGACGCCCAGTCATGGGCTTATGCTGGGAGTTAAGGTTTAGGGGCAGCTTGCAATGGCATGCAGGATCGCGACCCCTCTGCCGCGGAGACCCTTCATTGTGGGAGATAGGCTGCGTGCCTGGCACTATAAGCCTTGACTACGAGGAGGGATGAAACCTGTTTTGCGGTACCCTCATGGTGCTGTGGACAGTGTAGCCTGCCTTGCGTGGGGCTTCTGGGATGATGGATCAGATGTTTGTGTGCTGGCCGGTACAGAAGCATTATTGCTGTCTGAAAAAAGTTCTGCAAAAGAGGCTAGAAGCAAGTAAGACTCATGGGGAAAACCTCTAGGCTGTATTTAGACTTTCCGGGGATTGCAGTGTGGACTCGAGTGGCAATCAGGTTCCGGCGTGGGCAACCACCCGGCAAACGAGATAATGGGAAACCACCCGTTCGGTGACGGCGGGCCTTGATTGGGGAAAACCTACCTGACCTATGACGCAAAATTTACTCGGAAGGCCGTCATTCTGTTTTTTTATAATTTTAGAAACGATATCAAGGCGATATGATACGGTGTAACTCTGAAAATGTGCAGCTTTTTCAGCAAGTTTTATGCCAGCACAAAGAGAACGGCATGGCTGTAACTCTGAAAATGTGCAACATTTTCTGTAAGTTTTATACGACCTTAAAAAAGGCGCATGGGGTAAAAATCTGTAAATGCGCAGCATTTGCAGCAAGTTTTATGCCAACACGAAGAGGACGGCATAGGTAAAACATGGCTTTACAGGATAAAAAAATGGAACGGGATTACATGGTCCAACGGGACAAACACCGTAAGGCCATTACACAAACCATCCCGTTTAAGCGTGAAGGCGGTCTGGGGAAAAAACACACAACCTGGTCATTGATGATTATGGTTCTTTCTTTCTCCCTCTCGGTTGGGCTTCTACTGATGTCCAGCAGTTTGTTTGCTCGGGTGAATATGGGATGGGCGTTATTTGTCGTTGTGATTATCATTGTTGTGGGTATTTTATTTGATACTATCGGGGTTGCGGTTACAGCAGCAGAAGAAACCCCTTTTCACTCGATGGCTTCCCGGAAAATGCCGGGGGCACGGCATTCTATTATGCTCATTCGAAACGCTTCCAGGGTTTCGAGCATCTGTAATGATGTGGTTGGGGACATTTGCAGTGTCGTCAGCGGCAGCGCCGGTGCGGCCATCGTCTTTCGAATGTTTGCACAGATGAATGATACCACATGGGTTGAAACGTTGATGGGCGCTGTGATTGCTGCGATGACCGTTGGTGGTAAAGCTTTTGGAAAAAATTTCGGCATTCAGAACAGCAACTATATTGTTTTTCAAGTGGGTCGGTTCTTGGCGCTTTTTGCAGACCAATCGAAAAACAGCAAATCTAAACGATCAAAGTCGGAGGAATCTGTTTGAGTACGACAGAAAAAAACGCAGCGGAGTTCATCCATTCTAAGAAACCGATGGCGTTGATAAAAAACAGTTCAATTAAGGATATGGAATATTTGGCAAAGGAATTGCGGAATACCCTTGTTTCTATCGTTTCCAAAGGCGGGGGGCATTTGGCGTCCAATTTGGGTGTGGTCGAGTTGACACTTGCCTTACACCATGTGTTCGATTCACAGGAAGATCGCATTGTTTGGGATGTCGGCCATCAGACCTATGTGCATAAAATATTAACCGGTCGTTTGGATCAAATGGACAGTTTGCGGAAAAAAAATGGCATTTCCGGCTTTCCAAAACGCGAAGAAAGCCCACACGATGCCTTCAACACCGGCCACAGTTCCACCGCCATTTCGGCTGCCCTGGGGATGGCCCGGGCCAGGGACTTAAAAGGTGAACACAACCACATTATTGCCGTGGTTGGCGATGGTGCTCTGACCGGTGGGATGGCGCTGGAAGCCATGAATGATGCCGGCATTGGGAAAACCAATCTTTTGGTCATTTTGAATGACAACGGCATGTCCATCTCCGAAAATGTCGGGGGACTTTCCCGCTATTTGAGTTTACTGCGCACGAAGCCTGCATATAACAAAGCCCATCAAAAAGCCGGCAAACTGGCGGATAAATTACCGGCCGGCCGTCTTGTTCACCGGCTCTTGCATTGGTTAAAAACCGTGCTCAAAAGCACACTGCTGCCATCCATGCTTTTTGAGGATTTTGGATTTCGGTATTTTGGACCGGTGGACGGACACAATTTGGA
>JBBRWP010000315.1:0-3223 GCA_038249175.1 Acetivibrionales bacterium
GACTTTAACATCGGCAGGGCTACATCCCGAATCATTTCTATGGTTTGCATATCCCTGAAAAAATAGGTGAATGCCATGATTTTCCTCCAATGCTTTCTTTCTTTGTAGGCAATTGTATTGTCGGCAATTGTATTGTAGGCAATTGTATTGTAAGCAATTGTTTTGTAGGCAATTGTTTTGTAGGCAATTGTTTTGTAAGCAATTGTTTTGTAAGCAATTGTATTGTGGCTTACAGACGGATGCGATGACATATCCTCGTGTTACAGTCGGCCATACTTTTCCTTCATCCATTCAGACCATGTTTGCCATCACTTCCATATCGTCGCCGGTTACCATTTTCTTGCAGTCTAAAATCAGTTTGATATCCGCCCCAACCTTGCCGATGCCCATGATAAAACGATTGTTGAACCCGCTTTTTGTATTCGGCGGCGGTACAATGTTTTCATCCGCAATATCAATGACCTCGGCCACATTGTCTACAATCATCCCAATCTGCATGGTTCCAATGTCCACGACCACAATGCACGTCCTGTCGTTGTAGGGAATACTCTCTTTTTTGAACTTCAAGCGTACATCCATGACGGGGATAATCTTTCCGCGCAAATTGATGATGCCGCGGATGTAGGTGCTGGAATCCGGTACCTTTGTAATAGGTTGAATGCCAATGATTTCTGTGACATATTGTATTTCTATGCCATAAACTTCATCTTCGACCGCAAACGTCAGGTACTTTCCTTTCTGGGTGTCTTCCAGTTCATCCCACTGTTGCATTACTTCAGCCATAACAATCCTCCTTGATAACCTTATCGCTTATTTGCCTTTTATTCGTAAACATCCTTCGTAATTTATGACAAGTACATGTATTGAAATTAATATTTTATTCGTTTATCGTGTTGTTGGCCGTGATGATGTAAAGGATTTTCTTGTAATTAGAATCCATTTTTATTCGCTTATCGTGCCCACATCCAGGATTAAACTGATATTGCCATCCCCTAATATCGTGCACCCGGATATGCCGCGTATTTGCTTAAAGTAAGCCGGCAATGGTTTAACCACAACGTGCTGCTCCCCAAGGAGTTCATCCGCAAACAAACAAACCGATACACCGTCGTGCTGTATCACAATAATAATGCCTTCTTCCAGCATTTTGGTCCTTGGCTCCACCTCGAACAGTCTGTGCAGACGAATCATAGGGAAGCACTCGCCCCGTATCATAATTAACTCGTTGCCTTCTGTGTCTTTGATGGCCTGTGATTTTTCTGCACGGAGTGACTCACGTATGGCCATGGTTGGAATGATGTATCCGCTGTCTCCAACCGCAACCTGCATGCCGTCAATGATGGCCAGGGTCAGCGGAATGCGGATGGTCATGGTTGTTCCTTTGCCTTTTGTGCTGTCGATGGCAATGGACCCGCCCATGCGGGTAATGTTTTCTCTGACCACATCCATCCCGACACCACGGCCGGAGAATTCGGATACGCTTTCTTTTGTGGAAAATCCCGGCAATAATATAAAGCCGAATATCTCTTTTTCTGTCAGTTCATCATCTGTTTTTGCGGTAATCCCATGCTCCCGTGCTTTTGCCAGAATGCGTTCTTTATCAAGGCCTTTTCCGTCGTCCTTGATGCTAATCCAAATTTCACCGCCATCATTGCGGGCTTCTAATATAATTTTCCCTTTAACAGATTTTCCGCTTGCCGTACGGCCTTCCGAGCTTTCAATGCCATGGTCCATGGCATTGCGTACCAGGTGCATCAGGGGATCTGCCAATTTGTCAATGAGGTTTTTATCCACTTCCGTTTCTTCGCCAAGCAAAATCAGTTCTGCTTCTTTGCCCAGCTGTTTACTCATATCGCGAACGATACGGTGCATTTTTTGGAATGTATTGGCAATGGGCAGCATGCGAATGGACATAACCACATCCTGCAGCTCATCGGTCAGTTTGCGCAGCTGATTGGCAGATTTATGAAAGGCGTCCAGCTGTAAACCGGCCAGTTCCGGGCATCGGGTAACCATGGATTCCGTAATAACAATTTCACCAACCAGATCGAGCAGCATATCCAGCTTTTGCACATTCACATTGATAATGTTGCTCTTGATGGATTTTGTAATGCTCTCGCGAACCTCTTTCATATCCATATCAGCCATACCGTTGCTGTCAGGCTCTGATTCGGCGGGTGAACCAATGGTGTCCGGCATAACAATACTCGGTTTCTTTTTTGATAGTGTTTCCGGCAAAGCCGCTTCAGGACTTATGCTTTGTGGAAATTCCTCAATCTTTACCAAAGTTACTTTTTTGACAAACAGGGCTCCATTGATTATTTCAGACAATTCCGATTCCGCTGTTTTAGAAGAAAACCAAAGGTTGAAGCCATTAGCAACAATGGTTGCCGTAGCATCGGTATCACCAACCAGGTCCGCCGGCAAATGGAAAAGTTCCATACATTTTTCCTGTAAGCCAAAAACCATGGAATATGCCCGGATATTTTCCATTTCACAGCCTTCATCAAAGTGTACCTCAGCGTGGTACTTTTGAAGCGCATCATCTTTTTTTAAGTCATAATTGCTGATGTAATACTGTTTTGCCTTAACACTTGTATCTGCTTTTTTATTCGGCAGATTGTTTGTAGCTGACCCTTTAATGCCTTGTAAAAATTCACGAATGGCCACTTTCAGAGCCTCAGCATTCTCTTCCAGTTGGGTCTCTCCGGCTTCGATTTGTTGTATTTTCTCTTTCAATGCATCTGCCGCACGCAAGACCAGGTCACAAATTGCCGGATAATCATACGTTTCTTCGCTATGGTCCCGAATATGAAAGAACAAATCTTCTACCGCATGGGCCAAGGTTGAAATCGGCGAAAACATCATCATGGCCGAGGAGCCTTTGATGGTATGCATAATTCTGAAAATTTCGTTGATGCTCTCTTTTTTCAGTACCTTTGCTTTTTCTGCAGTCAGCAGTATCTCTTCCAGCTGCTCCAGCAGCTGGTTCGATTCGAAAATGAACATATCGAGCATTGGCTCTCTTGTTGATCCCGTGTAATCGTCCATTGATTGGGCACTTCCTTTCGTGAATGATACAACCATTTCCAAAAAAAAGGATCTTGTTCTACATATGCCGTTTGCTTTGCTTGCGAAGTCTTGTTGCTGGATTACTTATAAACAACTTTGTGGGTACCTTTTCATTGAAATTTGTTCGTTCCCGTGCAATTCATGGTTTTAA
>JBBRWP010000316.1:0-3216 GCA_038249175.1 Acetivibrionales bacterium
AAACGATGGGTTGACCGTCTACTTTACAGGCGACTCTGAATTTACTGAAGATGTTGGCAAAGGCATTACCTGCGATATTCTATTTACCTGCATCAACGGCAAGTGGGGCAACATGAACATTGATGAAGCACTTTTACTCGCAGAGCGCGTATCAGCCAAAATTGGTATACCGAATCATTATGGTATGTTCGCCGAAAATACGGCTGACCCCGTTCCTTTTATAGAAGGCCTGGAGCAAATTGGTAAGAAAGGATACCGGATGAAACATGGCGAATTCTTTGACCTGTCGTCATTATAAAAGAACTTGTTATTTACCATTAATATTAATAATAGTGATGCTTGTCCTTGTGATGTTTTTCACTGCCTGCTCCGGAGTAAAAACAGACCCCGGTTCTTCAGCTGCAGCTTCATCCTCAGCGATCGAAACTGTGGTTCCTTCAGTCACTGTTGAGGTTACCGAATCAGAAACACCAAGCCCGGCGCCGACACCGGAACCCACACCGGCACCGGAACCCACACCGGCGATCAAAGAAATGCAGGTTACTGTAGATACAAGCAAGACCTACCAAACCTTCCTGGGTTTTGGTGGAAATTATTGCAAGGGCATGTGGAACGATGATGCCAATGACAGCATCGGAACGTATACCCTGGAAACCTTACGTCCGGAATATGTTCGAGTACCCATTCTCCTGGACTTTTGGGAGCCGGAAAACGATAACAAGGATCCCAACAAAATGAATCCGGATGGCTTTATAAAAACCGGACGGATTAACAGCGTCTTAGAAATGTGCCGGGATATGCGCGAAAAATACGGGTCAAAAGTGATGACGGCCTCTATTTGGAATGTGCCTTACTGGCTGGTGAAGGGTGAACCGGGGCAAACAGGCGGTATCATTCTAGATGAAATGATGGTTGAGGCCGGCGAATCCCTTGTTGCATATATGCTCTATGCCAAAGAGGCTTACGGCGTCACATTTGACTATTTCAGCTTCAATGAACCGGACATTGGCGTGAACGTGCTGATGGGTGCGGACAGCATGATTCAATTTGTACGAACGGTTGGTCCCCTCTTTGAAAAGGCCGGCCTGCCCACAAAATTCTTAATCGGGGACGTCAGCCTGCCCACACCAACCGTAGATTATGCCAAGAAAATGATGGCTGCAACGGATATTGCTCATTTTCTTGGACCAATATCCTTCCATGCCTGGAATTCGTCGGCCATCTCCGATAAAATGCTGTCTACCATACGTGATTATGGGCTGGAAAGCGGTAAAGTCGTTTTTTGCAGTGAATTCGGCTACAACCCAGGTTTATGGAAAACCCCGGAAGAATTCCCCACCTGGCAAAACGCATGGTTTTTGGCCAATCTCTTTTACCGCACTGTAAAATTCAGCGGTGCCAGTGTATTGGAATACTGGGAACTGCAGGACGATTACCCCCTCATGTCCACCAGTCTTACGCCCTACCCGGCATGGCTTGTTACACTGCAAATGGTAAACGCCCTAAAGCCGGGAACGGTTTTCGTTGACAGTCAATCGGAGAATGAATCTTTGCTGGGCACCTTTGCCGGCGTGCGCCCGGACGGCACCTTTATGATGCAACTGCTGAACAAACAGGACAAAGCCGTGATGGCCGTAGTCAGTAGCGCACCTTCCGGGGACTGGCTGACACAGGTTTCAATCGATGGAACGTACGCAAAGGATGGCGGCATTGTCTCCGAAGAAAATGGTGTCAGAAAAGTTACCCTGCCGCCCAAAAGTGTTGTCACATTGACCTCAGAACCCATTCGCTAATGAATATGTCCATCACCTTATATTGCCGGCCCTGTTCACATTTATATATGTCTATCAACTTATGTTGCAGACCCACTTGCGGAAGATAACACCAGGATGGCATCAGGATACTGTCACAACACATGACCCAAACACTACGAAAACCATTTTTTCCTGTTTCAACCTTCCCCTGCCGAATGGTCCCTCTTCCGGTACGCCTGCACCGTCATCCCCTCAATTCTTAGGAATTGCTTGTAGAAGTGTTGTGTATTCTTGTAGCCGATGGCTTCAATGATTGTACTCATTTTGATATTTTTCACCATCATCATCCGCTTCGCTTCCTGGAGTCTACGCTTGTTCACATATAAATTGAAAGATTCTTTCGTTGCATTCCGAAAAAGCTGTCCCAGGTAGGAGGTGTTCATGAAGAATTGCTGTGAGACCTCCTTGAGGGTGAGGTCCTCCGTATAGTGAGAATCGATGTACGCAAGAATTTGATCAATCAACCTCGGGTGGGTGCGATTGGATAGCTCCCTGAGGACTTTGGCTGCCTGTACGCATATTCCGTTCAGGGATAGCTTCATTTCCTCCAGCGTATTGATGCGCTTCATGCTGTTTTCCTGCATGAAGGCTTCCATGCCGCCATTGCGATGCCGTATGGTTTTGGAGATATCCATCAGAATGGCATTAACCATGGTGTTGGCAAGAAGAACCGGTGAGGAATGTGTTGAAACTTCTTGAACCAGCATGTCAATTTCTGCAGACATTTCGGACTGATTTCCTACCTCGATTGCATTCTGAAGATTGCTTCCAGACCATCGCACATCCCAGACTGGCTGCCCGCTGAAATGGGCACCGATGGCCACCTTCTCGTTGACACGTGAAAACAGGATCCTCCCCAACGCCTCTTCGGCCTGCATTCTTGAAAGTCGCAATTTGAGAACTTGCGTGACTTCCCCTCCAAAAGCAGCGGTTACCTGCATGCCGGTCTGTGCTGCAATGGCGTCCAAAATTTCCTTGAGCTGAGCGTTTGCCAAACTGGCTATTATTTGCGCACCTTCCTTGAAGAACACGATACCGATCAGACCATGTTCTTCTTCATAGACAGAACCGCAATGAAAAGCCGAAACCATCTGCAGTGCAATGGAAATGGCCCTGTTTCGGATGGCTTTGGCCTTTTCCAGATCCTCTTCTGCCATATTACGTAGCAGGTCAATTTCGATGAGAACAGACAAATAGTTCTTCGCACCCATAGCCAACCATCCAGCCTCTTGTCCTGCCGTTAGTTCAGACTCCGTCAGACCCCCACTGAAAAGGTCATGGAAGAAACGATTTTTCATCGCGTCTTTCATGTTGTTTTCACGTGCGACAGTGGTGATTTCTTCATCCAGTTCCGCCTTGACCGAAGCCAGTAACGACGCTAATTCCAGACGGTCTATTGGTT
>JBBRWP010000317.1:0-3203 GCA_038249175.1 Acetivibrionales bacterium
TAACTGTATTAAGTAAGCAGGGATTTTATAAGGGGTAACTATGTCGAGAATTGAATCTATTTTATTCGATTTGAAAGAGTCAATTGATGATTTGGGAGCTGAAATTATTCAAATACAATCAAAATTAGAAGAACTTGAAAAACAGATTAAAAGTATTCAAACACAAAAAGATTAAACCTTTTTACCAAAGAAATGTCCTCCACAGGTCTATTTGCGAATGTCTTGATTTCTCCACTAATCCGTTTGTTCTGTGAAGTGTTAACTCCGATTGAATAAATAGAATAGCTTGTTATGCCAATTTGAGAGAAAGATTCCAAACTCAAAATTGATAAAACTAAAAGGACAAAAAATTTCATTTTATTCATAATTGTCAAGTTAAGATGATTGATTCTATTTTGATTTGCATTGCCACTTACAATATTCTCGCAAATACACGCAGAACGGGAGTTTCCCGATGAACTTCCTACGAAGTACCGCATTTCATATCCTAATTTCCTGTCTACGAAGCAATGAAACCCGACTTGACGTGTATTTTGCTGTTGAACTAAACCTCCTTTGGAGGCGGGTTGATGACATTCGTGTTTTGTTCAACATTGCTGTTGTTATCTTTAGCCCATCATTTATAAAAATTAAAGATATGAAAAAAAACAAGGCGAGGCATTTGATGTCCAGTTAGAAAAATTCCGGCAGCGGATGGTGGTCAACCATTTTTCGGTCAACACCATCAAGGGTTATATGGCTGCTATTAAGAGGTTACATTCGTTTTACAGTATTCCAACCGAACAACTCACCGAAGACCAACTGGTTGCATTTATTTGCCACATTAAAGAAGGGCTCAACCTTTCACCCGCGTCAATGCGCATCGCCGTTTGCGCCATCAAGTATTTTTACCGCCACATACTAGGTATGACCACTCTGGTCACAAAAGTTCCTTACCCCAAACAGGAAAAGAAAATCCGAACCATCCTTACCGGTGCCGAAACCAGAGCGCTGTTTGAGAAAACTACCAACATCAAACACCGGCTTTTGCTTAAACTGACTTATTCTTCAGGTCTGCGCCGCGGCGAGGTGATCTCCATACAGCTTGCCGACTTCGACTGGAAGAACATGCAACTTATCGTCCGTCAGGGAAAAGGGAAAAAAGATCGGTTGTCGGTGCTTGCCCATAGCTTGAAGCCCGATTTCGACCAATATGTAACACAATATTCACCGCAGAAGTTCCTCTTTGAAGGTCTCGGAAAAGGTCAGCCACTTAGCGAGAACTCCACCGGCTATATCATGAAACAGGCCATGGCGCGTGCGGGCATCACCAAGAGTGGCGTATGCCTGCACTCCCTACGCCACTCTTTTGCCTCGCACCTGCTGGCCATCCATACCGATGTGGTAACTGTGCAAAAGCTGATGGGGCACGATGATATCCGGACAACCATGCAATACTTCCACCTTGGCAACCGGCCTAATTCAGCCCCGCGGAGTCCCATGGATACCATTTACCCC
Source organism: Acetivibrionales bacterium (assembly GCA_038249175.1). GTDB lineage: Bacteria > Bacillota > Clostridia > DSM-8532 > DSM-8532 > JAEWSN01. The sequence goes on from JBBRWP010000317.1 coordinate 1,498, forward strand.
AAATCGTGAATAAACCACTTTTCGAAGTGGCCGACATTGCACGGGTGCATGGCTGCGAACTTGCTCAAAGGGGTAAATTAACGGCACATCAGAAAAAAGTGATGACGGCCATCTGCAACTGCCGTACCGCAGAACTTGGTGGCCACAAAGAGCGGTGCAACGAACCGGGATGTTCATACGAACGCTATGCCTACAACGGCTGCCGCGACCGCCATTGCCCCAAATGCAACGGCATGAAACGCGAAAAATGGGTAGAAAGCCGCAAGGCCGATGCCTTGCCCGTACCCTATTTCCATATCGTGTTTACCTTGCCCGTCTCGCTCGAAAGCCAGTGTATGAAACATGGAGCCCAGATGTACAACCTGTTGTTTGCATCGGCATGGGAAACCATTGGTGTATTTGCCCGGCAGCACAAGTACCTTGGGGCCAAAATGGGCATGGTGGCGTTACTTCACACCTGGGGGCAGAACCTGATGCGCCACACCCATATCCACTGCCTGGTTCCAGCCGGTGGGATCGATGCCCAGGGCTGGTGGAGGGAATGCAAACAGGGGGGCAAGTTCTTTGTTCATGTAAAACAGTTGTCTGAGGTGTTCCGCGGAAAATTTACCGACGGGTTGATCAAACTCCAGCAAAAAGGCATTGTTGAGCTTGAAGCAGGGCCGTTGGTTGCAAAAAGGAAATACCTGCACCCTTTGTACAAGACCAAATGGGTGGTTTACGCCAAGAAACCGCTCCCCACAAGCGAACATGTCATCGAATACATTGCCCGCTACTCGCACCGGGTGGCCATCAACAACCACCGCATCAAGGCGTTTTCCGATGGAAAGGTGACCTTCTCGTGGATAGACTACCGGACCTCGAAACCGGGACTGATGCCCCTGAAGGCCACCGACTTCCTGCAACGCTTCATCAGCCATGTGCTGCCCGTGGGGTTTATGAAGATAAGGCATTTCGGCATTTTGTCTTCGCGAAACAAAGCGGACTGTATTGCCAAAGTAAGAGAGCAGTTTGATGTTGTGCCCATTGCCAAACCCGCAAAAGGTATTAACTGGATGGAAACCTTCGAGATGCTTTATGGGCGCCACCCAAAGCTGTGTCCTTGTTGTGGAAAAGGCATTCTGCTGGTGGTGGCAACCATTGAACCGGGCTACCGCATCCGGCAGCGCGATGGGCCTAAACTAACGGCCAATCCTGGCTTCGGCAAACGGCAGGCATGAAATAGCCAAAACTAAAGTATGCCCCAAATAACCGGGGCTGGAATCGTATTGCCCAAACTGCCGGAAAATGACCGGTTTTACACCGGAATCCTGAAAGAAAGGCTGAAATAAAGTTCGGATAAATAAAAAAAAGCCATTCTGAAATAAAATGGCGCATCGGGGGAACTAAATCCCCACTCTTCAAAACACAAAATTCAAATTCAATTCCTATAAGAGGCGTAGTGGTGTCGGAGGTAACGTTCAACACCGTTCATAATCAAACTGCGTTCCTTGTTTGGATTATGATCTAATTGTTGTGTGCAGTTTACTGAATATCAATTTGTTTGCTCATTTTTGTTGTTATTATTCCTATTATTGGAGTGAACGTAAGTGACCAAAAAACTGATTTCCCATATCCAATTTCTCGCTTTGCTCCAATGTGTTTTGCAATCAAATGAGTCAGTACAATGTAAACTACAATTATAGCAATCCAAATGTATTCCATAA
>JBBRWP010000318.1:0-3198 GCA_038249175.1 Acetivibrionales bacterium
CATGGTTATCCATTACGACATTTCCAATTCGTTGGAGAACTATGTGCAGGAGGCCGGACGTGCCGGGCGCGATGCGCATATCGCGGCAGATTGCTATGTGCTTTTTAATGACGAAGACTTGAACAAACATTTTCTACTCCTCAACCAAACGAAAATCAGCCAGCAGGAGATTCAGCAGGTTTGGAAAGCCATCAAAGACGCAACCCGTTTTCGAACACGGATGTCCAATTCCGCCCTTGAGATTGCCAGAGAGGCCGGCTGGGATGAAAATGTCCGTGAAATTGAAACCCGTGTGAAGACAGCCATTGCTGCGTTAGAAGATGCCGGCTATGTGAAACGCGGACAGAACATGCCGCGTATTTTTGCGGACAGTATACAGGCGCATAACGCCATGGAGGCGATAGAAAAGTTAAAAAAATCAGCCCTTTTTGCAGAAAAAGATGAGATGCATGCCACCCGTATCATCAAGAAGCTGATTGCTATCAGAAGCCGCAAACAAGAGGAGCCGGGCGAAACAGCGGAATCCAGGGTAGATTGCATTGCTGATGATTTGGGTTTGGAGCGGGAATATGTCATTTATTTGGTGCAGCTGCTGCGGGAAGCAAAAGTGCTTTCGGATGCAAAGGATTTAACAGCTTTTCTGGATGAAAGCGGTGCCATCAGCCGGGTGCAAAGCCAACTTTCACAGATGAATGCATTGGAAGATTTTATCCTGTCAGCCATGACAGAAACGCAAAATATTGTAAATGTGAAAGAACTGAACGAGCTGGGCCAGACAGTGGGGCTCAGCAAGGTCAGCCCGGAACGGATACGGACGGTCTTGAACTACTGGGCCATCAAAAACATCGCCAAGCGGGAAGTGAACCAGAATGTGCCCTATATGGTGAAGGTATCTTTCCAAAAAGCCAGAGAACAGTTGCTCGAACAAATTAGAAATCGGCACGCACTGGCCACCTTCATCTTGCAGCGTCTGTATGAACAGAACGTGAAAAAGGAAGCGACGATTTCGTTTTCTGTCCTGGAACTCCAGGAAACGTATAACCAGCAGCTTGTGCTGGGGCTTATCCCTGTTACAACAAATGCAGTAGAAGGTGCCCTTTTTTACCTCAGTAAAATAGGTACGCTGAAATTAGAAGGCGGGTTTTTGGTCACCTATAATCGCCTGTCTGTTGAACGACTGGAAAAGGACAACAGAATTCAGTACAAAGTAGAAGACTACCAAAACTTAAAGCGCTACTATGAACAAAAAACCCAGATGATTCATATTGTGGGGGAATACGCTAAGAAAGTGATGTCCGATTATCAGGCGGCATTGGCCTTTGTGGAAGACTATTTTCAGCTGGAATACAGCTCTTTTCTGCGGAAATATTTCCGTGGCACCCGTGGGGAAGAACTGCAGCAGAATGTGACGCCGAAAAAATTCCGTCAGCTATTTGGTGAACTCTCCCTTTCGCAGTTGGCCATTATCAATGACAAATCCTCGAAAATTATCGTCGTTGCGGCAGGCCCGGGCAGCGGCAAAACAAAGCTCCTGGCCCACAAACTGGCGTCCCTTTTACTTATGGAAGATGTGAAACATGAACAGTTGCTCATGGTCACGTTTTCGCGGGCTGCGGCGACGGAATTTAAGAAACGCCTGCAAGGTCTCATTGGCAATGCGGCACATTTTGTAGAGATTAAAACCTTTCATTCCTTTTGTTTTGACCTGCTGGGACGGGTTGGCACGCTGGAGAAATCGACGGACATTATCCGGGAAGCAACGGAGCGGATTGACAGCGGGGAAGCGGAAGTCTCCCATATTACGCGTACAGTGATGGTGATCGATGAAGCGCAGGATATGGATATTTATGAATTTGGACTGGTTCAAGCGCTGATGCGCAAGAATGAAGAGATGCGCGTCATTGCCGTGGGCGATGATGATCAGAACATCTTTGCCTTCCGCGGTTCAGACGCAAAGCACATGCAAACACTGATGGCACAGCCGAATGCCCAATTTTATGAATTAACGGACAATTACAGAAGTCGTCCCAATCTGGTCGCTTTTACGAATAATATGGCTGAAAGGCTCGCCTGCCGGCTCAAAAAAACACCCGTTATGGCGGTGCAAAGTGAAGCAGGTTGTATTAAGATTATTCAGTATCAAAGTCGGCAGCTGGTAACCCCCCTCGTCGAAAAGATGGTGGCTGCCGGTATTCAAGGAAGCACCTGCATTTTGACAAAAACCAATGATGAGGCGCTTCAGATAACAGGCTTGCTGCAAAAAAACCAAATTCACGCGAAGCTGATCCAAAGCAGCGAGCGATACAATCTCTACAATTTGCTGGAGATACGCTTTTTCCTAGAGCGGCTTCAATTCACAGAAGAAACAAAGACCATCAGCCTGGATATTTGGGATGAGGCCAAAAAAGCGTTGAAGGAACGTTTCATGAAAAGCAGACATCTGCCGATGTGCCTGCAACTCATCCAGGATTTTGAAGAGACGAACGAAAAGTACAAATACAAATCCGACCTTCTGATTTTTATCAGAGAATCGGTCGAAGAAGACTTTCTGAATGCCGGAAAAGGGGCCATCAGCGTATCAACCATGCATAAGTCCAAAGGCCGGGAGTTTGAACACGTCGTCATTGTGCTCAGCAACTTTTATCTTCTGGATGAAGAGTCAAAACGCTTGTTGTATGTGGCCATGACGCGGGCAAAACAAACATTGACGATACACTATCATGGCGATTATCTGAATGGTTTAAGTGAACAAAACAGTGATATTGAAAACCTTCGCTATGAAAAAGACAATACAGACTATGCCGCATCACCGCTAATTGCGGAGCAGTTGTCTTATTCGGATGTATTCCTGAGCTACTTTGAAGACGTTCAACCCGCTATCCGAAAACTGACAAGTGGCGAGGCATTGACTGTCGATTCAATTGGTTGTATGGACAGTGCGGGGCGGCGTATAGTGCGTTTTTCTAAGAAATTTTTGGAAAAGGTGCAGCAAAGACAAAATCAGGGCTATTCTTTACGAAAAGCACAGGTGAACCATATTCTTTATTGGCAAAAGATCGAAAAGGAGGGGAATGTGAGGGGCAGGGTGGAAAGTCGTGGCGAAGTTATAGAAAACAACAGGGCCGCAAGCAAAAAAAACAGCCAAACGGAACGTAAAGAAAAAGAGATACTTGTTTTATTCCCGGAAGTGGTGTTTGA
>JBBRWP010000319.1:0-3187 GCA_038249175.1 Acetivibrionales bacterium
ATAGGTATGAAAGACTCTCGAAAAACAAAAATACATGCAACCTGACACTAGGCCATCAGTTGCACCATCACGGCTTTTTGTGCATGTAAACGGTTTTCAGCCTCGTCAAACACCACGGACTGTGGTCCGTCAATAATCTCTGCGGACACTTCATAGCCACGGTAGGCAGGGAGGCAGTGCATAAATATCGCATCGCTTTTGGCGTAATCCATCAGGTCCCTGTTCACCTCAAATCCTTCAAAGCTCTTCATGCGGGCAGCTTTCTCTGATTCCATACCCATGCTGACCCAGGTGTCTGTGTACACCACATCCGCACCCTTTATGGCTTCTGTCGGGGACGTTGTCATGAAAACAGAGCCTCCGGCTTCTTTTACAGCGGCCTTTGCAATCTGAAGGCTTCCGGCATCACAAGAAAAGTTTTCCGGTGATGCCACGCAAACATGCATGCCCACTTTTGCACAACCGATGAGAATGGAGTTGGCCATATTATTCCCATCACCAATATAGGCAATTTTTAATCCCTTCAGGCTTTTCTTATGTTCGCGTATCGTTTGCAAATCAGCCAAAACCTGGCAGGGATGCTGCAGGTCGGTCAGGCCATTGATGACGGGGATGGATCCATACCTGGCCAGGTCTTCGACATCGGATTGCTTGAAGGTACGAATCATAATGCCGTTGATATAGCGGGATAACGTTTTGGCGGTGTCTGAAATGGTTTCTCCGCGTCCCAGCTGTATGTCATTCGCACTCAGAAAGAGTGGATAACCGCCCAACTGAACCATGCCCACTTCAAAAGAAACACGCGTGCGTGTGGAAGATTTCGTGAAAATAAGGCCGATGGTTTTTCCCTGAAGCAGGTGGTCGTGGCGAATGCCGTTCTTCAGTTCATATTTCAGTTTGTCGGCCAGATCCAATGTTTCAAGAATCTCTTGACTGGACCATTGACTCAAACACAGTAAATGTTTCATAAAAACCTCATTTCTTCACTGCCGCTGTGATTGCCTATGCTGGAAGGACTATATTCCCCTGGTCACTTACACTTGATTTCAGCCTCTTCAGGCCCGAAACTGGCGTTCTTACATCAGAATCAGGAATGGATGATGCTCACTGTCAAAAGTAATATGCCAGCAAAAACTGAAATAGATGCTTGCATAGTCATTTGTTTCTGAAAAGAATATGCATGATTATACAACCGGATGCATAAAAATGCAAGGATATTGTATTTATATTTTTAATCGCCGTATATATGAAAGTTGCATGATATTGTAACCTCAGGTAAACTATCTGCCATATAAAGCCGATAAATAGAAATGTAGGGTTTATCGTGGCAACGGAGTTTCCTTCTTCACGGAGTTACGAATGGCTTTGTATTGAACTTGGACCTTTCTTTTGTTCCTTTATTTTTTATTTGTGGTAACATGAATAGTAGAATTCTTGCAGCTTCGCCGGTGGTAGCTACCGGCGTATGCGGACGGGAGACATCGTATGGATCTGGCTACAATTATTGGCTTTGTCGCAGGCATCGGGGTTTTGGTCTATGGTATGGCCAGTGGCGGCGACATTGGGGCTTTTGTTGATATGCCTTCTATCGTTATGACTATTGGGGGCGGTTTGGTGTCATCCATTATTGGCGTCTCTTTGGAAGAGTTTCTGAACGTGATCAAGGTGCTTCCTAAAGTGATTAAAGGGAAGACCACACCACCCTTTGATGTCATCAAGGGTTTGGTGGATCTGTCGCAAAAAGCAAGGCGCGAAGGCTTGCTGGCATTGGAATCTGCCGGAGATACCATGCAGGATGACTTTATGAAAAAAGCCATGGAGCTGGTTGTTGATGGAGTTGAAGCAGATATTATCAGAGAATCCCTGGAGTTGGAACTTGACAACACGGCCATACGGCATAAATCCAGCATTGGTTTATTTAAAACCATGGCCTCCTTCTTCCCTGCATGGGGGATGATTGGCACACTGGTGGGCTTGGTAATTTTACTCGGTTCATTGGATGATCCGGCCAAAATCGGTCCCGCCATGGCCATTGCATTAATCACAACATTTTATGGATCGGTCATGGCCAACTTTGTCTGCACCCCGATTGCCAACAAACTTTCGGCAAAAAGTAATGAGGAGATACGTATCAAAGAAATGATGATTGAAGGTATTCTTGGCATACAAGCCGGAGTGAACCCGAGAATCATGGAGCATAAGCTGAAAACCTTCCTGTCACCGGCCCAGAAAAAACAGTATGAAGCACTGATTGTTGGCGGTGAAAAGCAGGCTGAATAAGTTTTTTCAGTGAACTTGTTCAGAACATTGGGAATGTTGTGATTGTATCCCAGAAAATCGCTTCGCGACTTTCTCCTTGAGTTTTCTTGCGGGAAATTGCAACAAAGTTGCAATCCGGGACAAATCAAAACGATTACCCGGCATTCTGCGAATGCTAATGTCAAGTTGCATAAGTCTCCGATATTAAAATCATGCTGTAATGATTGATATAAAAGACATTCAGCTGATAAAAATATTTGCAAATTGACACTAGTTAGCGCCGGATAACTTGCAACAGTAAGTCACAAAATGACTTGCTGGGATATAATCATGTTATTCAAAAGCCTGTTTTTAGAGTATGACACAATTTAGACAAGGTAAGATTTTTTTGAAAAAGGAGTGCAGATGTCGAAAAAAGCAAAATCGGAAGACGCAGCTGAAGGCTTGCCTGAATGGTTTGGAACATACAGCGATTTGGTGACACTGCTTTTGTGTTTTTTTATTTTGTTGTTTTCCATGGCGTCACTGGACGCACAAAAATACGTGCAAGTGGCAACATCGCTTCGCAGTTCTTTTATGAAGATTTCCGGCGGGGACATGATGATGACCAATCGGGGCCAGCAGATGCTCAGCATTACCAATATGCAGAACCCCAGTGATACAGGTGACTTGAGTACGGACTCGCAAAAATACGTAAAAAAAGCAGAGGGTATGGTCGCTGATGCCCAACAACAACAGGAAAACAAAAAAATGGAAGAGGCGGCCAATAAAATAAGGGATGTCATCGCAGAAAAAGGTTTGTCTGACAAAGTGAGTGTTGTTGAAGAAAAAGATTTTCTGATGGTGCGCCTGGATTCTGAAGTGTTTTTCAGCTCCGGCAGGGCAGAAATTCTGGATTCCGGAAAGGCTATACTGGATGCACTGGCAG
>JBBRWP010000320.1:0-3185 GCA_038249175.1 Acetivibrionales bacterium
ATGGTTGTTCTGGTAACAGGGGCAAAGGGGCAGTTGGGGCGCGAAGTCATACGGCAGCTGAAAGCATTGGATGCGGAACGCCTGGATGCCCTTCGGCAGGAAGATCTATGTATGGCGTCAGCAAAGGCAGACACTCAGGCAGAAGTCTTTGATGCGGACGAAGGTTTTTTTGATGAAGAGGATGAAGACAAGAATTTTATTGACGAAGACGATGATGATCTCTTTGAGGAAGAAGTTATTCTCTATGAGCAAATTGAAATCGACGCCGTGGATATCGATGAACTGGACATCTCGGACCTTGTAACTGTTGAACGGTACTGTGAAACTATCATGCCGGATGTCATTATCAATTGTGCCGCATTGACGGATGTGGATCTGTGCGAAGAAAACATTGACGCCGCGTTCCGGGCTAATACCGTCGGACCACGCAACCTGGCCATCATTTCAGAAAAAATGGGTGCTTCACTGGTGCACATTTCCACCGATTACGTCTTTGACGGCGAGAAACGTATGGAGGGGCTGATTCCAAAGACTTACGATGAATTTGAGAAAACCAATCCACAAACCGTTTACGGACGGTCTAAGCTGGCCGGAGAAGAATTCGTCAGGACGCTGTGCAAACGGCATTTTATTTTCAGAACAGCCTGGCTTTATGGCGAAGGGAACAATTTTGTAAAAACCATGCTGAAGATAGGCTCAGAAAAAGACGAAGTGCAGGTGGTCGATGATCAGTTTGGAACACCGACTTCTGCACGCGCTTTGGCAGCCTGTATCCTTAACCTTATGGAAACCAGGAACTATGGGGTATACCATGCCTCTTGCGAGGGGGAAACATCCTGGTATGAATTCACAAAAGAGATTTATCGGTTGATGAAAATCAAAACAAGAGTGATCCCTGTGACCACAGCCGAATTCCCAAGACCGGCACCAAGACCGAAATATTCGGTGCTGGATAAGCGTATGCTGCGCATCTGCGGCTTACCGCCCATGCCACAATGGGAAGAGGAGCTGGCCCGTTATTTAGAGACAGTATAGTCTTAACAGTTCCGACGGATAAAGGCTTTGAAACGGATGCAGGTGTCAAATTGTAAAATTATTGTATGCCAATCAAGTTTTATAGCAATGTTACGGTGCTGTTTCACAAAGAGGACTTATGCAATTTACCACGCATGAAATGGTTCATTTTTGAATAAACGATTTACTATCCATTTACCATCCGATATCATGCAAAGGAGCGCCTATGAAAGGTATTATTCTGGCCGGTGGATCCGGCACACGCCTCTACCCTGTCACAAAAGCCATTTCCAAGCAGATTGTACCGGTCTATGACAAACCCATGATTTATTATCCCCTGTCTGTTTTAATGATGGCCGGCATCCATGAAATCCTGATTATATCAACACCACGCGATATCGGGACATTCGTGGAATTGTTCGGGACAGGGGAAGACCTGGGCTTGAAGATGTCTTATGCAGTGCAGCCGGAGCCCAAGGGGCTGGCACAGGCCTTTATTATTGGCGCTGATTTTGTAGGAAGCGATTCTGTTTGCCTGATCCTGGGCGATAATATTTTTTACGGACAGAGTTTTGGATCCATCTTGTTGGATGCGGCCAAAAAGCACTGGCAGGCGGGTAGTTCTGCTGCAGTCAAAACGCAGAGGGAAGCAACTGGCCCGAATGTTGCAAACCACGAAAGCAGGGAAGCAGACGGTTTTGTTGCAAACGACGAAAGCAGGGAAGCAGACGGTTCTGTTGCAAACCACGAAAGCAGGGAAGCAGACGGTTCTGTTGCAAACGACGAAAGCAGGGAAGCAGACGGTTCTGTTGCTGCAAATATTGTTAATGAAACAAAGCTTTCTGTCCAGGAAAACATCAGCATCAGTGGTGCGACCATTTTCGGCTACTATGTAAAAAACCCGGAAGCTTATGGCGTTGTGGATTTTAATGACAATGGAAAAGTAATGTCCATTGAAGAAAAACCTGCCGCACCCAAATCGCACTATGCCGTACCCGGTCTCTATTTCTATGACAACCGTGTGGTGGACATTGCCAAAAACATTCAGCCTTCTGCCCGCGGAGAATTAGAAATTACAGATGTGAACCGCGCCTACCTGGCAATGAACGAACTTGACGTGGTGCTGCTTGGACGCGGCATGGCCTGGCTGGACACCGGCACCCATGACGCCATGCTCGAAGCGGGCAACTTTGTAGAAGCCATTCAAAAAAGACAAGGCCTCTATGTGGCCTGCATTGAAGAAATCGCATTTAACATGGGTTTTATTAACAGAAATCAACTGATAAAGCTGGCACAACCGCTTTTAAAAACAGCCTATGGTATGTATCTGATGCAAGTAGCAGATGGTCTGTAAGCAAACAATTACAGAAAAAAAAGATTGCCGGTACCAGAACCAGATTGCGGACTGGCTGTAACTCCTCAAACGATTACGGAAAAAAAGATTGCGGGTACCTGAACCAGGTAGCAGATGGTCCGTAAGCAAACAAACGATGGGAGAAAAATATGGGTAAACTGACATTTATTGAAACCGGTATTGTGGACCTGTGGCTGATTGAACCGGCGGTGTACGGCGATGCACGTGGGTTTTTCATGGAAACGTGGAACGCCGCTGAATTTGCGGAAAAGGGCCTGCCAACAGTTTTTGTGCAGGACAATCATTCGAAATCCGGAAAAGGTATTTTGCGGGGTCTGCACTTTCAAAAACAATACCCCCAGGATAAACTGGTGCGTGTGATATCAGGAGCGGTATTTGATGCCGTGGTGGATCTACGCCCTGACTCTGTCAGCTATGGCAAATGGTACGGTGCGGAACTGTCTGCTGAAAACAATCGTCAGCTGTTTGTCCCGAAAGGCTTTGCCCATGGCTTTCTGGTTTTGTCGGACACAGCGGAATTTGTCTATAAATGCACCGATTTCTATCATCCGGAGGACGAAGGTGGCTTGCTGTGGAATGATGCAGACGTCGGAATCGTATGGCCCGAAGAAGTCCTTGCGGAGATGGGCGGCACCCCAAAACTTTCCGGAAAAGATGCTCTGCTGCCAACGTTTAAAAAATGGACAGAGGAGAAATAAACGATGAATACAGAAAAAACCATCCTTGTGACCGGCGGTGCCGGCTTTATCGGTTGTTGTTTTGTCCGACATATGCTAAGCACCTATCCGAACTATCG
>JBBRWP010000321.1:0-3181 GCA_038249175.1 Acetivibrionales bacterium
GCGGATCGAGCAGCTGGGCATATGACGACTACATTGCACTCGGTCTGCGCGCAGCCGATACCTTGCAGCCGGAAGCGGCGGAAATGGACCCCGTTACGCTCAAGAACCGCTTCGGCGACAGGCTTGTCTTACACGGGTGTATCTCGACTGCCGGGCCGGTTGCTTTTGGCACGGTAGAAGAGACTGTAGCTGATGTCCGCGAGAAACTGTCCGTTCTTATGCCGGGCGGCGGTTATTGCTTCGCGCCCACCCATTCCCTGCAGGACAATTCCCCGTTGGAAAATGTGCTGGCCATGTATGCGACTGCACATGAGTATGGCCGGTATGATCATCATTCCAAGATATAATGGCCGCAAGTGCCAACCAGCGTAATGGCGCCGGCATAACATTTTTCCACACATCTGCCACATTGCGTGCACGTTTCGCGTTTCAGTACATGTATGCCATTTTCCATGACGTGGCACTTCTGGGGACAGTTCTGAAAGCACCAGCCGCAGCCAATGCATTTTTCCGGCATAAAAGAGATTTCCGGTTCTCGATGCTGCGATTCAGGATTGTGACACCACAGACACGTCAAAGGGCAGCCTTTCAGGAATACGGTTGTGCGGATTCCCGGACCGTCGTGGATAGAAAATTTCTGAATGTCGAAAACCATACCCTTCACAGATGCTCTCCTTTAAATCATCGTTTCGTCCATTTTCTTCGGTCAGAATAAAGGATATGTAGTGAGGAGGAAGAATGTCATAGTCCTGTCAAAAAGGGTATAATGTAAGCAAGTAGATTCACAAGGAGGCGCCCATGGACAAGCAAAAGAAGCAGATTATCATCCTGCAGGTGATGAACACCGTTGCGTATCTTATCATGATCTTCCTCAACGCCTTGGCTAACCTGCTGCCCATCAACAACCAAACCACTGGTGAAATATCCGACAGCTATCCAAATCTGTTTGCGCCGGCTGGCATTACCTTCGCCATCTGGGGTCTTATTTACGTCATGCTGGGCCTGTTCATTCTCTACCAGTTTGGACTTTTCACGAAGGACACTGGACGTCATGAAGCGGTTGTCCTGAAGGTGAGTTGGCTATTTGCAGCTTCATCCTTTGCCAATGCGCTTTGGATTCTCCTTTGGCATCACAATCTGATTTTCCTATCTCTGCTTCTGATGGTGGGCATCCTGCTGTGTCTAATCTTTATCACTCGTAAATTGTCTGCAGAAATTCCTGACAGGCGACAACGCTGGCTGTGCAACCATGCATTTGCCGTCTATCTTGGATGGATTTCTGTTGCCACCATCGCCAATGTCACCACCTGGCTGGTTAGTCTTGGTTGGAAAGGCTTCGGCATTCCGGAATGGACATGGACACTACTGGTCATGATTGTTGCCACGGGAATCGCCTGTGTCCGCTTGTTTCTACAGGGGGATCGCCCTTTTTCCCTGGTGGTCATCTGGGCTTTCATCGGCATTGTGATCAAACACATCTCCGTGTTCGACATGGAATACCCACAAATTATTATGGTTGGTACCCTGCTGATTGGCTGGATAGGTGCTACTGCAGCTTACAGTCTGCTTGCAGACTATGGAATTATCCCCGGTTCTCTTGCAAGGAAGAAGAATTTTCCGATGAGAAATAATGAAGCATTAGCAGATTTGACAAGCGAACCAAATAAGTGAGTATACGATTGGAGAATAACCTCTCCTGCTGACATCCTCTGTTACTAAAAATGCAGCAGAAAAAATCAAATACTTTTCTACAGATTTGTAAAAACCAGGTTTCTAAAATGAAGCCATGACAGGATACAAGTTGGTGTTTATACTGCATCGTTCTTTGCATCCAATTTCAGCGATACCAAAAAAATTTATCGATTCGGCCGTCTTGGGTACAAAAAGTATTCTTAACGAGGCAAATAGAAATTGAAACACCCATGTCGATTTGACATGGGTGTTATGGTCTTTTCGAACGAACTTTTGTATGTCGGCTTCCTGCGCCGAGAATCAGGGCATAAGCAGGTTATTGGTTCTGTTCCTCGCTGTTACCTGTTTTAAGCCGATTCAGATGTACCGTTCTCCCAATCATCCAGTTTTTTCATCGTCAAATCATAGGTTTTCTGGCTGATTTCTGGCAGTTTTCCCCCAAGCAATTTTTTTGCTTCGTCAAAACCCTGGGTAATGGCATCACGTAGCAGGCCGACTTTGCTCTTGTCATCTCCAGAAAGGGCTTTTGCATACTGGAGCAAGGTATCGCTTAGTTTTTCAGGACTCAAAGCGCCGCCTTCGCCAATTAGGGAAGCCGCATCTGCTCCAGAAGTTTCACTTGTTTCACCCATCGTTTCAGCTGTTATTTCAGAAGCTTTATCAGAAGTCCGAACCTCATTGAAGGTCATGCCCTGCTTTTCCAGCATCTGCTTAACCACTTCCCGCATGCTGTTGAAAATCCGGTCGCTTTCTGCTTTTAGTCGGCTGATGGTTGCCACATCCGGTTTTTTAACCGGATTGTCATACCCGGCCTTTTTCACATTCATTTCCGATGAGATATAGGCATCCGGTTTCACCTGGTTGCCGGCACTGTTTGTGGAAACGGATGCATTCTGCTTTGTGGAATCCGCAGTGTTTTCCAATGTCCTTTTATCCGATTGAACCTGTCCTGTGTAGGATGGATTCGATTTGATCGGAAGCTGTGACGGCGTGTCTATCTTCATGGTGTGCCCTCCTTTTTATTTCAATCCTTTTCTCAATAGGAACAATAAAAAAAGTCATAATGATATTTACCCACTTCGCAGGTTTTTCAAGCAGATCGCATGCAAAGCGACCAACTAGACAATAATTCAGGCCAAGAAGCATCGGCAGAAAATTGCTTTGTTCTGCCAGATAGAGCACCCTTTCGCGGCCGGGGCCGGACAACAGGTTCATGATGTCGGTTACAGGTCCGTATGTGTCAAAGAACGCGATGGTCAGGCCGATGACGGCAATCCAGGAAAGGAAAAACGGCATGTAGCTGATGGCCGGGGTCTCCTGAGGTCAACCGACTTCCATGCCATTTATGGTGGCTTACATATTGTTGACAGTGCGATTTTTTAGATGATATCAGGCATATAGAAAAAGCAATTTACTATCATGTTAAACCTCATAAGGCAGGATTAAGATAATTGCGGTGCCTTGGGTTTCCTCTGATGCCACAGTGATA
>JBBRWP010000322.1:0-3180 GCA_038249175.1 Acetivibrionales bacterium
GGTACACCAGGTACCAAAGTGATCATCGACGATCTTGGCCGGTTGTATGCCAACATGGGCAAAAGCGTACCGGTCAATCCGCCTGCGTCAGCATAGACAGCTTGGTTACCGGCAGGTCAGGCTGCACAGGATCTGCCGGCAACCTTCTGCTCATATTCACCGCATTTTGACAGTGAAATGATCATGACCGGGGTCCGGAAATACAGTACCGGCATTAACGGCATCCGAATGTAAGTGACCGGGGTGAAAATGAAGATGACCGGGGTCAGGAAATACAGTACCGGCATCGAAATGTACATTAACGGCATCCGAATGTAAGTGACCGGGGTCAGATTAAAGGATGTCGGGGTCAGAACAAAGGTTAGTCTTATAAAAATGAAGAGTATCAGGGTGAAAATGAACACTACCGGGGTCAATTGATAAGTCACCTTTCATTTTCATTAGCCGCACCTTTATCGGATAAAGACCCGGTAGAAGAAGGTTTGGTTTTCAGAGCCCGGGATTACAGGTATAGTAGTTCCTGTGATTATGCCGGAGAAAATGGAATGCTGGATATTTTTGTAATAGATTAATTGGCACGGTTCGCAGAACCGCGGAAGCGGGGGGATACAGCTAATTTGAAACTGATTCCAAAAAATTAAGTTTGACAAATTAAACACAAACAAATAAAATGGCAAAATTTTTAGAAGGCAACGAACTAAACAGTGAAGTCGCAAGAATTCTTGAAAATGCTAAAGAACAATTAATCCTTATTTCGCCTTACATCAAATTACATGACCGATATGCTTCGGTATTGAAAACTAAAAAGGATAACTCCAAGTTTAAGATAACTATTGTATTTGGTAAAAATGAAGAAGATATTTCACGAAGTATGAAGCAAGACGACTTCAATTTTTTCAAAGAGTTTCCGAATATTCAAATTCGTTATGAGAAGCGACTTCATGCAAAATATTATGCAAACGAAAGTGCCGCTATCATGACATCAATGAACCTTTACAGTTATTCTCAAGACAACAATATTGAAGCGGGCGTTCTGATGACTAAAACGCCTTTGTTAGGTAATTTTGCAAACAAACTTTGGGACGGTGAAGAAGGTTTTGATGTTTCGGCTTCGAAATATTTTGAAAGAGTAATTGAGCAATCTGAACTTTTATTTCACAAGACACCACAATTTGACAATGGAACTTTCGGGACAGGACTGAATAAAAAATATCTTTCATCAAAAGAGGAGGACAAACTTTCGGACTACTTCAATAACAATCCAAAGTATGATGCACCAAATCGCCGAGAGAATTGTTACGAAAAGAAAAAAGTTGAAACTCCGGCACCGACAAGTAATTATCAAGCAAACAATGTGCAGACAGGTTATTGCATCCGGACAGGCAAGCCAATTCCTTTTAATCAAAAGCGACCCATGACAGACAGTGCATATCAAAGTTGGATGCAAATTAAGAATAAAGATTCCCCTGAAAGATTTTGTCATTTCTCCGGAGAACCATCAAACGGTGAGACGAGCTATGCAAAACCGATATTGAGAAAAAATTGGAACGCAGCAAAAAAAACATTTAACTTTTAACCCCTCGCTGGCGCGGTTCTGTGAACCGTGCCAAACAAGCAAAACATTCAGATTCCATGAGCAGAAAATATAAATTTCATAATCCGGAAGGAGTTTATTTTGTTTCTTTTGCCAACATCGAAATCCGGACTGAAGAAGGTTTGGTTTTCCGAGCCCGGGATTACAGGTATAGTGGTGCCTGTGATTATGCCCGAGAAAATGGAATGCCGGATATTTTTGCAATAGATTAATTGGCACGGTTCACAGAACCGCGCCAGGGGGGGGAGCCTTCAGAAATAGTTCCGTCTCCTGTCATTATTTGAAAAAATCCTTTAACTTTACGAATATAATGACTGACACCAACAGACCTATACCACCAAATTCTGCAGTATATATCCAATGATGTCAGACCAATAAAGACGTTAGCGGTCATTTTATCGTCACTCGCAAAATAATCAATAATTAAATAAAAAGACATGACAAAAAGAACACTTCGGCTCGCTACAACTCATTTAGACAGACATAATGAAAGATTTACTGTCGGTGCTTTAGAGTCTATGGTTGAGCAAAGCAATGGAAAAATAATTCCTTTGGGATATGAACACGACCCAAGAATAGCTCCACTTGGACGAATTATAAAAACTGAACTCGTTGAACTTGAAGATGGAGAATTCGCAGTTGATGGATCAGCTGAACTTTTTGATGAAGATTTATCAGGCTTGACCGACCTTGGACAGAGAGAAATACCTGTTAGAGAATTTGAAGCAGACAAATTCACAATTATTGCAGACAGGAATTTTAGAGATGAAGAAGGTAGACAAGACATTGAGGATCTAAAGGGCATTCTAAATGATGCAAAAACAGAAGAAGAGATAAAAAAGGCTTTTGAACCATTGTCAATACTGACTGTAGGTGCAGCGTTTGCATTAGGTGCTATAGCTAGTGGATTTTTTGGAGAAATGGGTGCAGAAGCCTATCGCGCGCTCAAAGAAAAATTGAAAAAAATATTTAGTAAAAGGTTGGTCGAAGGACAAGAACGACTTTTCACTTTTGATACAACAATATCGAATAGTCATAAATCCATAAATGTCGAAGTTATAATCACTAATCCTACAGATGACGATATTGAACAATTTTTTGATAAAGGTTTAAACCAACTTGACTTAGTTTTACCTAACCATTTTGCGAATAATAAGGCATTCAAACGAATTGTATTTGATTTCAAGAATGGAAATCTAAAGTTAAAATTTGCGGTTCTAAAAAATGGAGTTCCTGTTATTCCTAAATAAAAAACGAACCGCTAACTTCAGCTACCCGTCAAGTGCGGTTTCAGTGGTTTTCGGTGTGCATCTTTCCGCTCGGGCTACTTTTCGGCTTGACAGGAAATCGCCCGCAATCCGCCCCTGCGTGTAGCTTCCTACGTTACCGCCAAATGTAAGAGACACACAACGACAGACATGAAATTGAAAAGTAAACCATTGTGAAAGGACAGAAAAATGAAATATTGACAAGACAAGAAAGCCGACACTCAAGCCGACCCCCACATTTTTTAAAACAATTGCCGACCCACATTGCACACATTGCCAAAGCCCCACAAGCCAACGCTGAAACCAAAGCTTTGTCAA
>JBBRWP010000323.1:0-3173 GCA_038249175.1 Acetivibrionales bacterium
GCCTTTTAAGTATAGATGAAATCAAGTGATAGTGCATGTTATTGCGAAAATGAATCTAAAAAGGAGGATTATATGATGGAAGAGATGAAATGCCCGGTAACCGGTAAAACGGGAAAAGCCCCATCTGGTGGTGGGACCTCAAATAAAGACTGGTGGCCAAATCAGTTGAACATGAAAATGCTTCATCAGAATTCTATGCTGAGCAATCCGATGGGTGCTGCATTTAACTATGCTGAAGAATTCCAGAAACTCAATCTGGAGGATGTGAAGAAAGACCTATATGAGATGATGACTGATTCACAGGATTGGTGGCCCGCTGATTATGGCCATTATGGACCGCTATTCATACGAATGGCATGGCACAGTGCGGGGACGTATCGTATGGGCGACGGTCGAGGTGGTGCATGTGATGGAACACAACGATTTGCTCCTTTAAACAGCTGGCCAGACAACGTGAACCTCGATAAGGCACGCCGTTTATTATGGCCAATTAAGAAGAAATATGGAAAGAAAATTTCCTGGGCTGACCTGATGATTCTAACCGGAAATTGCGCCCTTGAGTCCATGGGATTTAAAACCTTTGGGTTCGGAGGAGGACGTGAGGACGTTTGGGAACCACAAGAAGATGTCTATTGGGGCTCTGAGGTTGAATGGCTTGGAGACAAGCGCTATTCTGGCGATCGAGATCTGGAGAATCCTCTTGCCGCAGTGCAGATGGGCTTGATTTATGTGAATCCGGAGGGGCCGAATGGCAATCCAGATCCAGTTGGATCGGGGATTGATGTTCGAGAGACCTTCGCGCGTATGGCCATGGATGATGAAGAAACTGTAGCACTGATTGCCGGTGGACATACCTTTGGAAAATGTCATGGTGCTGGTCCTGCAACCCATGTGGGACGGGAACCTGAGGGCGCCGGCATGGAAGAGCAGGGACTTGGATGGAAGAGTAGTTTTGGCGAGGGAAAAGGTGGCGATACGATCAGTAGCGGTATAGAAGGAGCCTGGAAGGCGAACCCGACTAAATGGGACATGGGATATTTAAATACATTATTTAAATACGAGTGGGAGCTGGTCAAGAGCCCAGCAGGCGCGAATCAGTGGCTGGCTAAGGATGTGATGGAAGAAGATATGGTAGTTGACGCACACAATCCGAAGGAAAAACTCCGCCCGATGATGACCACGGCAGATCTCTCTCTTCGTTTTGATCCAATATATGAACCAATTGCAAGAAAATACCAGCAGAATCCGGAAGAATTCAGGGAGGCTTTTGCCAGGGCATGGTTTAAACTGACTCATCGTGATATGGGACCACTTTCTCGTTATCTTGGCCCTGAGGTTCCTGAAGAGGAACTGATCTGGCAAGATGCTGTGCCTACAGTCGATTATGAATTGATTGACAAGCAGGATATAGAAAACCTTAAAAGTCGGATTCTGGCGTCCGGTCTGTCTGTTTCTCAGTTGGTTTCTACCGCATGGGCATCAGCTTCTACTTTCCGCGGCTCTGATAAACGTGGCGGAGCAAACGGCGCGCGAATTCGTCTAGCCCCGCAGAAGGATTGGGAAGTCAACCAACCAACTCAACTGAATATAGTGCTGCAGTCACTTGAAAAAATTCAAGCTGAGTTCAACAGTGCACAAGTAGGCCAGAAAAAGGTTTCAATTGCAGACTTGATTGTTCTCGGCGGCAGTGCAGGAATCGAGCAAGCCGCAAAAAATGCAGGGCATATGTTGATGGTTCCTTTTATACCTGGACGTTCGGATGCATCACAAGAGCAGACTGAAGTGAATTCTTTTTCTGTTCTCGAACCAAAAGCAGACGGATTCCGTAATTACCTGAAAACAAAATTCTCCATATCCGCAGAGGAATTGCTGATTGATCGGTCACAACTGTTGACATTGACAGCGCCTGAAATGACGGTCCTGATAGGCGGTATGCGTGTCTTGAATGCGAATTATGGACAGTCGCAATATGGCGTCTTTACCAATAAACCAGAGACACTCACAAATGATTTTTTCATAAATTTGTTGGACATGAAAACGGTATGGATGCCGAAATCTAAAGATGGAGAATTGTTTGATGGGCGTGATCGGAAGACAGGCGAAATTAAGTGGACCGGTACTCGTATTGATTTGGTATTTGGTTCAAACTCCCAACTTCGGGCTATTTCGGAAGTCTATGGCAGTGAAGATGCTCAGGAAAAATTCCTGTATGATTTTGTCAAAGCATGGAATAAGGTAATGAATGCAGATCGCTTCGACCTAGGATAGAGGGGGGCATAGTTGAAATTGACTTCAATAAAAAAATATTTATATATTCTTCTAGGGTCGATATCTTTATCTTTAGGGGTGATTGGTATTTTTATTCCTGTACTCCCAACTACACCGTTTCTGCTGCTTGCATCCTTCTGTTATATGCGAAGCTCCAAACGGATGTATAATTGGCTGATTGGCCACAAAATTTTTGGCACATACATATATAGTTACCTGACTTATAGGGCTATTTCTAAGAAAACAAAGATTGGCGTTATAGTTTTTCTCTGGGCTACCTTGATTATTTCTATGCTGCTTATGTCATCATCGCATATTAGAATATTCTTGGTTGCAGTTGGAATAGGTGTGACGATTCACCTTATGATTCTAAAGACCTTGAGCCTTGAGGAAATGAAAGAAATGAATGGTTTGTATTGTAACAACCCTAAAGAACAAACATTATCAAATGAGACATAATACGTAGAAATTGAATAATTATTAGTAATTCTTAAAAAAGATAAAAATATGGAGGAAGAAAAAATGAATGGAAACAAAACGATTGATAACTTAATGGATGCATTTGCCGGAGAATCTCAGGCAAATAGAAAGTACTTGGCCTATTCGAAGAAGGCTGAGAAAGATGGAAAAATTAATGCTGCGAAACTATTCAAGGCTGCCTCGGACGCTGAAACCATACATGCCTTAAAGCATTTTGAAGTTGCAGGTAAAGTTGGAACAACGTCTGACAATTTGGCTGATGCAGTTGCAGGTGAAACCCACGAATATACGGAAATGTATCCTGATTTTGTCAAAATTGGAGAAGAAGAGGGCAATAAGGCTGCAGTGATGTCATTTACCTTTGCGATGAAGGCTGAAGAGGTTCATGCAAGGCTTTATAAGGAAGCCCTGGACAACCTAGATGA
>JBBRWP010000324.1:0-3051 GCA_038249175.1 Acetivibrionales bacterium
AACTGCCAGCGATAAATATCGTCCGGCAGAATATCATTGGTTCCTTTGGGTGCCTGAGTTAACATATCTTCTCTCCAAACGCGCCTATCGCTGTTTCTTTTCGGCAAAAAAGGCACTCGCTATGACAAACAAGTACCTAAGTCATGATTTCAACTCATTTTATACAAGTTGCATAGACATTGTCAAACCTCATAAGCAAATACCCGAAAACCATTACAGTTAATTCTGTGTCACAGGCTTAACGAAAAGGAGGCCATCTGGTATGATGGTAAATAGACATCCTGTCAAGGACATGGTGTTTGGTCTTATTAGGTGACCCAGTGTCAAATTTCATAAATCACAGATGTTAAAATCATGCTGTCGATTTTGATGCGAAAGCCTTTTGACAAACAAGAACAGTTGCAATTTGACATGAGTAAACGAAAGAACAATGAAAAATGAGCATTCCTGGACAAGGCTTCATAACAGGAAAGAGTAAAATAGCTAAAAATAACACTACAGCATGAGTTTGAATAATTCATTTTTATGATCCTTTATTTATATGGACTTACAACAAGTCAGAATCCTCAAAAATGACGCTAGACTTGGCGTAAATATCGAAGTCACGCTGTCGTGATAAGGATATCCCAGGTTGATTCAAGGAGGCCCTTTATGAAAAAAAAGACACGGTTATTCATCTTCAGTCTGATTTTGTGCCTTGGCTTCACCGCTTGTACATCGGCTCCGAGATTAGCCGGTAAAGCTGCAGACACAGCAGAAGCTGCAGACACAGCAGAAGCTGCAGACACAGCAGAAGCATCAAGAAGCATAAATCCAACGCCTTCTGCAACACCGGAAGCTGCCCCGGCAACCACCAATCCGACGCCTGAACCAACCTCCACGGCCACACCCAAGCCGAACCGACCGGAAATGAGTTCAACGCCTGAATATGCGCCAAAAGAAACAAGGCTGCCTTTTACCAGGGGTGTCAACCTTGGCAACTGTCTGGATGCACCATTAGAAGGGGCCTGGGGTTTGGTGATTGAGGATGACTGGTTTGACGTCATTCACAACGCCGGCTTTGACCATATTCGCCTGCCGGTTCGATGGTCCGCCCATGCAGACACGGCTGCCCCTTATACAATAGATCAAAGTTTTTTTGACCGTGTTGATCACGTCTTATCACTTGCCACAAAAGCAAATCTGGGTGTGGTGTTGAATGTCCACCACTACGAAGAAATGGCCACCGAACCGGAAGCAAATGCAGAAAGACTGCAGGCTTTGTGGCGTCAAATTGGTGAGCATTATCAAGACTTGCCGGAAAACGTTGCCTTTGAACTGATGAATGAACCCAATGGTGCCGCCAATACTGTATGGAGCGAACTCTGGCCAAAACTTTATGATGAGGTGCGGAAAAGCAACCCTGCACGGTGGATTTGTGTGACAAACGGCAACTACTCTTCCGCCGGTTCTTTATCCATTCTACAATTGCCAGACCGTGTAAAAGAAGACAAGAAAGTATTTGCCACCTTCCATTTTTATGAACCTTTTTCCTTCACCCACCAGAATGCTGAATGGGTTTCAGGATCTGCTGCCTGGGCAGGAACCAAATGGGATGGCAACGAAATGCAGCAAAAAGCCATCCTGAGACAATATGACCAGGTGAAATTCTGGGCTGAAAAAAATGGCAACATCCCCATTTACCTGGGCGAATTCGGTGCCTATTCTGCTGCAGATCCTGAATCACGCTACCGTTGGACCGATTTTTGTGCACGTTCTGCCGAAAATTACGGTTACGCGTGGGGTTACTGGGAATTTGCTGCCGGTTTCGGTTTTTACGGAAAATCGTCTAAGCAATTGGATATGCTGCTCCTGAAAT
Source organism: Acetivibrionales bacterium (assembly GCA_038249175.1). GTDB lineage: Bacteria > Bacillota > Clostridia > DSM-8532 > DSM-8532 > JAEWSN01. Next base: position 1,859 of record JBBRWP010000324.1, read on the forward strand.
CCTTGATTCCGGAAACTGTTTTGCCATAAGACATCTTTCCAAAGGGCGCATGAGGTATAAATATGAAAATGCGTAGCACTTTCAGCAGGTTTTTGTGCGAACGCGATGCTGACGCATGGCGTATAACTGTGGCATTACAATCAACCGGAGGCGTTGGCGGTAATGCAAACGGAAAAAATTGTTATAAAGGAACGTATGATACATAAAAGAAAACACTGCAAGTCCATTTTTCACTATCTTATTCTCTCGCTCTTCATCCTGCAAACGCTGAGCGCTTGTGGCAGCATGCCTTCCAAGGTACCGTCTTTGGACAAAGCCGAAAATAAACGTCGCTTTGCTGTGACGGATAACGGCATGCCGGAAGGTTGGAAACACTTAGCAGTTCAGCTGGATTTATCCTGTATGCTAGCTTTAGGGGATACGCTTTGGGCCGGTGGTGCTGATGGACTTTACCGCATTACAGTGGCGGACGGCACAATCACACCCGTGCTAAAGGCTGGGAAACGCTACAGCATGGTTCGTTCACTGCTCTCAGATGGGGAAAACACCTTATGGATTGGCCATGAAAACGGGCTTGATCGGATAAAAACAGACGAAAGCGCACCGACCACTGTTCTGATGCAATGGCAAGGCAAATCTATCGGCCTGGTTTACGATCTGGCATTCGCTACAGACGGCAGTTTATGGGCAGGCACCTACACAGGGGCTTACAACCTGAAAGAGGACCAGGTACAGCGTTTATCAACGGAAGACGGACTTCTGAGCGATATGGTCAATGTACTGATGGAAGATAATGCTGGTTTTTTTTGGTTCGGATCCTATATTGCAAAAGGTGGTGGTCTGACCTGCTTCAATGCAGATTTCAAGGAAAAATGGACATTCACCCAGGAAAATGGATTGGCAGATAACTTTATCACTTCTTTGTCTCAGGACGCCAACGGAGACGTCTGGGCTGGCACAGGCGCTTACACCATTGGTGGTGCCGCACGCTTTTCTTACCAGGACAAGCAATGGGAGCCGGTACAAACCATACAACTTGCCGATGGTTTGGCTGGTGAAAAAGTAAGGACCATTTACGAAGACGCGAACGGCTACCATTGGTTCTGTTCGGAATATGACGGTATTGCCATATTTGACCCTGCCATGGAACGCATCGGCATCCTGACGAAAGAAGAGGGTTTGACAGACAATGA
>JBBRWP010000325.1:0-3048 GCA_038249175.1 Acetivibrionales bacterium
GTGTTCCCCGCTGGGCAATAACTCCGTCATCGAGAACCAGTATCTGATCCGCTTCTGCCAAAGTGGTTACACGGTGGGAAACAATCAGTGTGGTGGTAGTCTTGCTCCGTTCCTTTAATGCCCGGCGAATGGCGGCGTCAGTTTCAGTATCTACCGCTGATAATGAATCATCGAAGATTAACAAGGGCACGTCCCGCATCACGGTTCTTGCAATGGCCACCCGTTGTCGCTGGCCGCCAGAAAGGGTCACGCCACGTTCGCCTACCATGGTGTCATAGCCTTCATCAAACTCCAGAATGGCATCGTGCACACAGGCGATACCCGCCGCCACAGTAACCTGCTGGTCAGTGGCACCGTGTGAACCAATACGGATGTTTTCCCTGACATTTCTGGAAAAGAGGAAGGGTTCCTGCAACACAATACCGATATTTTCGCGTATACTGCGCCGGTTCAACCCGGAAAGCTCCTGACCATCAATGCGAATATGCCCATCCTGATAGTCATACATGCGCAGCAGCAGGTGCAGCAGCGTGCTTTTCCCAGACCCAGTGGCGCCGAGAATGGCTGTTGTACTTCCTTTTTTAACAGAAAAACTGACATCTTTTAGAATCGGCTTCTCAGGATCATAGCCAAAACGCACGTGTTCGAACTCAAGGAAACCTTCCATCCTGCCATGCAGATCACCTAACTCAAAATCTTCTATTGGCGTATCCAATATTTCATTGATGCGTTTTAAGGAAACAAAAGCCTGGCCCATAAAGCCCATACTCTGCCCCAAACCGCGGATTGGCCAGATGAGCATACCGGCGTAGGTTGAAAACGCGACCAGGGTACCAATAGTAATGACCCCAGTGGAAGCCCAGTACGCGCCAACCACAATAACCGCACCAAACTGTACCATGCAAAGGAAATCCGATAGAGACCAGTAACCGGACATGAGTTTGATAATTTTCAAAACAAGGTTTTTGTATTTGCTGTTTTTTTCATCAAATTTGTCCATCTCCAGTTGCTGAGCAGCAAAAGCTTTTACCACGCGAACGCCGGTCAGGTTTTCCTGTAAGGTGGCTGACATTTGTCCTTCCGCTTCATCGGTTTCCGAAAAAATCTTCATCATATTCAGGAAAAATCGCACGGTTGCAATCGTAATGATGGGGATAAGGGCTATGGAGATGAGTGTGTACGCCACATTCATGGCACTCATAATGGAGAGCACCACGATTACCTGAAACACAGTTGAGAAGGCATCGACAAATTGTCCGCCAATAAAACCCATCACTGTTTCAACATCGGAGGTGCATCGCTGAATAATATCCCCGGTCTGCGCTTTGACATGGTAGTCAAAAGGCAGATGATTTAAGTGGTTGTACAGCCTGTCCCGCATTCTTTTCGCGGAACCCTCCGCTGTTATGGCACCAAGCTTGCCGCGACCGAAGATAAACAGCCCCTGAAAAGTGGTCAACGTCATTAAGACAAGTAATAAAACCCATAAATGGTTTTTTGCCCACAACATACCGGCATCGCCACCCAAAAGATTCACTGCCCACAAGGGCAAATCGATGGGTTTGCCGCCAAGCACAGAGTCTAGCGATGTGCGCAGAATAATGGGCAGCAAGCTGGCAAAAAGCACATTGGCCATAACGGATAACAGCGTTAATATAAACGTTAAGCGTTGTTTATACATAAACTGTGAAAGTTGTTGTAACTTTTTCATAATTTAAAATTCCTTTCGCTTCATACCGGCACAAAACTTAGTGAAAATGGTACATATTTTCGGATTTATAGCCCATGCGTCCTCGTCACGTTCGCACAAAACCTGCTAAAAATGCTTGCGCATTTTCAGACTTATAGCCATTCTTTCCCTTCGTGACAGGAAAAAAACTTACTGAAAATGTCACACATTTTCAGATTTTCAAAAGAAACAGGTCCTGCTTCCTGGCACAGCATCTGCACAACAAGCCCCATGAAATACACTTCTGTTTTGTTTACGGATGCAAAAACAGAATGTTTCCGATTTTTGATATTCATTGATGATTCATTGATTTTTCATTGAAATTCCTCTTGTGTTGGCGGCTGAAAAATTGTTCGCTTGTTAGAAGACCAGATGCGAAAGCCCAGCCACGGCAACACATACTCCTAATGTTGTTTTTACCCCTGATGCTTGATGATTATGCAATAACATACCGCGACCTCCTTTCGATTGTGAAATGCTTTTACATGTTAACCCATTTTATTTCTTTTTGCAACGGGGTTTTTGCAATTTTTCATCCATTTTGGGAAGGTGTAATAAAAATGACACGAAAAAAGCACCGAATGCGCCACATCGGTGGTCGCATTCGGTGCTTTATATAGACTGTTTCGTTTTTCGGCACTTATTTACATCATTTCTCTGCTCAGTGAGATGGGACAGTTTATTTTGACTGGCTCGACAATTCCTCTTGATAACGAAGTTATGCATACCGGAACCAGCAGAATTACCAGAATGCTTATGAGGCTGATGAGTCTTTTTGAATCCGATGAATTGAATGGTCAAGTATCTTTGAAATCTTTATTTGAGTGAGAAGAACCTTCAGGAATTTCCAATTTTGATATCACTGAACTGGCTTTTATCATAGCTCGAGGCGGATGGCCGGCTGCAATAGGAGTTTCTGACAAGGTTGCACTGGCACAGGCAGACCAATATCTTGAAGCAATTTCTGAGATTGATTTTTGAAGCTTAAAGAAAAAATTGATATAGAAAAGGCTAATCCCCCATCATTTCTTATGGTTCTGACTGGGAATGGATACGCACTTAAACAAAAAAATGGTGTACTAATTGTTCCCCTTAGTTGCCTCAGAAATTAGTAGCATACCTCAAAACATTCACATACCCAATTGCATTCACATACCCCAATAGCATTCACATACCCAATAGCATTCACATACCCAATAGCATTCACATATCCAATTGCATTCACATATCCAATTGCATTCACATACCCCTATAGCATTCACTTACCCAATAGCATTCACTTACCCAATTGCATTCACATACCCAATAGCATTCACATA
>JBBRWP010000326.1:0-3045 GCA_038249175.1 Acetivibrionales bacterium
TATATTAATGTGAGTGTGTAAAGCAATAATTAAATTTAAATATTTACGGATATTTACGGATATTCGTTACTATTCACAGCCCTATTTAAACTTCATTCATGACATGGGATGTTCTTTCCCAAAATAATAACATCTCCCGGTTCAAAAGCGAAAAGGATAAAAGCGCGGCAGACGCAACATCAAAGGAAATAAATGCCGCGTTTTTTTTATAAAAATTTTTTTAAAAAGCAGAACTCCAAGCATCCGATGTCGAATATAACAATATAATCGTTTCGGAAGGAAATTCTTATGGAATATCGGACAAGGCCTGAAATAACAGAAGATAAGGTTGAACAGATTAGGAACATCATTATTGAAAACCCTGAATGGAATCGGACAAGGATATCACAGCACATATGTCGGTTATGGGGCTGGCAAAACCCGAAAGGGGGATTGAAGGACATTTCATGCAGGGACATGCTGCGGGCACTTGACAAAGCGGGCAGGATAAAGCTTCCTGCTGCACAAAAACCGTCACGGTCACACGGCAGCGCCGATATAGTAAGACATTTTGAGCATGACACAACACCAATCAATACAAAGCTTTCACAGCTTCGCCCTTTACATATAAGCAGAGTGGATTCATGCAAAGAGCTTGCATTGTTCAAATCCTACATAGACCAACACCACTATCTCGGTTATGATCGGACAATTGGAGAGAATATGAAGTACATGGTATACAGCCAGGATGGGAAGCCATTATCCTGCCTGATGTTCGGATCTGCGGCATGGTCGTGCCGGGAGCGGGACCGTTTCATCGGATGGGATAAAAACCAGAGGGTACGGGGGCTCAGCCTGATGACAAATAACCAAAGGTTTCTGATATTTGGATGGATAAAGGTTGAACACCTGGCAAGCCACATATTGTCGCTGGTTGCACACAGGATTGCGGGAGATTGGCAGTTCAAGTATGGACACCCTGTCTTTTGTTTGGAAACATTCGTAGAAATTTCCCGATTTCGCGGAACTTGCTATCGAGCCGCTAACTGGATAAGTGTTGGCAGCACAACAGGCCGAGGGCGTGACGGCGGTCATCATAATGCCATCCTGCCGATAAAGGATATATATCTTTACCCGCTGGATGCCGACTACCGAGCAAAACTTTGTAAATGATGTGTAATAGTCGTACCGGAAGAAATGTAAGGTTCGTGCTATTAAACCTTTTTTGATATTGGAGGTAGATATTTTGGGTACTAACTATGAGAAAGGCTTCTTTAAGGATTACGAGCAGTTATTTCAACAGAACGAGAAAATAGCGGGAGAACTGCGTACACTTCAATATAACTACAACCTGATTTCGAGCAAATACATAACGGCTGAGAAGAAAAAGCAAGAGCTTGCTGAGCAGAATGCCGCAAAAGATGTCCTGATCACCGACCTGGCAAAAGAAGTCGATCGACTGAAGGCTCTTTTGAATATTGATGGTACGAATAGCGGCCTTCCTACAAGCAGCACACCGATAAACAAAAAAAAGGTGATACCCAACAGCCGCCAACAGACGGGAAAGAAAATTGGAGGTCAGTTAGGGCACGCCAAGAAGAAATTGGAACGCTTTGCGGACTGTGAAGTCGATACCTGTGTGGAGCATGTTTTGGACGAATGCCCGCAATGCCAATGTAAAGACCTTGAAGATACGGGCGATGTAATTGAAAAGGATTGCCTTGACTACAAAATAGTCGTTACAAAAACGCGGCATGGGTTCCGAGTACAACGCTGCCGTCAGTGCGGAAAAGAAGTTCATGAGAGGATACCGGTGGATCTAAAGGAAGAAAACCAGTACGGTGTTCAGGTTCAAGCAATGGCCTTGACGCTCATGAACCAAGGAAATGTGTCCCTGAACAAGGTTCGTAAGATGATATATGGGTTCACGGATGGCGAGATACAACTTTCAGAGGCGTATCTGTGCAAATTGCAGAAGAGAGCCTCGCAAAATGCCTGGAATTTCTGCGAGGATGTCAGGAAGGAAATATTAAAGCAGGATGTTGTATTCTGGGATGACACAGTCATTATGATTAATACGAAGAGAGCCTGCCTGAGATTTTACGGGACAGAGAGACTCGCCCTGTACAAGGCACATATGCACAAGGATAAGGAAGGATTGGATAACGACAACATTCTGAAGCTGCTCCCGAACACTACCACAGTGGTTCACGATCACAACAAGGTGAACTACAATAAAGACTACTCATACGGTAATGCCGAGTGCAACGAGCATCTGCTGAGAGATTTGAAAAAAGTCCAAGACAATCTTGGCCACAAATGGGCTCAGGACTTGGTAAAGCTGCTTACTGACACCAACAAGAAAAGAGGAGAGTTGATAAACAATGGTGCGTCAGAATTCAGTCCAGAGGCGCTTTCAAGCTTCTTTGAATGCTTTAACGATATAATGATTGAGGCATATAGAGAAAATGAGGAGGCAAACCCGAAGTATTATGCCAAGGATGAGAAAACACTTATACTGCGAATATTGGACTTCAAGAATGAATACCTTTCATGGGTGGTAAACTTTGATATTCCATTCACCAATAATTTAAGTGAACGAAGCCTCCGGGGCGCAAAATCAAAGATGAAGATATCTGGGCAGTTTCAAAATGTTAAAACCGCATCATTTTATGCTGATATCAAATCTTATCTTGAAACGTGTTACAGAAACGGAATAAATGAGTTCTATGCTCTGCTCCAACTTTGCAGATGGGACCCGTTTAAATTAGAAGAAATTCTTAAAGCTTCTAAATAACGCTAAAAAATCAGAATATTGCAGAACAAGGCTAGAAATTAGCTTTGTTCTGCATACCTTTTTTTAAGGGGCTGTGAATAGTAACATATGATATATGAATAATATATGAATAATCAAAGATTCACTTGCTAATTGGTTGGTTACACTGTATAATTTATAGGTTATAGTCGGAAATATCCAAAGGAGAGAATTAAATTGGCTTCAAAACTCAATATCATACCACTAGGAGGGCTGACCGAGATTGGCAAAAACATGACCGTTATCGAATA
>JBBRWP010000327.1:0-2994 GCA_038249175.1 Acetivibrionales bacterium
ATTGCAGGCCTTCCGTTTCACGTCACGTGAAGCACGCTGTGGCCTTTGCAGCAACCATTGCCTCATGACCATCTCCACCTTTGGCAATGGTAAACGCCATTTTTCAGGCAACCGCTGTTCCCGTCCATTAAACAAAACAGAGGTAGAAGTTTTGCCGAACCTTTTCAAAACCAAGTACGAACTGCTTGTCAATTATGGTAAGGAAAACCCCCCCGCTGGTCTGGCTAACCATGGTAAAGAAAACCCGTCCACTGTCCTTGCCAACCATGGCAAAGAAAACCCGTCCACTGTCCTGACCAAACATGGCAAAGACAGGCCATTCACTGTCCTTGCCAACTACGGCAAAGAAAACCCCCTAAATGTCCCTTCTAAAGGTCGTGTTGGCATTCCCATGGTGATGAATCAGTTTGAAAACCTGCCGTTCTGGCATACTTTTTTCACAGAATGCGGGTATGAGGTTGTCCTTTCGGATCCTTCCTCGCGGGCGCTTTATGCCGAAGGTCAGCATACCATACCGTCCGACACAGTCTGTTATCCGGCCAAATTGAGCCATGGTCATATTGAAAGCCTGCTAAAGAAGAAGGTTGACGCCATTTTTTATCCCTGTCTGCCCTATAATTTCAAAGAAACAGAAAATGCCGACAACCATTTTAACTGCCCGGTCGTAGCCTATTACCCGGAACTTCTGGCTGCCAATGTCACGGCGCTGGCCGAAACAAAGTATTATATGCCATACTTTGGTCTGCACCGCCCCAAAGACTTTACCAAGCGTGCGGTTGCGTGGTTTGGTGAAAACATGGACATCCCCGCCAAAACTGTGAAAGCAGCCATTCCAAAAGCCTATGCGGCCTACCATGCCTTTGGTGCCGACATTCGCAAGAGAGGGGAAGAAGCCCTGGCCTTTGCCCGCGCCAATGGCCATCCCATTGTTATTCTGGCGGGTCGCCCCTACCATGTTGACCCGGAAATCAGCCATGGCATTGACCGCATGCTGTCTTCATTTGGCCTTGTTGTAGTGACAGAGGATGCGGTAGCCCACCTGGGTCGCAGTGAAAAAGTACGGGTGCTGAACCAGTGGATGTACCATTCAAGGTTGTATAACGCAGCCCGATATGCGGTAGATCATGACGATTGTGCCTTTATTCAGCTGGTCTCTTTCGGCTGCGGGCTCGATGCGATTACCACCGATGAAGTGCGTGAAATCCTTGAAGCTGGAGGCAAACTCTATACGCAGCTAAAAATTGATGATATTGATAACCTGGGCGCCGTCAAAATCCGTATTCGCAGTTTGCTGGCGGCACTGGACATGCGCAAGAAGGCAGTGAAAGCAAAGTTGATTCTACCGTAACAACCCGAAAATGATCCGATTTGATGCCAAATCGCGCCGCACACAGCGCGATATTGGCCTGAAATCGGTCATTTTCAATCAATTTCAGCTCTTACGGAGCCGAAATCGGGGTTTTTACACCAGAATTAAAGATATAACGCATATGACTTTATACTGTACCGCTCTGTACCGCTAATGGTACAGAATGAACCTGTTACTTTTCTCTATAACCACGATGCCAGTTCAACACATCACACCCGGACTTAAGAAAAACCGCTCGGTTTAAAATAACCCAGAAACAAATCATACAACCTCAAAGGACAAGAGATTTTACGCAACGAAGGGAATAAAAATGGCAGAACGAATCTACGATGCATCCGGCAGGCTGCTGTTCACCAAAGAGATGAAAAAAGAGTTTTTGATCCTGGCCCCGCAAATGCTCCCCACCCATCTGATGATGATGGAAGGTGCCTTTGAAAGTGAAGGCTACAGGATGGAAGTGTTGCAAACCACGCACCGCAACATTGTGGACGAAGGCCTGCGGCATGTGCACAATGATACGTGCTATCCGGCTTTGCTGGTTATTGGACAGCTCATCGATGCCATCAAAAGCGGCAAATATGATGTGGATAAAATTGCCCTCCTGATTACCCAAACCGGGGGTGGCTGCCGTGCATCCAACTATATTCACCTGTTGCGAAAAGCCTTGAAAAGGGCAGGGTTCGAACACATTCCTGTGGTTTCGCTGAACCTTTCAGGCATGGAGAAGAACCCCGGTTTTTCCTTAACCATCCCTTTCATTCGCAAACTCATCTATTGCCTGCTTTATGGCGATATTCTGATGTTGCTGGCCAACCAGGTTCGCCCCTATGAAGTAGTGCCAGGTTCAACCGATAGACTGGTGTCTGAATGGGCAGAAAAAGTGAACGGCTACTTCCTCTCAGGAAAAACCGTTCCTTACAAACGCGTCAAAAATGATTTTCTCCACATCGCCGAAGATTTTTCACAAGTAGCCGTGAAATTCGAAAAGAAACTGCGTATCGGTGTGGTCGGGGAGATTTATGTCAAATATGCCCCCCTCGGCAACAGCAATCTGGAAGATTTCCTGCACTCGGAAGATGTGGAAACGGTTGTGCCGGGTATCATAGACTTTATGATTTTTAAGGTCGATAACCGGGCACAAGACGGCAAACTTTATGGTTCTGCCTTTCTCAAAAAAGTGGTAGTCGGTATCTTAAAAGGTTTTTTTGTGAAATGCCAAAATGATTTGATCGCCGCGGTAAAAAAACACCCGCAGTTCCACCCGCCAAAGACTTTTGCGGAGATTCGCGAACTGGTGAAGGGCTATGTCGGCTACGGCAACAAAATGGGCGAGGGCTGGCTGTTAACGGCAGAAATGCTGGAACTGGTACATAGCGGTTGTTCCGGTGTTGTCTGTACGCAACCTTTCGGTTGTTTACCCAACCACGTTTCCGGCAAAGGGATGATGGGATTGATCAAGAAGAAGAACCCGGATGCCAATATTGTGGCCATTGATTACGATCCGGGCGCTTCGCGCACCAATCAGGAAAACCGTATCAAGCTGATGCTGGCTTCTGCAAAAAGCAGGGCAGAAGAAAAGGCTGCAGAGTAAGCAGCAAAGATTTTTGGCAATGACTTCTCCCGCC
>JBBRWP010000328.1:0-2978 GCA_038249175.1 Acetivibrionales bacterium
CTTAGGTACTTGTTTGTCATAGCGAGTGCCTTTTTTGCCGAAAAGAAACAGCGATAGGCGCGTTTGGAGAGAAGATATGTTAACTCAGGCACCCAAAGGAACCAATGATATTCTGCCGGACGATATTTATCGCTGGCAGTTTGTCGAAAAAGCTTTTGCGACCCTATGCGACCAGTTTGGCTATAAGGAAACCCGTTTCCCGGTGTTCGAGCACACCGAGCTTTTTCAGCGCGGGGTGGGCGAGACCACCGATATTGTACAAAAAGAGATGTATACTTTTACAGACAAGGGCGGCAGAAGTTTAACCCTGCGACCGGAAGGCACGGCCGGTGTGGTCAGAAGCTATATTGAACACGGCTTATCTTCCGCAGTGCAACCGTCAAAACTCTGGTACAATATCACAGCCTACCGTTATGAAAAAATGCAAAAAGGCCGCTACCGCGAATTTCACCAGTTTGGCATGGAAATTTTCGGTGCCGCCGATGCGTCTGCCGATGCCGAAATTATATCAGCGCTCAGTTTGTTTTTTGAACGGCTGGGCATTCAAAACCTTAGCCTGAACCTCAACAGCATTGGCTGTCCAGTTTGCCGGCAGCAGTATAATGTTTTACTGAAAGAATTTCTTGACGATAAAAAAGATACCCTCTGCGAAACCTGCCAGGGGCGATACGACAGAAACCCAATGCGTATCCTCGACTGCAAAGAAGAAGGCTGCCGCTATAAGACAAAGAATGCACCAGCCCTTTTGGATCATATTTGTGAAGATTGTCGGGTGCATTTCGATGCCTTGCAGGAAAAATTAAAAAACATGGGCATACCTTATTCTATAGATAAGGGAATTGTGCGCGGTCTAGATTATTATACCCGGACGGTTTTTGAATTTGTTTCCCAGAATATTGGTTCACAGGGAACTGTCTGCGGCGGGGGTCGTTATGACGGGCTGATTGAAGCCTGTGGTGGCCCAAAAACACCTGGCATTGGTTTCGGGCTTGGCGTGGAGCGCTTGCTGATGGAAATGGAGAGCCAGGGCATTGTTATTCCGGAGCCGGAAAAACCCCTTATTTACATTGGCGCGATTGGCGAAAAGGCTGCCGCTACAGTGGAATCCATATGCTGGGATTTGCGAAAAAAAGGCATATCCTGCATAAAAGATGTTATGGGACGCAGTGTAAAGGCACAAATGAAATATGCCGATAAGCTGGGTACGCGTTACACAGTGGTATTGGGGGACAATGAGATAGAATCCGGTCGTGTCGCACTCCGCGACATGAAAAATAGTGAAAGTAAAGATATCAGCCTGGATACATTGTTTGACCGCTTGAACCGTTGTTGTAAAGACCAGTGAATTGAACAAACAGCATTTTGGAGGACTTATGGCAGATAATCTGCAGGGCATGAAGCGCACACACCGTTGTGCAGAAGTAACAAAGGCCGATATTGGCAAAGAAATTGTGGTGATGGGCTGGGTACAAAAGCGCAGAGATTTGGGCGCATTGCTCTTTATTACTCTGCGCGACCGTTCGGGTATTTTGCAGATTGTTGTGAACAGCGAAACCCATGCACAACTGCACGAAAAAGCGGTTCAAGTGCGCTCTGAGTATGTGGTGGCCATCCGCGGAATGCTCTGTGCCCGGGATGAAGCTGCTGTGAACACAGCCATGGAAACAGGTGCATTGGAACTGGTCGCCGAAGAAGTTCGCATCCTCTCCAAATCTGAAACACCGCCATTTCACATTGAAGATAACACCAACGCCAATGATACTCTGCGTTTAAAGTACCGTTATCTAGACTTGCGTCGTCCGGACATGCAGCACAACATGATGCTGCGCCACAAACTAGCCAAAGCTACCCGTGACTATTTCAGCACGGCGGGTTTTCTGGAAATTGAAACCCCCATGCTGACCAAAAGCACACCGGAAGGCGCACGCGATTACCTTGTACCCAGCCGTGTCCAGGAAGGCAAGTTTTTTGCATTGCCCCAATCGCCGCAACTCTTCAAACAACTGCTGATGGTTTCCGGCTTCGACCGTTATATGCAGATTACAAAGTGTTTCCGCGATGAGGATCTGCGTGCGGATCGTCAGCCGGAGTTTACGCAGATAGACCTGGAAATGGCTTTTGTGGATGTAGATGATGTCATTGCTGTGAATGAAGCTTACTTAAAACATGCCTTTAAAACTGTTTTGGATGTGGATGTGCAAATCCCGTTTAAGCGCCTGCCTTATGCAGAAGCCATGAGCCGCTTTGGCTCTGACAAACCGGACACGCGCTTCGGCATGGAACTCGTCGATTGTTCAGATTTGGTAGCAGGATCGGATTTCCGTGTCTTTGCCGATGCCGTGCAAAATGGCGGTTCGGTACGTGCCATTAATGCAAAAGCCTGTGGCACAGTCTATTCCAGAAAAGAGATTGATGCCCTGGGCGAAGTTGCCAAAACATATAAAGCCAAGGGTCTGGCCTGGATTGTGATGGAAGAAGGCGGCTTCCGTTCTTCTTTTACAAAATTCTTAACCGAGCCGGTTCTTAAAGCCTATACAGAAAGACTGTCTGCTGAGCCAGGAGATTTACTGCTCTTTGTGGCCGATAAAGACGATGTGGTCTTTGATGCGCTTGGACATTTGCGTTTAAGTATTGCCGAAAGAACAGGCCTGCTGGTGCCCGGCACCTGGGACCTTTTATGGGTGACGGAGTTCCCCTTGTTTGAACGCGATGAAGAAGAAGACCGCTGGGTGGCCAAGCACCATCCTTTCACAGCCCCCATGGATGAAGATCTGGCATTATTGGAGACCCATCCCGGTGCTGCCCGTGCCAAGGCTTATGACATAGTTTTAAATGGTGTTGAAATTGGTGGCGGCAGCATCCGTATCCACGATCAGGATTTGCAGTCTGCCATGTTCAGCCTTATCGGCTTTACAAAAGAACAGGCACAGGCGCGGTTCGGCTTTTTACTGGATGCTTTCCGTTATGGCACCCCGCCA
>JBBRWP010000329.1:0-2928 GCA_038249175.1 Acetivibrionales bacterium
GCGGTGTTCCTGTGTTGGCAGCCGATAGAGGAGAAGGCCATCCTTTCGTGATGGCCGGTGGACCCTGTGCCTGTAATCCGGAGCCACTCGCCGATTTCATCGATTTCTTTGTCATTGGCGAAGGCGAGGAAATTATTGGGGAACTGGTCGACGTTTATAAAACATGGCAGACAAGTGGTGCACCCAGAAAAGCTTACCTGGAGCAGATTCAACCTATTGAGGGCATCTATGTTCCCTCTTTTTATTCAGTCAGCTATGGTGAAGACGGCACCATTGCAGCGGTGTCACCCACCAATCCGGAAACACCGAAAAAGGTGCGGCGGAGAATTGTCAAAGATTTGAATACTGTTCCTTACCCGGAAAATGTGATTGTTCCCTTTATTCAGACGGTGCATGACCGTGTGATGCTGGAGCTGTTTCGGGGTTGTGTGCGCGGTTGCCGTTTTTGCCAGGCGGGCATTATTTACAGACCGGTACGGGAACGCAGCGTGGACAAACTTGTTGGCATGGCAGAACGATCCATAGAAGCCACCGGTTATGAGGAAATATCCTTGATGTCTTTGAGTACCAGTGACTACAGTGCATTGCCGGAGCTGACAGACCGTCTGTTAACGGTGACGAAAGAAAAAAATGTAAATTTGGCCTTGCCTTCCTTGCGGGTGGATAATTTTTCGTTGAACCTCATGGATAAGGTTTCCACAGTTCGAAAAAGTGGCTTAACCTTTGCGCCCGAAGCCGGTACACAACGGATGCGGGATGTTATCAACAAGGGAATTACGGATGAAAACCTGCTGGAATCGGTTTGTATGGCAGTTTCCGGTGGTTGGAGCAGCATCAAACTTTATTTTATGCTCGGGTTGCCGACTGAAACTGACGAAGATGTAGAAGGCATTGCAGAAATGATTTTTCGCCTGTTGGAAGCAGTTCGGGCGATTGATGCCCCGTCGGCCAAAAGCTTGAAAATATCGGTGAGCGCATCCACCTTTGTACCCAAACCATTTACGCCGTTTCAGTGGGAACCGCAAATTACCATGCAAGAGATGAAAGACAAACAGCAGATTCTACGCGACCGCTTGCGCCGCGTTTCCCGACGGGTGGATTTGAACTGGCATGACACCGAAACCAGCCACCTGGAAGCGGTTTTGGCCCGTGGTGATCGGCGTCTCGGAGCGGTCATCTTAAATGCATGGCAGTCCGGCTGTCGCTTTGACAGCTGGCGTGAACATTTCCGTTACCCTTTGTGGGAAAAGGCCATGGCCGAAGCCGGTCTCAGCACGGCATTTTATGCCAATCGGAGAAGGTTGCTCGCCGAGGTGCTGCCCTGGGATCACATTGATATTGGTGTGAACCGTTCTTTCCTGGAAAACGAGTACCAAAAATCGATAAACGCCGAGTTGACACGTAACTGTGCCAATGGTTGTGCAGCCTGTGGTGCAGCACAATATGGTGCCGGTATTTGTCCTAGTGTGCCAAGGTAGTCGGAACCAAAAGAACACAGGAGGCAACCCGTGTAAATGCCTTTTATAGTCGGTATGCAGTCCACGGATACCATTAGAACATAGTCGATAATCCATGTAAATGCCTTTTATAATCGGTATGCAGCCCACGGATACCATTAGAACATAGTCAGATAATCCATGTAAAGGCCTAGTACAACCCATGGATACCAATAGAACACAGGAGGCAACCCCTTTGTCTGAGAATATACGTTTTCGATTTTCAAGAGACCATGACCTGCAATACATTGCACACCTGGATATGCTCCGCCTCTTTGAACGGACAGTACGGCGTGCCAACCTGCCCATTTCCATGACCGGTGGCTTTAACCCCAGAATGAAACTGGTGTTTGGCCTGCCCATGTCCATCGGTCTGTCTTCGGATGCGGAATATGCGGACATTACACTGGATCAAGCAGTATCCCCGGGTATTTTCATAGAAAGGATGAACCAACACCTCCCTAAGGGTCTGGTGGTGGTTCAGGCGGTAGAAAACAACGACAAAGAGAACATCATGGCACGCATCACAGCCGCACGTTATTGGGTGGGATTTCGGTCAGCGACAGAAGCGCCTGCGATGGCAGATAAGAAGGCTGTGACACAAGAGAAAAAGATTGAGATGGAAGAGAAAAAAACTGTGACAGAAGATAAACAGGCTGTGTCAGAAGACCAGAAGGCTGTGATGGATAAAGAAAAAGCTGCGATGGCAGAGGATGTGGCAAAGCTTTTGGCTGCTGAAAAAATAATGGTCATGAAAAAAGGAAAAAAAGGGTTGCGTCCAGTGGACGTCCGTCCCTTTGTGTATTCTGCCAGCCTTGTGGATGGAAAAGACAGCCCCTTTGGGCTGGAGGTTTTCATTAGTGCCGGTTCACAGGATAACCTGCGTCCAGACCTGTTATTTTCGGGCTGGGAAGCCATTACCGGTAAACAATATTTCCTTGACCAGGTTCACCGCCTGGCCTTGTATGCCTCTTTAGACAACGCCTGGCATGAACCGACAGCGGAATGTATCGTAAGTGGTGCTGCAGTAGTACCGGATGTGTTTTGATGGCGGATGCACACTTTAGCGGCACTGTTACGTGCCAAAGCATTCTGAACCACAGTGATCGTTGCAGGAGCGGTGAATGACACAAGACATATTATTGGATATACAAGAAGAAGGCATTCGGCTGGCTGTTTTGGAAAATGGCACAGCTGTTGGATATTTTTCTGAGCGGGATGCCGCCAGTGGCCAAAACGGCAGCATCTATCGCGGGAAAATTTTGCAGGTTATACCTGGTTTGCAGGCAGCCTTTATAGACATTGGCTTGGGGTTGCCAGGCTTTCTGCACGTTGGCGATGTACAGCAGGTGCAGCATAACCGTTTTGGCGAACCAGTTGCGGCAAAGGGGAAAAATACCCCTATAGAGCAGCTGTTAAAAGCCGGCCAGGA
>JBBRWP010000330.1:0-2928 GCA_038249175.1 Acetivibrionales bacterium
CACACAATCGGAGGGCGCAGGCGCAGGCTATGGCATAGAAAATTTCTCAGCGCCGGTAACGTCCCGCAGTTCAGGTCTGAACCGCCTCTTCCATGTATTCAACCCCTCAGCCCACACCCGGCAAAGTGTTGTGGAACTGACTGTTTGGGACTGGGTCGGCAACCTCGCCCGCATTGCTTTTACAGATGCAGACGGCAAAGCGGTGGCACACCAGCTGGTAGATTATTCTTTGCAAAAATACTGGGATCACCAATACTTCCGCGTTCTGATTGATGCCACGGTTCCGGCACTGGGCTATGCGACCTTCCAAATGAAAGAAGCAGATTTATCTGACTATCCCTTCTTTTATCAGCCGGACAACAGAACCCATGATGGTTTTGACGATACGGTGATGGACAATGGTATTCTAAAAGCCGTGTTTGACCGTCAAAGTGCCGAGGTGGTTTCTTTGGTCGATAAAGCGAGCGGCAAAGAGTTCATTAAAACAGGAGACAGCGCCGGCTTACGCTACTATATGACAGAATCGTCCTCTTCCAATGCCTGGCTCATTGGGCGCTATATTTCCGAAAGCAAATTGACTGGAAACACAAAGGTTAGGAAGACAAACGGGCCGTTAAGGACGACTTTGGAAATTGACATTCCCTTTGGGGCTTCATCCATGCATGTGTCCGTCTCTCTGGATAAGGGTGCCTCTTCATTACAATACGTACTGAAAGTGGATTGGCATGAAGCCGGCAAAAAAGACGGCAGCCCCATTCCCATGCTCGCCTTTGTTGCACCGGCCAATGAAGATGTTTCAGAATACCGTTATGATGTCCCGGGCGGCGTGATGGCGCGCAAACCCTTGCATCATGATGTCCCGGGCCTGCAATACGGTGCGGCTTTGTTGTCAGAAGACAAAGCACTGGCGTTGGTCGCAGACAGCAAATACGGCTATAGAGGAGCAGACAATCAAATTGTCCTGACGTTGATTCATGCAGCAACAAGTCCGGACCCTTATCCGGAACGTGGTATCCATGACATCAAGATTAACCTCGGTGTGTTTTCTGCATGCCCGAAAGTATTGGAAGAAAATGCAACGGATATTACCCATGCCATGTCTTATATTTCCGTGAATCCGCACCAAGGCACATTGCCTTTACAGGCTTCGCTGTTGGAACTGGATGAAGATACGGGTGTTGTCATTTCCGGGGTGAAAGGTGCAGAGGATGGCAAGGGTATTATTGTCCGGCTTTGCAATGTATTGGATAAGGCAAGTGACGCTGCGCTACGCTTCGGAAAAGAGATTCTCTCTGCTCAGTGGGTGGATGTGTTGGAACAGCCGGCAAACAGCAGCAGTGCACCCAAAACATCTGCGAATGCCGTGACCCTTTCAGTGGGCGCCTCATCCATGGCCGCCCTGCGCATTATTTTGAAACAGTAGGATTCGCTAGTGTACTGTCTGTTGATATATAGCCAATATATGGCTTAATAAAAACCGGTAATGATCGTTCATTATAGCTGAAAATATAAATTACTGAACCTGTCATTATGTTAAATTTGAACCAGACAGTACACTAGTATCTTGTGCCATGTGAAACCATTCCGGAAAACGGTGAAGAAAGAAGAAGAAGGTGTATCGTACAAGATGATACACCTTCTTTTATATGTATGAAGCAATGTGATACACATAGATTCAAAAATCTAAATGGGCGCATGTTGCTTACTTTATCGCAACAATTCTCTGTTCATTATGAGAGATATACGCATTTTCGAGCAATTCGGTCAACGCTTCACCCTGGTCTGTGCCAAAGAGAATGGGGGTTCCGTTGGTGATGCTCTCCAACCACATATCAATGGCAACCGGCAGTGTTTCCGGCAGTTTGTCCACTGTTACCCAGCCCGTTACATCAAACTTGGTACTGCGGATTTTCACTTCATTGCCAATAGCGACAACGGCGCCTTCGGTGCCAAGCAGTTCAAAGCAATTCGCGGAGAACGGTGATACGAAGGCTGTTTCCAAAACAGCTATGGCTTTGTTGGTAAATTCAACAACAGAAACCGCATTGTCTTCGGCCGGTGGCGGGCAATAGGTTGTATTAAACATGGATGCGATTCTGGCTGGTTTTCCGAGCAGGTAGGCAGCCGTATACATAGGATGGCAGCCTAGATCCATCATGGCACCACCACCAGCTTTTTTTACATCATACCAGTAATCCGGCAACCAGCCGCGCAAAGACCCTTCGTGTGCGGTACGCATACGCATGTAGTTGACTTGACCCAGAAGGCCGTCATCCATTGCTTTTTTGGCATACTGTGCTATGCCGGAAGTGAGGTGAGGATGAGAAATACAAAACTTCACACCATTTTCTTTCACAGCGGCGGAAATCTCTTTGCATTCTGCCAACGTCGGTGCCATCGCTTTTTCGGTAAAGATATGTTTCCCTGCTTTTGCGGCAGCAATCATGACAACAGCATGGTCGGACGTAGGTGTGTCAATAGCTACGGCGTCTACATCCTTACGCGCCAATAACGTATCCAGATTTTCTTCAAAATCCACACCCAGTTCTTTGGCCCAGGCAGCGCCTCTTTCCTTATCATCATCCCAGACGCAGGTAATCGTTGCTTTGTCTGATTTCATAATGGTGCGGGCATAGTCTGCGGCATGTACATGCCATTTGGATAACATTGCTACTTGAATCATTACTTTTCCCTCCATGTCATTGCTTCGTTAATTTTTGCCGGGGAGCAGCTCACAGCGGTACCCCGGCATATCATTTCATTGATTTCAATGGAACAATTTTTACCAGTGTCAAATTGCATATATTTTTATCAGCTAAAAGTCTTTTATATCAAGCATTACAGCATGATTTTAATATCGGAGACTTATGCAACTTGACACTGGATGCTATACAAGACTTGGTATAATAATTTCCACTTCATGACCCA
>JBBRWP010000331.1:0-2924 GCA_038249175.1 Acetivibrionales bacterium
AAATCTGAAAATGGCAAAATTTCACCACTTTTTGTGCCTGAGCGAAGCGAAAGGAATGTCTATAAATCTGAAAATGCGCAGCATTTACAGCAAGTTTTGTACGAGCTTGACGAGGACGCATGGGTATAAATATGATAAACTGATTGTACCTTGGAAAGTCGTTTCGCGACTTATTCTCGCAGGACTCCCTGAGGTGTCAATCTTTAGCTTGGTGAAGAATTATTTTCTATCAAAGAAAGGGGTGTTGTTCATGAAAAAAAGTATCAGTATCTGGGCCTTTCCTGATGGGTTGAACATTGAAGCGTGTATGAAAACAGCCAAAGAAGCCGGGTTTGATGGCATAGAGCTTGCGTTGAACGAAAACGGACCGTTGGGGTTAGAATCCTCTGCAGTTGAATTGCAGGGATATAAAACCGCTGCAGAAAAAATAGGCCTGGAAATATCAGGTCTGGCCACGGGTCTTTACTGGCAGTATTCCCTCACGTCCACGGACGACAAGGTTCGTGAAAAGGCGAGAGTTATCGTTAGAAAGCAATTACACAGTGCAAAGGAATTGGGCGTCGATGCCATTTTAGTCGTGCCTGGGAATATCACGGCGGATGAAGTTGGCGGCACACCGGTTTCGTATGATGTGGCTTATGATATGGCACTGGCAGCATTGAAGGAACTGGCCTCTGAGGCGGAAGCTTGCGGTGTGACCATTGGGGTCGAGAATGTGTGGAACAAATTCCTGCTTTCCCCATTGGAGATGCGACAGTTCGTAGATGCTGTTGGTTCACCCTATGTGCAAGTTTATTTTGATGCCGGAAACGTCTTACAGTTTGGCTTTCCAGAACAATGGATACGTATTTTGGACAAACGGATTGTCCGTGTGCATATCAAAGACTTTAAACTGGCGACCGGTAACATCAGCGGCTTTGTGGATCTGCTCTCTGGTGATGTCAATTTTCCGGCGGTCATGACTGCATTGCGTGCCGTCGGATATGATGGCTGGGTGACAGCAGAGATTTCACCGTACCGTTTCGATGCAAAATCGGCAGTTCATCAGGCGTCAGCGGCAATGAACACCATTTTTTCAATGGGTTGATGGAAGCAATGACACAAGAAAAGGACACGAGAAAAGGACAGGTTAAAAAGACACGAGAAAAGGACAGGATAAAAAGACACGAGAAAAGGACACGAGAAAAGGACACTATGATTGTACCCCATAAAGTCATTTCACGACATTATAGGCGCAACACAAAAACAACACAAAATAGTGTTGTTATGAAGGGGGATTTTTTATGATTAAAGTGGGTTTGGTTGGTATTGGCGCCATTGGGCGGGTACACCTGGAGAATTATATGCGCTTGATTCAGGAAAAAACCACGATACAGCTGGTGGCCATATGTGATGTGAACCCGGACCGGCTGAAAGGCATCACGCCGGAGGGCAACATTGCCACTACACAAACAGACGTGGGCGCATTCGGCTTTCATGAATATACGGATTTGGATACGATGTTGGCATCGGAAAAACTGGACTATGTGGACATTGCCCTGCCAACCTATCTCCACGATACCATGGCCATCAAAGCCATGGAAAAAGGTTGCCATGTCTTGTGTGAAAAGCCTATGGCGTTGACGGCTGAGAAATGCCAGCGGATGATCGAAGCTTCCGAAAAATTTGGAAAAAAGCTGATGATTGCCCAATGCCTGCGCTTCTGGCCTGCTTATGAATACCTCAAAGCCTGCGTGGAAGACAAACGTTATGGAAACGTCACCTGTGCTTATTTTTTCCGTGGGGGCAGCACGCCACGCTGGTCTTTCGAAAACTGGTTGCTAAAAAAAGAAAAAAGTGGCGGTTGTCTGCTGGATCAGCACATCCATGATGTGGACACTATCAACTGGCTTTTTGGTATGCCGGACGCTGTTTCAACGGCAGCGGTGAACATTATTGCCGGCAGCGGTTACGATGCGGTGTCCACGAATTATTACTACCCGGATGGGAAAGTGGTGAATGCACAGGACGACTGGACACTGGAAGGGGACTACGGATTTGGGATGATTTTTCGCGTCAACTTTGAAAAAGGGAATGTTATCTTAACTGAAAAAGGCTTGTCTGTGAACCCAAACGATGAGAAGGGCTTTATTCCGGAACTGAACCCGGACCAGGGATATTACCATGAAGTGAAATATTTTGCCCAAGCCATTGAAAATGAAACGCCCATTGTGACAGCAAGACCAGAAAGCACAAAAGACACCATTCGTATTGCCGAAGCGGAAATGCTTTCCGCAGACAGGAATGGTGCTATTGTCGCGCTACAACACTGAAAATGCACAGCATTTTCAGCAAGTTATGTGTAGATACTATGAAGAAGCCATAGCTACAACACTGAAAATGCGCAACATTTTCAGCAAGTTATGTGCAGATATGATGAGGAAGGCACAGCAATAATCTTAGGGGTTAACAGTTATGCTGTGAGGTTTGTGCCACAACTTAAATGACCCAACAACCATTAAAACCTGCCACATGCATTTACAAACAGACGACGGATGTTGTGCCGTTCTTTACGATACAACATCCGTATTTCTTTGGAACTCTGGAGAAACAACATCATCATGTGCATTGACGGATTTTTCGATGATGTCTTTATTGTCAGCTGCTGCCTTCTTATCGTCTTTGGCCGCATTCTCGTTGCAGCAACCTTCGTCATTACAGCAATCTTCATCACAGCAACTTTCGTCGTTACAGCAATCATCATCACAACCTTCGTCGGCGCAACAATCTTCATCACAACAGTCGTCGCAACAACACTCATCCTCTTGACAATCATCACAAAAGTCCAACAATAATCTTTCTCGATGTCCCCGGAC
Source organism: Acetivibrionales bacterium (assembly GCA_038249175.1). Classification (GTDB taxonomy): domain Bacteria; phylum Bacillota; class Clostridia; order DSM-8532; family DSM-8532; genus JAEWSN01. The sequence continues at coordinate 2,856 of JBBRWP010000331.1, forward strand.
AATTTTTTTCGTCAGTTCAATGGCACCCCAAACCGATAAACCCAAAACCACGGCAGCCCCGAAACCAAA
>JBBRWP010000332.1:0-2867 GCA_038249175.1 Acetivibrionales bacterium
GGAAAAAGGTTAAATGAAAGCGGCCTGTCTGAACCCTTGGCAGAGCAGGAAATTCATGGCCGGTATAGGGAACGAAAAAAAGAGACCGATAGCAGATTGGCAGAATTGAGAAGCCGACAAAAGCAATTGGAGAGCCTTGGCCGCGAGATGGCCGCCGGAGGACAGCGACTGTCGGATGCCTTGGGTAAAAGCCATCCAGATAAAACGGCAAGCGGATTTGTTGTGCCGGAAAATTGGCAGGATACGCTGGATGAAGGACTCGTGAAACTAAAAGAAGCCAGGGAAAGCGTTACCCGCCGCAAAGGAGAATTTCAAAGACTCTATACCAAAGCGCGCCACACCTATGCCGGGAAAAGCAGCCTGCTGAAGAATCTCTTTGATGGTTTGGATGGGATGTTGGACCGGTCAACAGAAGCCTATGAACCTTTTTATTATCTTTTTGAACGCATGCAGGACCATGCAAACCTGCTGGCAAAGCAGATTTCCATGCTCAACACAAAATTGGAGGGTCTCGATAGAAGCCGGGCTGATGTTGTGGAGCATTGCACCATGCATGGCAGCCGTCTGGTAGAGGAACTTAAGAGAATTGAACAAAAATCTATTGTGAGATTAGAGGGTCGGGCAACTGCGACAGGTATGGTGCGTGTGGATATGAAACCGGATACGCCGCAGGAAGCCAGAGCACGCATGGAAAGCCATGTGGAGAAATCCATACGAACCATACAGGAGGAAGTCCAGTCCGGAAAAAGTGAGAGGGAAGTGAAATCTGCCATAGAACGGCTGATTCAAAGCAGAGAATTGCTAAATCAATATTTGGGAACCTCGCATATCCCCATATATGTGTACAAGATTGACCTGAATATGGGCAACAGCCGCTTTAAAGTATGGGAAGATGCGGTGCGGGAAAATTCAGGGGGCGAGAAATTTGTTGTCTATTTTTCTGTGCTGACAGCGTTAATGGCATACACCCGTGCCAGCGAACAGGCGGTTCAACTGGCCGAGGGGCTGGATGTGGCCAAAGAGACAAGCCGTGTACTGATTATGGATAATCCTTTTGGTCCCATTTCATCTGAACACCTGCTAAAGCCGCTATTCGAAATTGCCAAAAGGTATCACACCCAGCTCATTTGCCTGACGGATTTGAAGCAGAGTTCCATATTGAACAATTTTAATCTCGTCTACATGCTGCGCATACGCAAGGGTCTGGCCAGTTCGGATGAATACCTTAAGGTTGAAGCGTTCAAGAGAGCAGAAGGTGTTGCCACAGCAGATGAAGCGTTGGAAAAAGCCTTTTACAAGGTGACCGACTTTCAACAGATGCAGTTGGGCTAGTGAAAGCGATAAGCAGGTTACTGTATTGCGGACAATATCCCAGCCCGACTTGGTTTCACCGGGTTTATTCCGTGCTCGTAGATCAATGTACACAAGCAGCTTGGTTTTTTGCACCCTCGGTATGCAGACTCGTAGAGATATATTTTGTTATAATATCTCCAAGGTGTAAGGGAGTGTGAGCGCGATGAGATGGACGAGAGAAGAATATATCGATCTTATGACTTTTGGCAATATTGAGAAGCAGATGTTTTGTGAGCTTTTTGGGCCGTTGATTGGACTGGAGAAGGAATGGACTGAATCATGCACATTTACATAATGTCGATGATAAGGGCAGCCCATAACTTCCACATCATGCAACTCCAGCTACGAGAGGAATATCGAATGAAAAAGGCAGTGTTTTTGAATGAATTACCTGGTGCTCATATTGACCGCGTATATCCGGAGGACTTGAAACAGACCATAGGGAAACTGACTGATCTGTTCCCGACTGTCATCGGCCGGCACAACTACCGGGAACCGGATGTGGCAGATATTCTGAGAAAGGCTGAAATCGCATTCTCCACCTGGGGCATGCCGGTTTTCACGGAAGAGGAAATCGCTGAAACGATGCCGAATCTGATAGCGGTTCTGTATGGCGCTGGAAGCGTCCAAGGCTTTGCCCGTCCTTTCCTGAACAGAGGCGTCCTTGTGGCCTCCTCATGGATGGCAAATGGTGTACCGGTTTCCCAATATACACTCGCGCAAATTCTTTTGGCCAACAAGGGCTTCTACCAGAGCTTGGCGTTGACCAAAACGGATCGCCATGCGGCGGCTGCCTTTTCTGGTGTATTTCCTGGAAACTATCGGGTCAAAATCGGCCTGCTCGGAATCGGTGCAATCGGCTCGATGGTGGCTGAACTCTTGAAACCATTTGGATTTGAGGTGTTGGCCTTTGATCCGTATCTTTCCGTAGAAAAGGCGGACTCCTTGCATTTACGGAAAACAGATCTAGATGAAATCTTTGCTTCTTGCCAGACCATCTCGAATCATCTGGCAAATCTACCGGCAACGGTCGGCCTTCTGAATGGCAAGCATTTCTGCGCTATGTTGCCGCAGGCCACCTTCATCAATACGGGACGGGGCGCCCAGATCGTGGAGGCAGACCTAGCGGAGGCATTGAAGGCTGTTCCCACCCGGACGGCGGTTCTAGATGTGACATGGCCCGAACCGATGGCTGCGGACAATCCGCTTTTCGGCCTGTCGAACGTTTTTCTGACGCCTCATATCGCTGGCAGCAGTGGACTGGAAGTAATCCGGATGGGGGAATGGATGGTGAACGAATTTAACCGACTGGAACGGGGAGAGCCTCTGCAGTATGGCGTAACGTTGAAAATGCTGGAGACGATGGCCTGAAATGTTGGTCAGGGACGGTCCCGTGATAAGACAAACCTGGACCTTGTTTGATGACCTCAGCGGGCACGTCACGGCGGGGCATGTGACACGGGGACGGTTCTACTGACACACCACATGGACATGTGACACGGGGACGGTTCTAC
>JBBRWP010000333.1:0-2859 GCA_038249175.1 Acetivibrionales bacterium
ACACCGTGGATGCAAGAGCACTGATAACCTCAAGAAAGTGTTTAGAAAAGTCGGACCATACAGAGGGGTCATTTTTATTGAAATGGATAACACATCTTCGTTAAGTAGAATTATTGGAACACACAAAAAATCAGTTTTCTAGATTCTTGAGAAAGTGAAAAGGATGTCAGGATGAAAATAAAAAACACATTGTCTGATAAAATATTTCAGATCATGAATTACGCTGCATTTACTATTTTTACGCTGATTTGTATTTTTCCTTTTTATTATATATTTATCAATACGATTAGTGACAACCATACCGTAGCCATTGGTAAAGTTCTGCTTTATCCGATAGGACTGAAGTTCAACAATTATGTCGAAATATTTCAGCTGCGCGGTCTTGGTCAAGCGGCACTGATTTCAACGCTGCGTACCGTTCTGGGAACACTTTTTACCTTGATCGGATCCTGTTTTCTGGGGTATACCCTCAGCAAAACAGAAATGTGGAAAAGAAAAATCTGGTATCGGTATGTCATTATTACCATGTACTTTAATGCCGGTCTTATTCCCTGGTATATCAATATGAAAAATCTTGGCCTGGTCAATAATTTCTGGGCCTATGTTTTACCAGGAATTGTATCCCCGTTTTTTATGATTTTATTTAAAACCTATGTTGAATCCATTCCTGCCTCGTTGGAAGAATCTGCTCAGCTTGACGGGGCAGGTTATATGCTCCGCTTCTTTCGCATTATTTTGCCCCTTGCAACACCCATTATTGCAACCATTGCAGTTTTTGCTTCTGTCGGCCAATGGAACTCTTTTCTGGATACAGTGTTTTTGATGAAAAAGAGTAGTTTATATACACTGCAGTACGTTCTGTATCAGTATTTGAATGAGGTGAATGCGATTGCAGCAACACTGCGGAATTCAGCAACTTCTCAGAATATTGACCCCTCTAAATTATTAACACCCGTCTCCATTCGCATGACGATTTCCATGGTTGTGGTGTTACCTATCCTCTTTGTCTATCCATTTTTCCAACGATTTTTCGTAAAAGGTATCATGATTGGTGCCGTAAAAGGATGAGAGATTCTCATCTACGGAATATACACATTATTTTATAAGGGAGGAACGAAAATGATCATGAAAAAATCAAAACAGGCTAGAAAACTTCTCTGCCTACTGCTGGCAACCCTGATGGTGCTTTCTGCAACAGCGTGTGGGGCTGCAAAAACAGAAACGCCTTCGGCATCAGCCACAGCCACAGCCTCAGAATCTGTTGCAGCTGCAACCTCTGAAACACCGGCGGCATCATCCGAAGAACCCGCTCCAGAAGCCAGTATGGAACCGGTTACCCTTTCCGTGCTGTCTTTGCCAAGTAATACCTCTGGCTTAATGCAAAACTGGTGGACAGACATTGTCAAACAAAAATGCAATGTAGAATTGGAATTGCAGCCGGCCGGCGATCAGGGCGAACAAAAACTGCAGGCTTTGATGGCCAGCGGGGAATTACCGGACATCGTTGTTTTCAAAACAAAAAAACAGGTTGAAGATGCTGCAAAAGCAGAAATGCTCCTAAACCTGGATGAACATTTGGACAAAATTCCGAATGTTGTCAAGAACGCCGCGCAGGCAATGCAGTATTACAGGGATAGTGCAAGCAATGGCACAGGAAAAGCCTATGCAGTACCGAATGCTGTTGGTCCTGGCGAAGTGGGGCAGGAACTGAACTGGGGTCCATTCCTGCGCTGGGATTTGTACAAGCAATTGGGTATGCCAAAAGTGAATACACTGGAAGACTATTTGCCTTTACTGAAACAAATGCAGGATTTGGAACCGAAAAACAAAGACGGCCAAAAAGTCTATGCATTGACATTATGGGGAGATTGGGACAGTACCCAAATGCATCAGGCAACGCAGCCCGCCGTATTGGCCGGTATTGATGCAGGAGATCAATTAGGTGGCGCATTGCCATTTTTACAGGTAAATTTGAATACCAGTGAAACGAAGAGCGTTCTGGCACCGGATAGTGAATACATTCGTGCTTTGAAATTTTATTACAAGGCCAACCAGATGGGTCTTGTGGATCCTGATTCCCTGACCCAGCGTTTTGATGCTGCGCTTGGTAAAGTAGAACAAGGCCGTGTGTTGTTCGGCTGGTGGCCCTGGTTTGTTGGGGGCTATAATGTGCCTGCCAATACAGAGGCAGAACCGTTTAAGGGCTTCCGTCCAGTGTTGACAGAGGACTATAAAGCGTTCTGGTGGGGAGATAATCCGGTAGGAAGTTCCTGGGCATACGGTGTCGGTGCAGCGTCTCAACATCCGGAAGCTGCGTTGAAATTCATGGATTTCATGTATTCCACTGAAGGACTCATGGAAATGTTTAACGGTCCCAAAGGTTTAACCTGGGATGTGGATGACAAGGGTGAGCCTTACGTTACGGATGCTGGATGGGATATTATTGACAATCAAAAAGATTTGCCCGGCGGTGGGAATATGGGTGCGGGTGGTTCAGTGATGAATTCCAATGGCTTATCAACAGCAGCCATCAATCCTGAATATGGACAACCTTTGAGCAGTAGCTTTTGGCCATCTTCTCAAGGGCGGAACCCGACGAAGCTGATGAAAGACTGGCAGGATACAACCGGGTTCAAATCGACCACAGCTATGTTAAAAGCCACGAATGCATTTACCATTACCCCGTTGGCTATGAAACTAATTCCTACCATTACCGATGACATACAAGTGTTATCCGGTCAAATCGGGGATATTGTCAAAACCAATTCCTGGTTGATGGTTTACGCTAAAAACGATGCTGAATTTGACAAAATATACAAAGACATGGTCGAAAAGGCTGAAGGCCTGGGTATTCAAAAA
>JBBRWP010000334.1:0-2826 GCA_038249175.1 Acetivibrionales bacterium
AGCCTTTTCTTTTTGATATTATTGAGGATTTTCGCAAATCCAATGTATCAGAAAGCAAAAGGCTTTTCACGTTAAAACGACATGATTTCAAGATGTTGGTCGTTAATTCTTCGCTGGCAGTACCAAGCCCGAAACTTGAGGACAATTTAACAAAAAACTGACAAATAAAATATTTTTACAACACAATGAAAGGTGAAAGACATGTTAAATAAAATACTTGCAACAAAAGATGATGTTTCCAACACCGTGCTCCGTGTAGCCTTAGGCCTGGTCATATTCCCACATGGAGCGCAGAAAATGCTTGGCTGGTTCGGGGGACACGGTTTTGCTGGAACTATGCACTTTTTTACGGATACCATGGGTATTCCCTACATCTTTGCCCTGATGGCAGTACTCGCAGAATCGGTAGGTTCAATAGGCTTGATTGCTGGATTCTTTACTCGCATCTGTGCCTTCGGCGTCGGGGTAACGATTGCGGTTGCAGCAATAATGGTCCACCTGAAAAACGGGTTTTTCATGAACTGGTTTGGCTCGCAGGCAGGTGAAGGATATGAATATCACCTACTCGTCATCGGTATGGCACTGGCTTTGATAATAGCCGGAGGTGGACCTTGGTCTTTAGATTCAATCATTACCAAGAAAAAGTAACAAAATTTTGCAATATGCCGTTACAAACAAATTGATTATTGTGAGAAATGTTTTTCTAATAACTTTTTAAAATAAAAAGGATAAATGTCATGAGTGTATATCGAATTGCAGTTGTCGTAGGCAGTCTTCGCAAAGACTCTTTCAACCGAGCACTTGCCAAAGCAATGACGAAATTAGCCCCTGCTGATTTGACCTTTCAGTTTGTAGAGATTGGTGATTTGCCATTGTACAATCAAGACGATGACGGGAATCCTGCAGAATCGGTGAAACGATTAAAAAATGAAATCAAAAGCGCACAAGGGGTGTTATTCGTCAGTCCCGAGTATAACCGTTCAATCCCTGGGGTACTCAAGAACGCTCTGGATCAGGCTTCACGGCCATACGGGCAAAGTGCGTGGTCTGGTAAACCGGCAGGTATTCTCGGGGTTTCACCCGGTGCCATTGGTACAGCGCTAGGACAACAGCACCTGCGTAATGTCCTTGCGTATTTGGACATGCCCACTCTCGGTCAACCGGAAGCATTTACCCAGATGAAAGAAGGCTTAATTGATGAATCTGGTAATATAGGCGAGGGACGCAGGGCCTTTTTGCAAACTTGGATGGATAGCTTCGTTGATTGGGTGAGAAAGCACAACAATTAACACCAGTCGTGGCAAAGCATCATTAAACGACAGCGGAAGAGAGTGAAAGGGCATAGAGTACATCCCTGTAGTCGGTTCAACAATTTCGACCGTTTCTCTTCCGCTGTTTTCTATCAAATACAGTGAGTCAGGAGTTGTAATGCGCCACGCTGAACACCACAAGATCCATCGTTCTGGTTGGTTGCGTGCTGCTGTCTTGGGTGCCAATGATGGTATCTTATCCACAGCCAGCCTTATTGTCGGAATTGCCGCAGCAGGGGCGAGCAAAGGGAGCATCATTTTGGCAGGTACTGCTGGTTTGGTTGCAGGCGCAATGTCAATGGCTGCCGGTGAGTATGTTTCGGTCAAATCCCAACAGGACACAGAATATGCTGACCTGGTTATGGAATCGGAGGCGCTGAAGAATAATCGAGAAGAGGAAGAGCAGGAACTTGCGGCCATTTATCGTGACCGTGGCCTTGAGCAATCCCTTGCTCTTGAGGTCGCCCGCCAACTCATGCAGCATGACGCATTAGCCGCTCATGCTCGTGATGAGATAGGAATTACCGATGAACTGCAAGCAAAACCGTTGCAGGCTGCCGTCCTTTCGGCGATCGCCTTTTCTTTCGGAGCAGTTTTTCCACTCCTAATGTCGACAATGGCACCGACCACATCGCTATTATGGCTTGTACCTTTTTCAACAATTTGTTTGTTGGGCACATTAGGGGCGATTGCTGCTGCAACAGGAGGGGCCTCTATGTTTCGCGGGGCAGTTCGAGTGTGTTTTTGGGGAACGCTAGCGATGGCTGTGACTTCTGCCGTTGGTAAAATTTTCGGTATCTCAGGATGACTAGAGGAAAAAATGAAACTAGTAAAGTTAAACTAACTTAGTAGTTATCAACTTCTACTTGAACAGGTGAATCATGGCCAATGAGAATACCTCCCCATATATTGCACACGTCTTTATATGCACCAACGACCGCAAAGGCGAGCGGCAATCCTGCGCCGACAAGAACAGTCAGGCCCTTAAAAATACGTTGAAGGAAGCCATTCATGAAAGAGGTTGGAAGGGCAAGGTCCAAATTTCCACTTCAGGGTGCATGGGGCTTTGCACCAAGGGTGCAAATGTGCAGATCTACCCCCAGCAAATTTGGTTTTCAGAAACACAACCGGACGATGCTGGACAAATTCTTGCCGCTCTTGAAAAGATAGTGGCCTCCAGCAAAGACAGCAGTGATGGGGATTAATAAAATAGAATGCGGTTGTTGATTTGAAATGGTTGGCGAGCTTCTGGCTGAAATCATGGCGGCCATTACGTAAACAGGAGACGCGCCACTTTTTGTTGCACTCGGTTCACATTCCTCCTGTCAGTCAGGAATTATTGGAAAAATAGTTAAACTACATCCTGATAAAGAGACTGCGACCCAATTGAGTCAAGTTGTTCAAGTAAGCCGCTACGCGGCAGCCCCATCCTGCATTCCCCGCATTCACATCTGCCGTTTTCCTTGATTCCCTCGTTGTTTCGATAAAGACTTCCGTACCAGCCGGTTTTCCGGTC
>JBBRWP010000335.1:0-2818 GCA_038249175.1 Acetivibrionales bacterium
CTGATTGTTCCGGGAACTGATGGAACAAAAGAAAAACTGACCCTTGCTCTGGTGGCAGGTTCCCTGCTAATTTTAGGGGGGATGGTCATGGCGGAAATAAAGGGAAAGAAGCCGGCCGATGAAGAAACAGAAGATATTGCCGTATAGGGTGTCACTGTAGTTTGCTTCGGTTATGATTCAGGTGTATGCATTCATATGCACACTCAAACACGCAAGATGATATTTCATCTTGCAGGGCAGGTGGTTTTTGATACTATAAAACGCACCAATTAAACCTTTTGTATAAGCATGCACCCACTTTCAAGATGAAATTGAATCTTGACTGTTTATACCGGTATCATGTCATTCTCATTAAATCATGAAAAATGCCAGAAACATGCTTGCCATGCCTTCCGTAGATGCCGATATTGAATGTAAGGCATTTATTTGTGTATCTGTTTGTGTTTGTGTTTGTATTTGTGTTTGTGTTTGTATTTGTGTTTGTGTTTGTGTTTGTATTTGTGTTTGTGTTTGTATTTGTGTTTGTATTTGTGTTTGTGTTTGTATTTGTATTTGTGTGCCATGCGGTCTATTTCAGCCCCGCCGGGGTTGACAAATGACGCGCTGATACCGCCAGCTGCTGTTTACCTACATCGTATTGCGTTTATCGAAAGGGTTTCAAATGAATAAGCACCCTTTGCAAATGAAAAAATGGAAAAAAGTAATCCTGTCATGGTTTCTTGTCGTGCTTTGCCTGCTCTTTTTTGTGGAACGACCGGTGCAGGCAGCTTTACCGGATGAAGTACCCACCAAAACCTTCACAGGAACAGCGAAGGCATCCGCCATCATAAAAAACCTTGATTTTGCAGACGTTCGTGCCTCGAACACTTTTGCCAAAGATGCCATCTGGGAAATGGGTTCCCTTGAGTTGATGAAGGGCTATGGTGCAAAGCAGTTTGCCCCGAATGAAACCCTTTCGGTGGAGCAGGCTTTGGCCATTGCATACAATGCTGCCGGCCGCGAAGCAGAAGCCCAACAGGCGGCTGAAACGCTGGATCGAGCCAGGGCAGCCAATGCACGCCTATACCCGGCACCGAAAATGTGGTCGGATGGTTATATTCAACTTGCCAGGAATGATGGCCTTTTAACGGCGACACAATATGCCGATGCCTTACAGACCGATCAACTGGCCCTGACGGGAAGTAATTTTCTGCGGAAAGCGTCTGTGACACGGGAGGATATGGCGTATTATCTTTCCGGTGTACTAAAGCTGCAGCCGCTCTATCCGCAAACACACCTCTTTAATGCGTTTTCTGATTGGCAGGTTGCGGATCCCTACAGGGTACCGGCCATCGAAGTCCTTCTGCAAAACCAGATTATGCATGGCAACACCAAAGGACAGTTTAAGCCCAAAGGTTTTTTGACGCGCGCAGAAGCGGCACAAATGCTTCAAAACGCAGAGGCGGTGCTCTTTCCTGTGCTGGGCTTGACAAAATATCGGGGAACCGTTGAAGGCGTTGATCTTTCAGAAGATTTCACCGGTGGCAGCAGCAATCAGATCCATACCGTGCGTATTCGCAACAGTGACGGGTCTCTGCACAAAATGGTACTGCAGTATCCATCAGGGCGAAGCTTGACAGGGAAAAACGAGTTGAATGGTGCCGTGAACCAGACCCTTTCGGAAACCGTGGCGGTTGACAGCATCCCGCATTCGGGTACTTTTCTTAAAAAAAATCAACAAATTGTCTATGTCGCCACGGCAGACAACACGGTGCCTTATGTACAGATTTTAAAGAATATTTCACAAAAAATATTTCTGGGACGCATTGAACAGATAGAGACAACCGGACGTGCGATGGTTTTCCTGCCATACCGGGAATTACCTTTTGCAAATCTTGGATTGGTTTCACCAAAAACATTGCGTAACCTGGTGGTGGGAACAAAAACCGACCGCTTTGTGGTCAGTCAGAACGCCCGCATTTTTACAGGAGAAGTGCAGAAAGCCTTTGCTGATTTGGAAACGGAATCCCACGCCATCATCATTGTCGATAACGGCATGGTTACGTCTATCGAAATCGTACGCCTGGATTTACTGCAAAAAGACGGGTTGCAAAGTGGGATTGTGGCGGAAAACAATGCCTCCCTGGGATATATTACATTATACTCTGCCGATGGCAGCGGGGTTTCTTCGGGTTTGGATAATGGCTTTGCCGGCTTACGAACCTATTCGTACAAAAACCCGCTGACGGTACAAAGGGATGGGAAAACGGCCATTGCTGATGACGTCATTCCGGGTGACGCTGTTTTTATGAAAGTGGATGATGAAGGTCAGGTTACAGACATCAGTGCAACGAATGACTATGCACCGGTATTTGGTACACTCCTGAAAAAAAGCAATACTGCAATTCAAATACGATCACCTGGGGGACAAGTTCAACAAATTCCTATGGAGGCGAAAACGCCTATCCTCCGTGATGGTAAGCCAATGACCATGCGAGATCTGGAAATTGGGGATGATGTTCGGGTGTTGATGCAAACAATGGGTACAAGCTTGAATGTGGCTGAAGTCCGCGCACAAAGAAAACCCAACCTTGTGGACAGTGTATACAAAGGAAAGTACCTTGGATTTGATGACTTGCGGGGAGAAGTAGCTGTTTCCGGCCTGTCCCGTTTTGCGGGCGGTGTCTGGGTTCCGTCGGATATCATTGGTGTCAAGACGGTATTGCTCGATGAACCGTACCAGGAAACTTTGCCGGAACAGGCTGCCGGCACATTGTTTTTTGCAGTGAAAAAGGATGCTGGTGGCCAGGAACGCCTGGTTCAAGCGGTTTTGAGGCCC
>JBBRWP010000336.1:0-2784 GCA_038249175.1 Acetivibrionales bacterium
CAGCTGATGGCTGCACCAAAAGTGTCTGATATGTCTCCGATGCTGGTTGCCATGTTGTCAAGGCGTGCAAACATCGGATATACAACAAGCGGCCATACCGGCGAAGACGTAACACTTTATTCCTGGTCACCGGACGGGGATAAACTGACTGGCTTGGTTGAAAATACTGCTTTGGCCGGATACATGGCCAAAAAGCTGAACGTCGACCTCGCCCAGGCAACAAAGAGACTTTATGTGGATGCAATGAAGGCTTTTACGGCTAAAGGGGCAACCAGTGAAATCATCATGGATAAAAACGGTGGGAATCATCTGCTCATGGTCACCAAAGGCTCCCACGTCCTTTACGCAGCAGTCAACAAAAATGAAGCAGTCATAGATGATAAACTCGTGACATTGCCCGGTGTTTCTGTATTGTCGAATGATGTCTTCTATATTTCGCAAGACGCTGTTGATATGATTCCGTAGAGTTTAGTAATCCTTTTCACCTATTCAAAAACCCCTTTCTTTTGCCGATTCCTCTCCCCCTGAGGAATTGGCATTTTTTATCCTTCGCTTTGACAAACGTTTCACAATTTCATCTTGACAGCCTATATTGTTGTAATATAATAACACCATACTCAAAAAGCCAAACAGAATCGGTCGTTTCAAAATGGAACGAAGTCTATTTGAAGAATAGCAGCATTGATTCCGTGATCATTCCCGGTTTTTATCCTTATCAGGATGATATTGGGATACAAACTTTCGGTTTTGCGTTTTTCGCATTGAATCGAAAGTACTTACCTACACGGGTATCATCCATGGGAGGAGAGACTATGCAAAAAATTATTGTGACAGACAAGATGGCTTCTACCGGCGTTGATTATTTAAAATCCAAAGGCTTCCAGGTGGATACACCTTACGGCATTTCCCATGAGGACCTGCTCGGTATCATTGATCAATATGATGCAATCATCGTTCGCTCTGCAACCAAGGTAAAGCAGGACATTATTGATAAGGGTGTGAACCTCAAAGCGGCTGGCCGCGCCGGAAACGGTGTGGACAACATCGATGTGGCAGCTTGCACCAAGCGGGGTATTGCTGTCGTGAATACACCGGAAGGCAACACCATGGCGGCCGCAGAAATGAGTGTCGCCCTGGTCTATGCGGTTTTCCGCAATGTTGCACAAGCACACCATGCTGCAAAAATGAATGACTTCCGTCGCAACAAATTTGTTGGGGAAGAACTCGACGGCAAGGTTGCCGGGGTTATCGGCCTCGGAAAAATTGGTTCCATTGTTGCCAAAAAACTCAAAGGTGCAGGGATGGACGTTATTGGATACGATCCCTATATCACCGAAGAACGTGCGGCGGCTTTGGGCGTTCAGCGGATTACCACCATTGATGAATTGCTCTCAAAGGCAGATCTCATTACCATTCACATTCCCAAAAGCCCGGAGAGCAAAAACCTCATCGGTGCCAGAGAATTAGCCCTTTGCAAAAAAGGTGTGCGCATTGTCAACGTTGCCCGTGGGGGTATGATTGATGAAGCGGCCCTGTATGATGCCATTGTGGCCGGTCAGGTTGCCGGTGCAGCGCTGGATGTGCAGGAAGTGGAACCTAATTTTAACAAAACGCCTGAAGAGCAGGACTATAAAAATCCTTTGCTGGAACTGGATCAGGTTATTTTTACACCGCATCTGGGTGCATCCACCAAAGAAGCCAACCTCAATTGCTCTTTGGATGTTGCCAAAATGGTGGAGGCGGTGCTGAACGGCGAACTGGTACCTGCTGTCAATATGCCGCCCATGACAGGGGATATGCATGCCCTTCGCCCCTATATTGCCTTGGGTGAAGTGTTGGGTTCTATTTATTATCAGGCAGAAACAGAAACGGTTACCCGCATTGAAGTGGTTTACAGCGGCGATTTGGCGGATAAACCGATGAAGCCGGTGACATTGGCTGTTGTAAAAGGGTTTTTATCGGCTACCGGTAACGCGGAAGTGAATTATGTCAATGCGCAGATGAAACTGGCCGATTTTGGTGTGGAACTGGTGGAGAGCCGATCCAATCAGTTGGATAAATTCAACAACCTCATTACGGTCAAGTTTGTTCGTAGGGACAGGACACTGAGTGTTTCCGGTACCCTTTTTGCCAAAGACAGCATCCGTATAGTCGATTTCTTTGGCTATCGTCTGGACTTCGAACCGGCACCCTATGTCATTGCCCTGCAAAACAAGGATGTCCCGGGTATTATCGGTAAAGTGGGTTCCGTTTTGGGTGAAAACGGCATCAACATTGCAGCCATGCAGTGGAGCCGTGATGTGACCGGTGAAAAAGCCGTTTCTTTCGTCAGCATCGATTCCGAAGCCGATTTGTCAGTGGTGGAGAAGCTGAAAGGAATTCCTGGTGTTTTGAAGGTTTCACGCTTACATTTTTAATGTGACACGGGGACGGTTCTACTGTCACAACACCGCTAGGCGGCGTTGTGACAGTAGAACCGTCCCCGTGTCACATTTGCAAGCCCCTTTCTAACGAACTTTTAACCAGCAATGATGGTAGAAATATGATAAAATAAGCGGTACATCACTGCTGAACTAGAGTACTATGGGCAATTGCATTTTCGCAAGTTATAAGACGCAGCAAGACCTTATCAGAAGAACAGTTGCACAGGGTTTGTCGACTTGGAATGAAACCAAAGGTTGAGGGTTATATGAAGAAAAATACCCGGCTGTATGCCGCCATCGATATAGGATCGCATCGCTTGCGCATGAAAATAGTGCAGATTCAAAAAGACGGATCCACACG
>JBBRWP010000337.1:0-2773 GCA_038249175.1 Acetivibrionales bacterium
ATCAGGCAGACAGGACATTTTTTGAAAAAGTTGCCTTATATCCGGATCAACTGGTCTATCTCAACAGCAGCATGGCCGGGGAAGCCGCAACGGCAAAAGTACAGATGAACCCAAAAACCGGGGAGGTGCTGTATCGGGCGGGTGAATCAGAGGCTATGGCCATGGAGGAAACACTCCTCGGCTATGTCTGGGTTATCGAAAATCTGGAAACGTTGGGATTAACACGAAGAACCATGACGGAAACCGATGTTGATTTTATCCGGAACTGGGAAAGTGAAGCTTACCGTCGCAAATTGGTGCAGGCACAGCAGAAACCAGTGACATAGAACGACGACACTTTGTGTCGGTGCTAACGGATCTGCAAGTGAATGTACCAGGGTTGAATGGTTCGCGTTCATATCTTTGAAGAACCAATGTAATTTCACCGATGATGCTGGTGTAAAAACCCCGATTTTGCCTCCTTTGTAGCCGAAATCAGGGTTTTTGTACCAGCATCGTTTTATTAGACGATTGCGTCGATTTATTGTTCAGAGGGTGTCTGGAGGAAGGCTGTTTAGGGCTGGGGCTGGGTTATGGCTGGGTTATTGCTGGGGCTGGGGCTGGGGCTGGGTTATGGCTGCTGATGATGCAGTTGCGGCCGGCAGCCTTGGCCTGGTAAAGTAATTTATCCACCTTTTGCAGCAATTCAATCTGCGACTCACCGGTATACTGTAACAAACCACCGCTAATGGTGACATGAAGACCATCCTGGTCAAAAATATGTTCATCGATTTTGGCACGGATACGTTCCGCAACCAGATAAGATTCATTGATTGCTGTCTCTGCAAAAATGACCATAAACTCTTCACCGCCATAGCGTCCAACAACATCCGACTCACGCACTTCGTTTTGCAGAACATTGGCGATGAAGACCAGTACTTCGTCGCCAATATGGTGACCAAATGTGTCGTTGACGTGTTTAAAGCGATCCACATCAAACAAAACAACACAAAAAGGCGAACCGTAACGGCTTGCTTCAGCGGTACGGTGTTTCAAGTATTCAACCAGATAACCGCGGTTTTTAATCCGGGTCAGGTAGTCTGTCATGGCAACGAAGGCCAGGTGTTCTTTTTCTTCCATTAGATTTTCGTTAATCCGCTCCAAATCCTTGTTGGCGTGGTTGAGTTCCCTTGTTTTTTCATCGACCCGTATCTCCAGCATCAGGTTCGCGACTTCCATGGCATGCTGCTGGTCTTCGATATGCTCCGCCATTTTATTAATAGAAACAGAAAGGGATTGCATATCCTTATCCCCTGCCAAGGTCAAATGTTCGGTATATTCACCGATGGCAATGTCTTCGGTGGCCTTGACTAATTTTGAAATACTTTTTTTAATATGTTGGTAAATGGAATAACCCGCGACCGTGGCAATGATGATAAAGGCAGCGAGTAGGAGCAGGGATAGCAGGATGAAGTTTTCGCTGCGAGATTTGAACATCTTCTCTTCTTCAACAATGGCTTCTGTCACAATGCGTTCCACTTTCTCACTTAAGGCAGTAATTTCATTTTGGAAAAGGCTTTCTTGCTCGTGGTGAGAAATCGCTTTTGCAAAAAAATCGGACTGTTGTCTGGATAACAAGCGAAGGCGAACGCCCAGTAGGCGCATAGAAGTATCTTCGGAGGTATCGGTCAGTACTTGTGCAAAGGCTTCAAGTTTGGCCACCTCATTCTCAAACGTTGTTGCAGAAATGACATGATCGTTGGCATAGGCGATGATATGTCCGTTCATACCCAAAAGGATATTAAACGCAGCGACAAGGTTCACGGCATCATCCGGGTTCTCCCCAATGTTCACATTTTGAACGAGGGTATTGATGCCGGCGGTGGATTCTATTATCTGTTGGTTCAATGCATTGACCTGGTCGTGGATGACCATGGCATCGGACATCACAATTTGGAAATCGATTAATTGCTTTGTGATATCCTGCATGCTTTGATTCACTTCTTCTGAAAGACGGGAAAAATCTGTACGCCGTACGATTGCCTGAATGTCTAAAACCCGACTGTTAATGCGGTATATGTAGTTCCGCTCTCCGGTTTTCTGATAACTCAGGGTGTCCGATTTCACACCAACAACAATGGACTGTACCCGGGTAATTTGCTGGTGAATGCCCGTCAAATTACGCACAATCGAGAAGGCAAACTGAACATAGGTGCCATAAAGCACCAGTAAGATGATAATGGTTGCAAAGCCCAAAATAACACGTCGGCTCATGGTCATGGTTTTTCTCTTTCCAGCCATAATGAATGTATTTTCAAATCGGCTTCATTCAGCAGATAGGGGTAGGATTCTGGCAGTATCCAGAATTCCTGGAACAAATTGAGTCCGACATCGGCTATTTTTGGCGGGGTGGACAAGTCATAGTTAAAAGACCAGCCGCTGCTGCCCAAAAGATCGGCTTTCAAGCGTCGTTGTAAATCGGTGTAAAAGCCATCCGGTACAAGGATTGAAGGAGACAAGGCGCCAGAACCCGTACTCATGGCTTCCTGGGCTGCATTTTTCGCCATAAAAGCAAGAACCGCATCACTGCCGTCGATGGACTTGGTTTTTTTAGGGACAACCAGACCGTCTACCGTTCCCAGTGCCTCCTGGGGTACACCTTCTGTGATTTCCGGAAACATGAAATAATCATAGTCCTTACCGGCTGTCAGGTAAAAAGGTTCCGCAGAAAGTACGCCAATGGCCCAGGTTCCCATCAAGGTCATTGCAGCATCCCCTTTCGCAAACGCCTCCA
>JBBRWP010000338.1:0-2754 GCA_038249175.1 Acetivibrionales bacterium
CATGCACAGCTGGTGCATGTGGGTCATTCATATCACTAGACGGCTTATCCAACCTGGCGTTTTGTTCAGCATGCACAGCTGGTGCATGTGGGTCATTCATATCACTAGACGGCTTATCCAACCTGGCGTTTTGTTCAGCATGCAAATCCATCGCAATAGGAACATACGGTAGTACCCTGTCTGCTACAGCAGCGTTTTTTGCTGGAAACGTCTGTGAATTGTGGAATAAACGAGAAAGACCGTCATCTGCTGTCATCGGCTGTATTGAAAGCACGTTGTTTGTGGCGACAGGTGCAGGCACCAGATAATGAAAAAAACCCTGGAAACTCTTTGTTTCAGCCAACAGTGCCTCGAAGATGGCTTTCAGTGGTGAAGACAACGCTTGATATGCAGCGACTTCGTCATAAAACAAATCCTGTGCTTTTTTTGCATCGTTCAAGGGATTGTTCAGTTCGTCCGACTGAAGCTTATCGTCCTTTAGCAGGGCATGGTAGGGTCGTTGAGGAAATAGGAGTGGGGATAGGGGCAGGGTATCGATAATGGGCAGATGTTCAAAGGCATAAAAAAGTTCACTTCCTTGAAAGTTAGCTTGTAAAAACTGCATATCATGTTGGATGATGTTATGACCGCAAAGATAATCAGACCCTTTTAAAAAGTTTAAAAAGGCAGCGGATGCAGGCGTATGAATTGTTTCACCGGAAGTCTTTACAGCGCCATAATCCAGAATGCGCTTTGTATCCACCGACACTTCCAAATCAATAAATGCAATCTGTTTCAAAGTTCAAGGTCCCCCAACGGTTCCATAGGGCTTGGACAGTTCTTTCTCTCTTACTTTGGAAATATACAACATTTTCAAAAAATATTATGCCAGTACAAAGAGAGATAAATAATTCCAGCTTTGAAAATATGCAACATTTTTAGCAAGTTTTGTGCCAGCACAAACAGAAAAAAATAATTACAAATAAGAGGAAAAACTCTGGTTAATTACCATTCTACAGTTGTTATACTGCCTTGTCCATGGTGCCAGGGTCCTGGTTGGGTAGGAAAATCAACTATACGCCCCAAAAAAAATGTCGGGCAAAGCCTGGATTGCAGAATACGAATCCGAATGGCGTCCGTATTCAAGCATTCAAAAGAACAGATGCGCTTGTATCCAACAACGGTACCATGGAAAAATTCTTGCCATTGGCCATCCTTGCGGTATTCAAGGGTGAACGCCTCAATGCGCTGGCCGATTCGAATATTTTCCATCAAAACAACCTTTTCAATGCTTTCCGCCCTGGTAAAAGCAACAACCAGTTCCGCCCTCTCACTACCTGCCTTCGGCATCCAGAACGAATCTGAATCGTCATCTAGAATGTTGTCGGGGCTGTAAGCCCCATCGGCCGTTTCAGACGCAGTTACGGCAGCGTTTTGTGCTACATTATCGGCAAATGCTTCACGTATTCTTTCTCCTAATTCCGCCAGCCGCTCTCTGTCGTTTCCATGAATCAATCCCCGACAATCCGGGGGTATATTCAGCAGTAAGGCTGCATTTCTGTGAGGAGCTCGCTGAGCTGGCTCACAAAGTAACGGTTATAAGCCGGGGAATTGCCATAGGTGCTTTCATGTCTGTCCCAGGGCGAAAGATAGATGCCAAACTTTATGCCTCCGCGCCTGCAGGCATCGGATACCTCCCGAACCACATCCCCAATTCCGTTTTGCCATGGGCTGTTTTTTACACTGTGCTCCGTGTATTGACTCGGCCAAAGACAAAACCCGTCATGGTGCTTGCAGGTGAGAATCAGGCCTGTCATACCAGCGGATTTGCATGCAGCCACCCATTTTTCATGTCCCTCAGACGGGGAGTACTTTTGGATTTGACTTCCAGAAACAACTTCCAGACGAAAAAGAGGAAAAACTTTTTTCTGTCTGCACCAAAAAAATCTTACAGAAATGTCATGGATGTTATCTAAAGTTATGGGTGATGACCTGTTGCATGGTACAATACGATGAGGATACAGAATTGCCTGTTTCGATGGATGTTTTGATCGAACTTCATGGATGAAAATAACCATATCATGGGCAATAGCATGAACCAAATCGTGCTGCATAAAAAGAAGAAAGAGGGAATACGAATGGATACATGCAAAACCATCTCAAATGAATGTATGGAAATAACATTTGGCGAAGAAGGCGTCCTGGCTGCTATTCACCTAAAAGACAGTCTGGCCGAATTCCAACTTTCTGCACCGATATATGAAGTGAACAAGCATGTTTTAGCAAGCGCTGGCTGGCGATTTTTCTCGCTGAGCGACGCGGAGATTTTAGCCAATGACGCCCGCGAGTATACCTGCCAGTTTGAAAATATTGAGACAAAAAACAGACTCATCCTTTCAACAACGATTCGGATTTTCCCCGGTTCTCCCTTTTTCAGATTTCGTTATACCCTCAGCGCCGATGAACCGGTTACTTTGACAAAAGCAGACGGCGGGGATAACATCACGTATACCGGCATTCATTTTTCTGACATGACCGCATTAACGGAACTGCAGCTAAGCCAGTTTGACCCGTTGACCCATTGCTTTACTCCCTGTTTCCAGCAAAAGACTACCGCTGAAACAAGCGAGGGCATCTCGTTCCCGGGACCGGTCGCTTTCATGCAAACAACGGATCACAGTGCCCTGCTGGCTTATGAACACGGCGCAGAGTATCCGGACAGCTATCTTCACTTCACGGCCAAACAAAGCCAGAACACTTTGGCACTAACGCTAC
>JBBRWP010000339.1:0-2754 GCA_038249175.1 Acetivibrionales bacterium
AGCCGCGCTCTACTTAAATGCTGCCAGAGCCGGAGCCAATGCCTTGTGCATCTTGACAGTTTCAGATTCTTTGGTAACGCATGAAGCAACCACGGCGGAAGAACGTCAGAAAACGTTGACAGATATGATTCAAATTGCCCTGAGAATGGCATAACCACAGAGCAAAAGAGGATACAATTCTGCCGCTCGGGTTTGGTTATGATTTGTGTGCGCTATGTGGATGATTTCGGTGAAAGACCCTCGATTTTATCCCGAAAAGTCAGAAATCCAGTGATTTTCCCGGAATCATGTCTGTATTCAAGGTAAGGCGGTTTCATTGACCCATTGGGTCAATTGCAATTTGCTAAGTAGAAATGTAGAAGGAGCCCTAGAATGGATTTAAAACAGATTTTACGCCATGTTCCGGATTTTCCGAAACCAGGCATCGATTTTATTGACATTACAACCGTTTTGCAAGACCCAAATGCCCTGCAGTTTTGTCTGGATGAAATGGAAAAAGTTTTGAAAAGCTTTGGTGACTATGATTTGATTGTCGGCCCGGAATCACGGGGGTTTATTTTTGGTGTTCCGCTGGCTTATATGCAGCATAAAGGCTTTATTCCAATACGAAAAAAAGGCAAACTCCCCTCCGAAACCATACGTGTTGAATACCAGCTTGAATATGGCACAGACGTACTGGAAATGCACCGTGATGCGATAAAGCCCGGACAGAAAGTTGTCATCGTCGATGATCTTTTGGCAACAGGAGGAACAACAGAAGCCAACATCAGCCTGGTCAAAGAACTTGGTGGTGAAATCGTTGGCATCCTGTATTTCATTGAACTGTCCTTTTTACCTGGACGTACCAGGTTGGACGGATTACCGGTGAAGGCACTGGTCACCTTCTGACAGATTTTCAGCTACTGAACCTTCACTCTCTATCAATCTTTGTATCCCTGTGTTGGAATTGGTACAAATACAAACCGTATCGTTTGCATACCCTTATAAAAGAAACCCTTATCCCCCGGATTTATAGCTATGCCTTTCTCTTCGAGCAGGCACAAAACTTGCTGAAAATACCACGCATTTTCAGCTTTTACCTGTGCCATTCTCTTTGTATTTGCATCAAGTTTACTGATAACGCTACGCATTTTCAGCTTTTATAACCCCTTTGGGCAATGGCAGGTTAATAAGAATTAAGCCCAAAACCATCATCAATGCCCCGAAAAGGGTTTGAAGGGTAACAACTTCATCAAAAAAGAGCCATGACCATAAAAGAATGAATAGAACAGCCGAATTGCCAACCAGTGAAGCCACAAGAAGAGAAACCTTCTTTAGTGCCTTGGCATAAATTAAAAAACTGATTCCTGTAATCAGTCCCAACACCACCAAAGCAACGATGGCTTTCAAAGATACCGTTCCTGTAATTCGTGGTGTAAAGGGCAACGGTAAAGCCATGGCAATGGTTGCAAGGAAGAATACAGAAAAATTCATATTTGCCGAATCCATGGTTTCTATTAAACGTTTTTGACTAAGCACATGAAAGCCGGCACCCAATGCGGCAAGTGTAAACAATAAAAGTGGCACAATGCCATATTGAAGAAATATGTCCAGAGATTGTCCTTTCAAACCGATGATGATGGAACCTGAAAGACATAGAAAAATAGCCAAAATTTTCAAAAACGTCATTTTTTCTTTGTATACGTAGACAGATAGAATGGCCATGAAAACAGCTTGCAGCGGCATGACAACCATGTTCCCTGATACAGGACCCATGCGAATACCGATATTTTCAGCCAGGTAGTTCAGGCTTTTACCAGCAACACCAATCCATATCCATTGATTTCTCCAGCTCAGATGGATTTTTCTTTTTCTTGCGAAAATGAGCAGCCCAAGGAAAATCGTGCCAAAGAAAAACCGGGAGAAAGTGATAACACTGCTCCCCACCATTGTCGATGCGGCTTTTACCAGTATCCCGACAAAACTCCACATCAACGGTGCTGCCACCAGCCAAATGTAATGCATGTGTTCCCCCTTGTGCATCCCCAGCCAGGAACTTCGCTACCGGTGATAAACTTCATCTGTTCGAAATGAACTAGCTGTCGTTTTGTTTCATTGTACACGAATCCTTTTTGCTTTTTGTCTGTGCTTTTGACTGTCCTTTATTTCTACCATGGACATCGTGTATCATATCCTTTCAAAAAATGATGAGATTGTCAATTGTCCACTTCAAAACATTTTTGATATAATGCCAATGGTCTGCTTCAGAATAGGCTTTCAGGTCTTGTACGAAGCGTTGTCAGAAACCATAAATAGTGCACCGTTTTATTGCAACACTATATTTCGCAGCGTTATCAGTTACAAAATAACAACGGACATAAAGGAGAACCGATGAAAAATCTTATACGGTTGATAAAAATTGCAAGACCTTACTGGGGGCTATTGACTATTTCCGGATTCAGTCTGCTGGTCATTACGGGCATCAATCTTTTGGGACCATGGCTGGTCAGAGATCTTGTAAGTGTTTTAACAGCTGGTCTGGATGAAAATGCCATGCGAAAAATTCTTGTGATTTCAGGTATTTTGTTTGTCACCTATATTGCACGTATCCTATTCAAATATCTGAACAATTATCTCAGCCACAAGGCTGCATGGAATCTGGTGGCTGACATGCGCGTTATTGTGTACGATCACTTGCAAAAACTCTCTTTACGATATTACCATGACAAACAGACCGGGCAACTCATGTCGCGCACCACCAACGATACAGCCACC
>JBBRWP010000340.1:0-2740 GCA_038249175.1 Acetivibrionales bacterium
CTTAACCGGAATTTTGTCCGTTGTTGTTTGCCATAAGCCCAATGATGCCGTTATCGCATAGCTTCCAAACAACACAACGATAATGATCAGAGCAAGGATGCGTGAATTTATTTTCATAAGAACTCCCTTTCAAAAACAAATATTGTATCTTACGCAAAATCTGAAAATGCGTAGCATTTTCAGCAGGTTTTGTGCGAACTCATCGAAAACGCATGGGGTATAAATCTATACAAAACACTGTTTTCGACACAATAGATTGAAATGCCTTTTATATTCAAAGCCGTTGTTATAAAATTATGCATCATTTGCTGCCGGGTTCTTCTCTTGCTTATCTTTTACCACTTTGAAACGAACGGTATCCTGTATGGGACAGGCTGCTTCAGAGGTGCATTTCATACAGCTGATACATTGGTGGTCTCTGACTGCAGCAGTTGTTGATACAGTGATGTTCATCGGGCATGTCCTGTCACAAGCACCACAAGAGATGCAGGTGGTTTGTTTTCTACGAATCGGAAAGATGCGCATCAGGTTGGTCAACCCCATCAAAGCGCCATAAGGACAGGCATATTTGCACCAGGGTCTTTCCATGAACAAAGACAACAATAACGTGGAACCAAGGATAATATAAGCGGCTATGGCCACTTCTCCTGTCCAGAAATTGAACAGTGCATAGTAAGGGTCAATGTTCTGGAACATGAGCTTTCCCGAGATTGCAGTGTTCACAACAACCAGGATAAGCAGGACATATCGTGCATAACGCAGAATGCTATCGAGTTTCACAGGAAGAATGTGATTGTATTTTTTCTTGAAGATTTTTTTACCAAGCTTGCCCAGCCATTCTTGTACAGTTCCAAATGGACAAATCCAACCGCAGACAACGGGTCCGAAAAATACCCCGAGCAGAAGTGCGGCAGACATGAGGATGAGGGAGGATGAATGGATTTTTTGAACAAAGGTACCCTCCGTGAAGAACTGCCAAAGTGTCACGACCCCACCAAAAGGGCAGATTGCATGGAGTGAAGCCGTTGACAGGAATGATAATGCATGGCCGGATTCTTCCAATGCTTTGTTAACAACAATTGCAATAACGGAAACCAGGAAAAAGGTCTGTACCAGTATACGAACCCATAATGTTTTGCTTTTTTTCTTTTTGACGATGCTCTTTTTTTGTGTCATGACAATCCTCCTGTGACAAAATTTAATGAATAGGGTCTTACGGAATGTTGGGGAATCTTGTTGATTTGCCCCACATTGCAACTTTGTTGCAATCCCTGCAAGAAAACTTGCAGGGGAAAGTCGTGAAACGACTTTCTGGTGTGCCATCATTGAATCCTGTTTCTGAATCGAATGTTTTGCCATGTATAGCGGGTTTTATACTGTTTCAACGCTTCCACGAAAGTCATCCCGCTGGGGTATAGCAGACTTATATTGTTTTCCGGGCACTTGTTTCTGCAAACGATATCAACTACTTGTAGAATACAGGGTATTTGTGACAAAGTTATGGCATCTTAAAAAATTGATTTGTTATTCTTCTTTGCTTCCTGCCACGAAAACACCGACGGATGGTATATATTTGATCCTGGTGTAAAAACCCCAATTTCAGGCAAATATCGCGGTCTAACAGTGCAATGCGAAGCACTGCACTGCCCTTAACGCCGCGATTTGGCATCAAATTGGGCTGGTCGCAAGCAAGCTTGCTGCTCGCCCATGCAACCTGGAGCATTTTCGGGTTATTACGGTAGAATCATATTTACATCCAGGGTTTTTGTCTTGTTTATAGTATTTCACCGCGAAATCAGTGAGGGTTGGTATACCTTTATATCCGGGGTGTCTGGTCTAGTTCAGGGTTTCCCAGCACAAGATTTGCGTTTACCGGAATATGAATAACAGCCCGTGTTCCTTTTTCAGGTAACCGTTCCAATTGCACGTGGCCATTCAGTAATTGCGCCAATTGTCTGGCAATGGGCAAACCGAGACCTGTTCCTTTTTGGACCCCTTCTCTAAATTCCCTGGATTTTTCAACGGTATAAAACCGTTCCCAGACATGGGATAAATCAGCTTCCGGTATACCGGCACCCTCATCATCGATATGGACGATCAGGTTATGATCAGTGATAACCGCCTGTATCGTAACAGTAGTATGTGCCGGTGTATGTCTGATGGCATTATCAAGAAAGATAAGAAACAGCTGCCGAAAACGGCCATAATCCGTAACAAAAGGCGGAAGATCGTGTGCTACATCTTTGATGATTTGTATAGATGCCCGGTTGGCCAGTGTGTAGAGACTCCGGGTGACATCATCAAGCAGTTCATTTAGCCAAACTGTCTCATATGTTGTTTTTATCTTTCCCGACTCAAGTCTGGAAAGCTCCAGCAGATCACCGACCAAACGGTTCAAGCCATTCGTTTCAGCCAATATGGCCTGTTTGCGGTGGGTTTGATCTTCTTGTGTTGCGGCTGTGCCATCCATTAATGCTTCGATGGATCCTTGTATGATGGTCAGCGGGGTTCTGAATTCATGCGAAACATTGGCAACGAAATCTTTACGCATTTGTTCGAGCTGCGCACTTTCTTTTTCTGCCGCCGCTAATGAAACAGCCAGATTGTCCAGTGCATGGCCTAATTGGCCAAATTCATCATACCGGTTCAGTTCGGTCCTCACCTGATATTGGCCTGTCGCCATTAAATGGGCAATGCGGTTCATTTGAACAAGTGGTTTGGTAAAGGCCATGGAGTACCA
>JBBRWP010000341.1:0-2736 GCA_038249175.1 Acetivibrionales bacterium
ATCTGCTCTCTTCCTCATTCCCCTGGTACTTTTGCTGGCGGCTTCGATTGTGTATGCAGCTAAGCTGGTTTTACATGCATCACGGTTGCCCTAGCGGACGGTACGGAGAAAAAACGTTTTATAGGATGAAATATTGCTTATGAGAATGGTTGTCATCATCAGCTGCGCCGTTGTACTGGATCTCATTTTTGGAGATCCGCATGGGTGGCCGCACCCCATCGTCTTCATCGGAAATTTTATTGCAGCGATGGAAAAATGGATGCGAAAGTGGTTCAAAAATGAATTTGCAGGTGGTTTTATATTGGTATTGGTGGTCGCAATGGTTTCTTTTGGCCTGCCTTTTTTGCTGTTGTGGGGACTCTCACAAATCAATGAGACGGTTCGTACCGTGGTGGAAATATATTTTTGCTACCAGATACTGGCCATCAAATCACTGAAAAAAGAAAGCATGAAGGTGTTCACACCTCTCGTCGCGGGGGATATTCCACAGGCGAGAAAGTTCCTTTCTTACATTGTCGGCAGAGACACCGCTTCTTTAACCGGAGAAGAGATTACAAAAGCGACGGTTGAAACGATTGCAGAGAACACAACAGACGGTGTGGTTGCACCACTCCTGTTTATGGCTCTCGGTGGTGCCCCCCTCGCTTTCATGTATAAGGCCATCAATACGATGGATTCAATGATTGGCTATAAAAATGAGAAATACCTGTTCTTCGGGCGCTTTGCCGCAAAACTGGATGATGTTGTTAACTTTATACCTGCCCGGATTGCCGCTATGTTTATGATTCTCGCTTCTTTCATTTTACGCATGAACACGAAAAATGCCATTCGTATTTTTATCAGAGACAGAAAAAAGCACAAAAGTCCCAATTCTGCACAAACAGAATCGGTTTGTGCAGGTGCTTTGGAGATACAATTGGCTGGTGATGCAACGTATTTTGGCAAACGGGTTCAAAAAGAAACCATTGGGGATCCGATTAGAGAGATAAAAGCACAGGATATTGTCCTTGCCAATCGGCTCATGCTCGCAACCTCCTTGATGACGGCGGTTTTTGTCTGTGTCGTAAGGGGGTTGTTATGGCAGTAAATCGTGCTGCTACCAACCCACTGTTGCAGAAGAAAATTCTGTTCGATAAGAGTATTTGTATGGCCGTAAAACACGGTGCTGCCAGGTCATCATCGCAGAAGAATTTCTAAGGGATAAGGAGACTTTATGCTAGTCAATCAGCATGGTGGGGACATCTATTCTTATATAGAACGAAATGATCAGCAGGTGCTGGATTTTTCAGCGAACATTAACCCGCTGGGGCTTCCAGCCGGGGCGCAAGCCTGCTTAAAAAATGAGGTGGATGCTTTTTCTGCCTATCCGGATGTCCGCTGTAAAGCGTTGATCGATGCTATCGGGGCATATGAAGGGGTAAAAGCAGAACGCATTGTCTGTGGTAATGGTGCAGCAGATTTGATATACCGGCTATGCTATGCCCTGAGACCCAAAAAAGCTTTGCTGATTGCGCCGACATTTTCGGAATATGAAGCTGCCTTGCAGCAGGTCGATTGTGCCATCAGGTATCACCATGTCAAGGCTGAACGCGGTTTTCAGGTAGAGACGGACATCCTTGAAGCGATTCAGGATGTCGACATGGTCTTCGTATGCAACCCCAATAACCCCACCGGCGTGTTAACCACTGAGGAAAGGATGCTGCAGATTGCCCGTCAATGCAAACAATGCGGGGCGACCCTTGTCATCGATGAATGCTTTATGGGCTTTGTAGAGAGTCGGGAGGAAAGTTCCTTCTTGCCGCATCTTTCTGATTTCCCGCATGTGCTGGTACTCAAAGCGTTCACCAAATTTTTTGCTATGGCCGGCCTGCGACTGGGGTACTGCATTTCAGCTAATCTGGGGTTGCTGGAAAAGGTACGAAAAGCTGGTCAACCCTGGTCAGTTTCCACACCGGCGCAGCGCGCGGGGGTTTGTGCCCTGCAAGATGCAAATTACATAAAAACCACCGTTCAAAACACAACGGTTGAACGCGTCTACCTGTCTCAGGGGCTCCGCAGGTTGGGGTTTTGTGTTTTTGAGAGCAGGTGCAACTTCATCCTTTTTAGAATACCGGTAGCGATAAATCTCTATAAATTGCTCTATGAAAAAGCGATTCTGATTCGTTCCTGTGATAACTTTGTTGGACTGGATGAACATTATTATCGTGTTGCTGTCAAAAGCCATAAGGACAATTGCCGGCTGTTAAGCGCTTTGGAGGAAGTGCTTGTGGATGTTTACCGTTGCGATTAATGGGGAAATATTGCTTATGTTGTCTTGCATAGGCTAGACAAGAGTTGAAACGGAGGAAACAACATGTCTTTTATTCGTGTAGATGACAAAAACAAGGAACGGCCAACAGGGAGAAACTGTATATTGGTCTACGGCTATTCGGAAGAGGCGTTAGTGACAATCGATGCACTGCGTGCGCAAACTGGCATGGATGAAACGGTACCGGTGTCTGCGGCTGCACTTGGAAATACACTCTTAGAAATTCTGGAAAACAGGACAAGTGATAAACCGTATGAAAAAGAAATCGGAGACTCCATCCTCGTATTTAATGCCCCGTCGGATTTAGAACTGAATACCTTTTTAAATCTTTTCCGTACTTCGGGTTTGAAAAAAGCTCTGATTGCAGTTGTGACCAAAACATCTATCGGTTGGCGCTTTGGGGACCTGGCCGTGGAATTGGGCCGAGA
>JBBRWP010000342.1:0-2734 GCA_038249175.1 Acetivibrionales bacterium
AGCTTGACACCGCCAGGGCCATGCCCTTATCGATGCTGGCATCACGGTACCCGCAGGTTGTGGAAAAACTGCAAAGCCTCCTGTCCTCGAAGCAGCGGCACACGCTGCCCTTGCAGGAGTTTTTTCTTCTCGTCCGTGATATCAACCAGATGCAGGATGTGAAGGCACGTTTTACCGAACGTGAAATTGCATTTTGCAGAGCGCTTGAAAACGGGCCGCTAATTTGGACAGAAGCGGCGGCAGCGCTTGGTTTAGACATGTACAACCTGAACATGTCACGCCTTGAGAAGGAAGGGGTTGTGATGCGCTGCGGCTTAACCCCTACGGACTTGATGCACGTGAGAGATGAGTTTAATCTTTATGATAAAAATGCCGCAATACTGGGGTTGCGATTTGTGGCCGGCAGTGTGGATATGGTTCCGGAGCAGTTGGTGGAACATGTTTACGACAGTATCAAAAAAACGTTATACGTCCATTTGGTGCGCCTGTTGCTGGAAGAAACAAATCCCTGGTATCGCAAACATGGTCTGGGAACCGGTTTGGAAAGACTCATTCATGCCCGTTGGGAAGCCTTGCGGGTTGAACCGCTAAAAACCTGGAAGTCGGTTGAACCGGATAATCCTTTGACCACCTGGCAAAACGTGAAGCCCCGGACAGCGCAGACCCCGACCGAGGGGTTGCTTCAAATGACCTTTACGACATCGTCCGTCCTTGTGGCTATTGGTGCCCCCACACATATTTTCCTGCCCGATGTGGCCAGGGCCTTGGGGACAACCTGTGTTCTGCCAGACCATGCCGATGTGGCCAATGCATTGGGTGCTATTCTGGGACACATTGCGGCAGAAGTGTCTGTGGATATTCGTCTTGAAGGTGGTCCTGGTGGTATTGCCGGCTATATTGTTCGTGGATTTACTGCAAGCAAACTTTTTGAAGACAGGGAAGAGGCCATTCTCTTTGCGAAAGAGGAGGCTGAAAATGAAGCTTGTGAGGAAGCCATACGGCGCGGTGCGGTGGGTGAACTGACCGTGACTTCCGGCATGCAGTCTGATGCAGCGGAAGCCAGAGGCGGTATGAGTATCGAACTTGGCATGACCATTACCGCCACGGCCGTCGGCGGTGGGAATTTTTAAAGGGCATTTATTGCATGAAAGAACGCTGATTTCAGACGCTTTGGGTCTGAAATCAGCGTTCTTTCGCAGTTATTGCATGGTGCGAACGCGACGAGGACGTATGGGGGTATAAATCTGTTTTCTTGACTCTAAATAGTCCATAAACCATGGATAACCCCAACCAGGTACCAGGTACCGGAAACCTGTTCGAAAACTAGGCGCAGGCTGGACCAGTCCATGCCATCAAACTGGGGGTCAAAGCCATTGAAGTGAAAATCAACAAAGCCTGCGGTCGGGTAGGCTGTGGCGATATTGTTCGGTGTATTGCCGTTACCGATGACGGTGTTGTTTCCAATCAGTTGCGGGTTTGCATAGTCTTCATCGTAGACAAATTCGTTAAAATAATTGGCAAAGGTCATAGATATCGGGTCGCCACTGCCGTCATATGCACCCCAATTGTGGATTGTGGCGGCGGTCATGGTTGTGGAAATCTGTGTGGCTGTGAAGATGACATCCAGGGTCGTGTCCACATAGGCATATGGGCTGAACCGGACACCGAGTGTGGGGTGAACATGGTTAGAAAGCGTGGCCATATCTTGAATTTTTAAGAGTTGTACAACGGTCATGGCTTCTGTCAAGAGGCTATTGGCTGGTTGTGCGCTAGCTGTTGGCGCCGGGTTGGGTATTGCACTTTGTGTGGCGGCTGCCTTCAAGGCTTCATTTTCGCTGAGCAAGCGGGCCATATCATCTGTCAGGGTTTTATTTTCCAGTGTTTTGGCGGTTAAGTCCGATGTTATTTGGTTTACTTGCTTTTGCAAATTGTCCAGTGTTTTTGTGTTTGCGTTACCATTGCTTGCTTTTGAAGTACAAGAACTGAGTATCAGTATGCCTGCCAGCAGAAGTGGCAACAGGGTTTGCTTTTTCAGGCAACGACGACGGGGTCTTTTTACGTTTTCTCTCTTCTCTGAAAGTTGTTTTGAATTCGGGAATGTGTTCACATTGGTCATAATATAATCTCCTTTGTTCATGATTTGCCAGAAACATCATCCTCATGCATGGGGGTCTGAACCTGTTCAAATAGGACTTTATACCATGACATTTCTTGCCTTCGGATGGCGAGGATTCTGTTATAATAGTAAAAGGTGTGCCGAATTGCTATCAACAACTGGATAATGAACATCATTATTATATCATACTGGAATTTGTGTTTTTTTCATTGGCTTATGTCTTTCGTGCACACTTCCCAGGTAGCTGTGTGCGGACAAAAATTCTGTTTTGAACAGGGAGGAAATTGAACCATGCAAACAATAATCAAAGAACGCATAAACGCTTTAAGAAATGAAATGCAAAAAGAAGGGCTGACGGGATGGTTAACTCCAAGCAATGACCCCCACTTGAGTGAATATGTGGCAGATCATTGGAAGACACGCGCCTGGTTGTCCGGCTTTACCGGTTCTGCCGGCACCTTGTTGGTGACTGCAGATAGAGCCTTTCTTTGGACAGACGGTCGCTATTTTGTGCAGGCAGAACAGGAACTCGCCGGAACGGAAATTGCGTTAATGAAAATGGCCCAGCCCGGGGTACCCACACCCTTGGAATGGATGGTAAAAAATCTGCCGTCGCAG
>JBBRWP010000343.1:0-2710 GCA_038249175.1 Acetivibrionales bacterium
GCTGGCAGTGAAACCTTGATTGGGGGCGTTACAGCCACCCAAGGTGGCTGTAACATGCAAGATGATAAAATCATCTTGCATAATAACGCACGAATGTGCGTTATTGCACCAGAATCATGGATGTATTAGCGCTAGACCAAGTGAGAGAACTTGAAAAAAAATATGGCTATTCAATCCTTGGAAAGGCAAAAAATGTCTATGAGCGAATCGCTTAAACACATTGTTTTGTAACACAAGAAAGAAGATGAGGCCTGCCAGAGTTTTCTATGATATTCACTTTGTTCAATCTAAATGACAATCTCGTTGAAGTTTTGCAAAAAAACTTTTGTACGCCCTTTTCTTCTGGTTTGAAAATTCTTCTTTTTTCCATACTCACGTTTTAACTGACTCGAGCTGTTTTGTCTGTCTTGTTTTCTGGTATTATTATAATAACACGATAAAACATTAATCGGACTATTTCCCTTCAATTATAAAAGAACATATTGATATGCCAGTGCAACAGGCTCATACAAAGCCTCACCATACCGCATTTTAATATCTAAAGGAGATAACGCTATGTCATACCACCATAAAAATCAAGTGACTTTCGTGAATATAATCATCGTCATCCTCTCTTTTGCCCTCATCTATATCGCTCACAGTATAATACAATACGCTCCGACAAAGTCTGTCGGAGAAGCAGTTGAATCGGCAAAAGTACTGAAGATTATGGATATACAAAAAGAAGAGTTAATGGAAGGCATCACGAGCACAACCATCTTATTCACGGCAAGAATGACTTCAGGCGATTCAAAATATCAGACCATCAACGCTATGCAGACGATTGATGACATGTTTTTTGTCACACAGCAAAAGATTGAGCCAGGCGACAGAATCGTTGTATCATACACAGCCAGCATGGATGACAGCAACGAAAACGCCGTATGGTTTTATGTTGGCCCAAACAGAACACCGGGCTTGATGTTGTTGGCTGCTGTTTTCCTCATTCTGATTCTACTCATCGGCAAGAACAAAGGTCTCGTTACTATTTTTTCCTTGTTGGTGACCATCAGCGCCATATTCGCCGTTTATATTCCGGCCATCCTATCCGGAAAAAACATCTATTGGATGAGCATCTTCATCACGCTTTTCATCATTCTGTCCAGCCTGACAATACTCAATGGCCTCAATAAAAAAACACTCTGCGCTGTCATCGGAAATATTGGCGGTGTCCTGGCTGCAGGTATCCTGGCTGCTTTCGTCAACGGGATGCTGAACATTACAGGGATGCTAGACCAGGAATACATGTTTTTAACCACACTGGACAGCAATGTTCCCATTGATCTGCGGGCTGTTGTCTGGGCCGGGGCTCTCATTGGTTCACTTGGTGCAATTATGGATGTCGCCATGTCCATTGCTTCCGCCATGCAGGAACTGGCCGTTGAAATGAAGGACAGAACCTTTACGCGCATGGTGCAATCGGGCATGAATATTGGCCGGGACGCCATCGGAACCATGACAAACACGTTAATTCTGGCCTATGTCGGCAGTTCGTTCGCCATGATTCTCTTATTTTCTGCCTATGGGACGAACATGCGTGCATTGCTGAACTATGAAATGATTGTTGTTGAGATTATACAGGCCATCGCAGGCAGTATTGGTATTCTTTTGGCAGTACCCATCACCGTGGTATTTGCCGCCTGGATTTTTAACAAGGAAGATTCTATAAACCTGCCAGAAACCGATTCAGATACAGAATTGATATGACTGCATCAATATAACACAAGACAACTCCGACAGGACTGTACTGGTTTGCCGTTTCTGATGCAATTAAAATCCTTCAGAGAATTGGCCGATATAAGCAGGAGCAATCATTGCATATGCTAACTCCTATTTCGATATAACAATGTCAGATATACCAATCGGGATTGTTATAGTGAACACGCTGCCATTCCCAGGAGAGGATGACACTTTTATTATTCCCTGTAATCGCTCGATATTTTCCTTTGCAATGTACAGGCCTAAACCTTCACCTTGACTGCCTATCATTGCAGTACTTCGAATCAACAAGCCGACTTTCCCTTAGCGTTGGAAACTCACGCTCCATGTCAAGCAACAGCCCCGGTAGAATATCTATAGAATTTATCGAATCCCCAGCCGTTTGGCTGCTTCCAACAAATAATGCCTGTTGTAGTCCGGAATAAGCCCGTTCTTGTCCGGACCCACATTCAGCAGGAGATTTGCATCGTGCTCTCTGGCGGTGTTGTACCAGCCGCAGATCGTGTCCACTGACGGGTGGACGTAGTAAGGTGTACCTGTACAAAACCAGCAGCGCTCGCCGTGCCCTAAGCCAGAATTTGGATCATTGTCCCATGTTGGATCAGTTTCCCATGTACGGGTTGGATGATCTTTGTCCCACTTACCATCAAAAAAGATGGAAATAACTGGACCGTACTGTGTGAGCAACTCAGTGAGCTGGTTTTTCATATATTCGGCATAAACACCATCGTTTTCATATTGGGGAAAATTCCTGTCCCATAGAATCTTATATGATTCTACCGTAATAACCCGAAAATGCTCCAATTTGATGCCAAATCGCGGCATTAGGGGCAGTACAATGCTCCGCATTGCACTGGTAGACCGCGATATTGGCCTAAAATTGGGCATTCTCATTCGATTTCGCCTCCTGCGGAGTCGAAATCGGGGTTCTAACACCAGAAACTTCTATGAA
>JBBRWP010000344.1:0-2685 GCA_038249175.1 Acetivibrionales bacterium
GGTAATGACCATTTCATTTGCCGTTCTAATCTACTATGGACGGGAAATCTACCGGCAGGCTCCTCCTATTCCCGACAAGGTGATGACGGCTGACGGAACAATTCTTTTTACAGGGCAGGATATCAAAGATGGTCAGAATGTCTGGCAATCAATGGGCGGACAGGAGATTGGAACTGTATGGGGTCACGGAGCTTATCTGGCGCCCGACTGGAGTGCTGACTGGCTTCATAAGGAAGCCATGTTCATGCTCAACAAATATTCGATGGCCTCCGACAGTCTCCCTTATGACAAAGTGAACTCCGAACGACAGGCCTCGTTAAAGATCCATTTACAGAAAGATCTCCGGGTCAACAGTTACCAGGCGGAAACAAAGACATTAATTGTTTCACAACTTAGAGCCGAAGCGATTGCAGACAACACAAAGTTTTACAGTGGATTGTTTACCAATGATCCGGCGCTTGCCAATCTGCGTGATGCATACGCCATATCCGAAAATTCGCTGAAAGATCCGCAACGTGTCAGGCAGTTGAACGCCTTTTTCTTCTGGATTTCGTGGGCTTGTGTAACGCAACGACCAGGAGAACCTATTACATACACGAATAACTGGCCGGCAGAAGAATTGGTCGGCAATCGTCCTACCGGTGAACTTCTGCTCTGGACTGGTTTCAGCGTGATGATGCTTCTGGCAGGAATAGGTCTGATGGTGTGGTACTATGCAAAGAAAAGGGATGAAAAGGATGACGAATTTCCGGCAAAGCATCCACTCTTAATGGCAACACAATCTGCATCGCAGAAGGCAACTTTAAAATATTTCTGGATTGTAACCCTGTTATTGCTGGTACAGGTCGTTATGGGGGTGATCACTGCTCATTATGGTGTTGAAGGACATGCTTTTTATGGTATCCCTTTAAGCGATTGGCTCCCCTACTCTATTTCGCGCACATGGCATGTCCAAATCGCCATTTTCTGGATCGCAACTTCATGGCTAGCAACCGGTTTATATTATGCGCCTGCTATATCGGGACACGAACCAAAGTTTCAACGATTGGGTGTTAACTTCTTATTCATCGCACTGCTTGTAATTGTTCTTGGATCGTTGGCCGGGCAATGGATGGGGGTTATGCAAAAACTGGGCTTTATCCAAAACTTCTGGTTCGGGCATCAGGGTTACGAGTATGTTGACCTTGGACGTTTCTGGCAGATATTCCTTTTTGTCGGATTGATTATCTGGTTATTACTGATGGGACGTGCGATCTGGCCAGCCCTCAAACAGAAGTCGGATAACCGCAATCTGTTAGCGATGTTCCTGATATCTACGATAGCAATAGCCGCTTTTTACGGAGCAGGTCTTGCCTGGGGAAGACAAACAAACTTAGCTGTTGCCGAATACTGGCGCTGGTGGGTTGTTCATCTTTGGGTTGAAGGTTTCTTCGAAGTCTTTGCCGCTGTTATCACCGCCTTCCTTTTTGTAAGACTTAATATTGTAAAAGCAGCAACCGCAACTTCCGCCGTTCTTTTTTCTACTGTTGTCTTTTTGGCAGGTGGTATATTGGGTACTTTCCATCATCTTTACTTCACCGGAACACCGACGGCTGTGATGGCATTAGGAGCCACATTCAGTGCGCTCGAGGTGGTACCGCTTGTACTTATGGGCTTTGAAGCTTACGACAATCTGAAGATTACGAAGATGGCTGAGTGGACAAAAGCCTATAAATGGCCCATATACTGCTTTATTTCGGTTGCTTTCTGGAACCTTGTCGGAGCCGGAATATTTGGATTCCTTATCAATCCGCCGGTTGCGCTTTATTACATGCAAGGTTTGAATACAACGGCTGTACACGGCCACACTGCGTTATTCGGAGTTTATGGTATGCTTGGAATTGGTTTGATGTTGTTCGTTTTGCGCGACATGGACAAAACAGTTGTCTGGAAAGACCGCTATATTAAATTTGCATTCTGGTCTATCAATATCGGACTTGCGACAATGGTACTTTTCAGCGTTCTTCCCATTGGGCTGGCACAAACAGTTGCCAGTGTTAAAGAAGGATTGTGGTACGCCCGCTCGGCAGAGTTCTTACATCAGCCATATATGCTAACATTGAAATGGATGCGCGTGTTTGGTGACACCCTTTTTGCTGCCGGAACACTATCCTTGGTTTGGTTTATTTTCGGGCTTAAAGGTGGATGGAGCCATGTGAAAGAGGGAGAGAAAAAATGAAAGGCAGGAAATCGGAATGAAAGATTGATGTAGTATTGGTGTAATATTTTTAATTTCAGTATCCTACCCCAGCGGGGTTGAATGTAAATAGCCCCGGATAAGCGATCCCTGAATGTGAAATTCATTTATGAAACGGCATTAATTGGGGATCGCGCCTTCCGGGGTTAGAAAATGAAAAACAAACAGAGGCGCATCTGCCAGTCACGATAAAAAACAAACGACCTATGCGCCGCAAATTGAAATTTTGAAAACACCGAATTATTATTGCAATGTGAATGCCCTGAAGGGGCTAAATATCAATAACCCCGGGTAAGCGACCAATGGGAGCGCAATCCGGGGTATTAAATACCTCAGCAGAAAAAGGTGCATCTGCAAAGGCCAATTGAATCAAGCCTGTTGTATGCACCACATACCGGGATTTCTTTCATCATTACAAAATCACTTTGGTATAGATTATGGGAAAACCA
>JBBRWP010000345.1:0-2678 GCA_038249175.1 Acetivibrionales bacterium
AGTGTCAGCAAAGCAAAGTCCAGTTCTTTGATTTTTTGTCGCACTTTTTGAATTGCCATTTTTCTCCTTATAACAA
Source organism: Acetivibrionales bacterium (assembly GCA_038249175.1). GTDB lineage: Bacteria > Bacillota > Clostridia > DSM-8532 > DSM-8532 > JAEWSN01. The sequence goes on from JBBRWP010000345.1 coordinate 77, forward strand.
CAATGTTACTGTAATACCGGTATCAACCGGATTATCAGCAAAATAATTTCTAAAACCACCTACACAGCCGACAGAATGGCCAATACCGCTAAAAGAATTCCTGTCGCGGTAAACACCAGTACAATTTTATTCTCTTTCCAACCACTCATTTCAAAGTGATGGTGAATGGGTGCCATTCGAAAAATTCGTTTTCCTGTTCTCTTAAACCAAAACACTTGCAGCATCACCGACAAATCTTCCAAAACAAAAACACCACCCAAAAGTATCAGGATCAGCGGCATGCCGGAAGCAATGGCCAGAGCAGCCAAAGCTCCACCTAGAGGAAGTGAACCGGTATCCCCCATAAACACCTTTGCCGGGTGCAAATTGTACAACAGATAGCCCAAAATGCCACCCGCCAACAAGGCACAAAACAAGCGAAGACCATCAAACGCCACGCCAAACGAAAAAATGACACCAAAGGCTGTAACCGCCACCAGTACTGTACTTCCTGCCAGGCCGTCGACGCCATCCGTCAGGTTCACCCCATTGGTAAACGCCAGAAAAATGAAAACAGAAAAACCGGCTGCAAGCCACAGCGGAACCAGGAAAGGCTTCGTTACCCCTACAAAGGGGATAACAATGGCATTCATCTGTGTTTTATCGAGAACCGTCCACAGTACAAACAGTGCCGCAATGATGCCCAGTGACAGCATTTTTTGCTTTCCGCTAATGCCTTTGTTATGTTTCTTCACAACTTTCAGCCAATCATCTGCGAAGCCAACTGCACCGCAAGCCAGTGTTACCATAATAAACGACAGGATCGGGTAGCCAAGAAGAACCAGCGGGATGCCAACAAGCACCAAAGGTAACAGAAAAATAAGACCACCCATGGTTGGGGTGCCATTTTTCTTATAATGGCTTTTCAGGCCATCCTCCCGCACCACCTGACCCATTTTAAGGCGCTGTAAAAGTGGAATCAGGAAAAGACCTGACATTGCGGAGATAACGAAAGCCAGTATAAAAACAAAAACTGGCAGGGGAATAAAGGAAAAAACAGGTGACATACAAAACTCCTCTAATGTCTGTTCATGCTGTCCAGGGATCACCATTCGCTATGACGGTTCTTTGTTTTGCAATTCTTCCGGGAAACGCTTTTCAATAAGTGTTTCGAAATTCAAACAGCCAATGCCTGTTCATATTCTTTGTAAAACAACCCGCCGTTATGACAGTTCTTTGCTTTTCAATTCTTCCGGGAACAGTTTTTCAATCAATGATTCCAGTTTCAGTCCCCTGGATGCTTTAAAAAGCACAATGTCACCGGGAATAATACAATCAGACAACATGGGCAAAGCTTCATCTGTTGTCAAAAACGTCACAATCCTATCGCTTTTCATGCCCATTTCATGAGCGCCAATGCCATACCACTTTGCATCCGTCCCAATGGCCACCAAAAGGTCCACTTTCAGTGCGGCCACCTGACGGCCCATGTCCAAATGCGCTTCCTGCGACCAGTCCCCCAGTTCCAGCATATCCCCAAGAACCGCAACAGTTCTGCGTCCGACACCCAACTCCGACAACACATTCAAAGCCGCTTTGATGGATGCCGGGGCTGCATTATAGGCATCCTGAATTATTTTCACGCCGTTTCGATTAAACACATTCATCCGCATAGAAACCCCTGCATAACGTTGCAAGCCTTCCTCCACTTCAGACTGACGCAAACCCAAAACAAAACATACCGCCAGGGCAGCCAGGGCATTGGACACGCTGTGCAGGCCAGGCGCACGAACAAAAAAGGAACCATCCTGACCCGCTATACTGGTTTTGAATGCCATGCCGTTTTCACCCATGGAGGCTACTTCATAACCCTGTACGTCGGTGGCTTCATCCATACCGTAGTAAATGGTCTTAAAGGGAAGCAAACCCCGCAAGCCTTTCAAAAGCTCATCCTCACCGTTCAACACAATGACGCTGCCTGGGTGCATACCCTCGATAATCTCCAGTTTGGCACGCAGAATATTCTGGCGGGAACCAAGTTTTTCAATATGTGACAGGCCGATATTGGTAATAACTGCGATGTCCGGCTGCAAAATGCGCGACAGGTAGCCGATTTCTCCAAGGCCACTCATCCCCAATTCAAAAACGGCTGCGGTGTGGCTCTCATCCATTTGCAAGACCGACAAAGGCAAACCAATATGATTGTTATAATTCTTTTTTGTTTTGAGAACCTGGTACCGTGTACTCATGGCCGCAGCGATCATTTCGCGAACACTGGTTTTTCCAACACTGCCAGTCACCGCAATGATGGGGATGACAAAACGGGATCGGTGCCACTTAGCCAAATCCCCCAAAGCCTTCGTTGTATCTTCACAAAGCACGTGGGGTACACCTTCCGGCAACAAGCTGGCATCATCCACCAAAACCAAAGCTGCACCAAGGTTCACTGCATCCTGAACAAATCGGTGACCATCAAAATTTTCGCCGCGCAAAGCCACAAAAAGCATGCCGGCTGCGATTTCTCTTGTGTCGGTGGAAACACCGTTCACGTCAATATCCGGCGCACAAAAAGCGGTGCCGCTCACCGCTTTGGCAATTTCCTCAGAAGTCATTGATTTCAAGC
>JBBRWP010000346.1:0-2671 GCA_038249175.1 Acetivibrionales bacterium
GAACTGGTAGGGGGGAACTAGCCGAGAAAGGAGGCCACCTGCTCGGCATTGGAATCTTTCATTTGTTCAATAGAAGAGCAGGTTTGAAATCTTTTCTGCAGTTTTTCGTAGGGAAGAGAGGACGGAATTCAGGAATTCTTCGTTCAAACGGAAGGCCGGCCCGGCGATGACTACGGCGGCCTTCGGTGGGCCTTCCGAATTGTAGATCGGTACGGCCATAGCGTGGGTGTCCTGGTATCGTTCGCCTCGGTCGTAGGCAATATCTGTTTTTTGAATCTCTCGCAAGAGATTGCGATACTGCTCCTTCGAAACGATGGTGTTATCGTTGAAGCGCTCAAAATCATGCTGCAAACAGAATTCTAGAAATTCCGGGGCACTGTGAGCGAGGATAACCTTAGCTCCGGCAGCGACATTTATCGGTACCTGTTCACCTTGTTGAAAATTGAAGCGGATGTGGCTTGGTCCTTCGACATGTAATGCCAGGACAACATTGGTTCCGGAAAGCATTTCCAATGCAACACTTTCCCCTGTCTGCTGCGAGAGTTCGGTAAGGCAGGGCTGAGCTATCGCCAAAAGACGTGAATCAAAGGACCGGGTAGTGGCGTTGCCGATTTTCTGGGCTGATCTGCCAAGCATGTATTTTTTTGTAAGGGGATTTTGCTGAAGGAAATGCGTTGCTACCAAGAGCTTGATTAATCGACTGGTTGTCGATTTATGCATGCCAAGCTTGATACTCAGCTCAGTTGTTCCCATCTCATTATTGTAGGGAGCAAAGGCCAGAAGAATGTTCAAGGCCTTTTCGGCAGAGGAATTGTTGCCATCCATTTGCGTATTCATGATGTTTTAGAGATTATAATTGTTGTTCGAATTGATATTTCTTTCACTCACAAAAAATATTTGCTCGTTTTTTGTGAAGATTTTTTGATAAGTGACGTATCCCTTTGGTCGGGGCCAGGGTGTTGCACATGTGTACATCTTGTCCCGTATGTTGAAACTACTTAGATCGTCCTGGTGCGTATGTCAAGAAATTTCCATTATATATACTGATAAAGATATGATGTTAATATCATAACATATTAAATTCATAGGATAAATAACCAATATGTCGGCACGACACATTGCATGTAAAATATCTTGACACGGGAGTGCAGTGGTGTAATAATAGTTCCGTATAATGGTATTGTATTTCAGCATGCGATACATTGTCCGGAGGCAAGAAACCTGAAAAGCTTAAGACTTTTCCATGGAGATTCAAAATTTTGAAGTGCCAGTGATTGAACTTTCTGAGCGAATTTTTCTGTCGAACGGATTGAACACAAAGAGAGTGAGTGAAGGGATTACAGCGATGGGCATCATGCTCAATTCCGGGAGGTTAAATTATGAATGAACAAGTTTTTACCAACTGTACCAACGCCGGACCAGTCAGCGTATATGTGAAAGATGGTAAAGTAATACGTATGCGAGCTTTGGTTGCAGACGAGAAAGATTTCAAGCCGTGGGTTATTGAAGCCGATGGTAAAAAATATTCTCCACCAAAAAAATTCAATATAGCACCATATGTTCATGCGGACAGAAGAAGGCTCTATTCCGATGATCGTATAAAGTACCCTATGAAACGAGTGGATTTTGATCCAAACGGTGAAAGAAATCCTCAAAACCGTGGTAAATCCCCCTATGAACGTATCTCCTGGGCTGAAGCGCTTGATATAATTTCAAGTGAGATCAAGCGGGTAACGGCAACGTATGGTGGTTCAGCCATCAGCGGCATGACCTCTTCCCATCATAACTGGGGTATCGTTGGTTATAAAATGGGTCCCTTTGCCCGCTTTATGAATATGCTTGAATTCACACCGGTGCTTGATAATCCCGATAGTTGGGAAGGTTGGCATTGGGGTGCGACGCATACCTATGGTTTTTACTGGCGCCTTGGTATGCCGGAGCAGTACGACCTTCTTGAAGATTCGTTGCAAAACGCAGAAATGATCGTGTTGTGGTCCAATGATCCTGATTCAACCCGTGGAACTTACACCGGTCAGGAGTCTGCGCAATGGCGTCAATGGCTGAAAGAAAAGGGCGTTAAGATGGTCTTCATCGATCCCTTTCACAATTTCACTGCCGGGGTAATGGAAGGCAAATGGCTGGCACCCCGAATGGGAACAGATACCGCTCTGGCCATGGCCATTGCCTATGTCTGGATTACCGAAGACATTTACGATAAAGAGTATGTGAAAGATCGTACCATTGGCTTTGATGAGTTTAAGCCATACGTTCTCGGCGAGACTGATGGTCAACCCAAAACCCCTGAATGGGCCGAAGAAGAATCCGGCATAAAAGCTCGTGTCATTCGCGCCATGGCCCGAGAATGGGCAGCCAAACGGACGATATTGTCCGGCGGTTCCCGTGGCGGTGAAGGTGGGGCCTGCCGTGTGGCATATGGGACTGAATGGGCCAGAATGATGGTTCTGCTTCAGGGTATGCAGGGTCTTGGAAAACCAGGTCGATCCATTTGGGGTACCACCATGGGTGCACCTTCTGATACCAAAAACTGGTTTCCGGCGTATGCCGATCTCCAGGGACGCGTCGCCACCTCTAAGGTCGCCACGCACCTGCCGGTTAACCCAAACAAACAGCGAGTATGGCGCCTTACCTTGCCGGACGCAATTCTCAACCC
>JBBRWP010000347.1:0-2665 GCA_038249175.1 Acetivibrionales bacterium
AACGGTCGGACCACTGACAGCGACCATTATAATCAGTTTGTCCTTTTTCACCTTTGGAACAGTTTCATTGTGATATGAGGTGTACAGAAAATAAGTTCCAATGAATATATATTCCTATTCCAACGTATAGGGTGCTTCAACTTGTTGGATGGTATTATCATCAAAAATCCAATAACGATCCGACAAGTTTATTAAAAATTGTCGGTCATGGCTCACCAAAAGCAAGGTGCCTTCATAGTTTAGAAGAAGTTGCTGTAGTGCTTCCATGGCATATACATCCAGATAGTTGGTGGGTTCATCCAGGATGATAACATTCGCATCAGACACCATGATACGTGCCAGTAAAACTTTCACACGTTCGCCGCCTGACAAAACAGAGACGGTTTTATGCACATCATCTCTTCGAAACATCAAACGCGCCAAAATAGTGCGTACGATGGATTCGGCTTGGACACTGGTGAACATCACATTCTCCAGAATGCTTTTGGCGGGGTCTAATACATCAAGATCCTGACTGAAGTAGCCGAATCGCACTTTCGGCGCAATGCGTATGCCATTATCCAGGGATAAATCATTTTTATCCATAATATTCTTGATTAAACTCGTCTTGCCTGTACCATTACCACCAACAAAAGCTGTTTTGCTGCCAGTTTTTAATGTCAGCGTCACATCTTCAGCCAGTATATTCGTCTCACCCACAATCAGCTGATAGTCTTTGCAAGAAACAACGATACGCGCGGTTGGCGGATGTGTTTTTGAGAAATCCATTTTGACGACTGGAATATCCTCCGGACGTTCCAGTTTGTCCAGCTTATTCAACCTTGTCTCTAGCGCATGCATACCACGAAACAACTTGCCTTGAATTTGAGTGGTGCTGCGTTTATGAAGCCTGGCTTCAGAATTGCCCATGCGCGATGGTGCCTTTTTTAGCCTGCCTGCACGAGAACCCATGTGGTCGATGCTTGCTTCAATGCGCGATTTCTCGGATCTGTATTGATTATATGCCTGATTCTCCTGTTGCCGTTGGACTTCTTTCTGACGCATGTAATCGGAATAATTGCCATCATAGACAAGCAGTTTTCCGCCTTCAAGTTCCCAGATTTTATTGCACACGACATCCATCAGTGTGCGATCATGCGAAATGAGAATTAATGCACCGGAATAGTTGTAGAGTGCTTTTTCCACCTGCTGAATCGCATAAATATCCAGGTTGGAGGTTGGTTCATCAACGAATAGGAGAGGGGTATCCGCTAACAGCGCATCCCATATACGGCGCTGTGTGCGTTCGCCACCGCTTAAAGCAGTCAATGATACATCCTGTGTTTCAGTCTCATCAAATTGTTTGGCATAAGCAATCGGGCAGAAGCATCTGACATTACCATCATCAGAGCTGCGGTCTCCCGATAAAATATCGAGTAGCGTTGTTTTACCGGCGCCATTATAGCCGACAAGACCGATTTTGTCATTGCCGTAAACCTGCAGTAGCGGTATGTCCAACAGATGACGTTCTCCGAATGATTGTTCAATATGTTGTGCTTCTAATAACATAATTCCCCCTGATCTCGTCAGAAAAGAATTCGCGGCAGCGTTTTGCAGCACAAAAAAAACCGGCCAAACACATAAGTCCACGATGCTAAACTGACGGAAGACGAATGAAAATGAAACAGCTCATGCTTCATCTTTCATGTTTCGTGCAACTTCCTAATCAGTTAATGCGCATTCGTTTTTACCCTGCCCTCTCGCCGATTTTGTTTCTAATGGCTTAATTTTAGCACAGTATCTGTTTCCGGTAAAGAGTAAAAAAATTTTCACCGCAACAAAATCATAATCCTATAATACTCCAGGTCTTTTTTATCTGTCAAAGATCTGCAATATATTCCCATGTCGCACGCCTGAGTATATGTCGAATATCTTTGACATCAGGGCATTCTAAGCATATACTTCAAATATAAGATTGCACATAAAGATTATTGAGGATCGGAAAAGGCTCCCGACACGCTGCCGTAATTGGTAGTTAACAGGTATGTAGGATACGCCGCCCTACCGATATTCTTGCAATCGAAAGACCACCTTAATTAGGTGGTCTTTTATTTTTCATATGAATCTGCATTCAAACCCGTTTTTACAAAAAGCTCCCTCTTCGCAGTTTGCTCAACTGTTTCACCAATCTAAACACCTCCGTCTGGAACTGCCCACTTCCCATTATCCGAATGCTTCACAAGTAAAACTTCGTTCATCTCATTGATGGCTAGCACACCAGCCCGTGATCATAACAAATGCCATAAGCTTTCACTTATTGAACCGTCTGCAGAAAGCGATTGACCACTTTCATAATCTGTTTTTGGCATACATTCAAGCCCGAATGACCACAAGGCAACACAACACGTTCCGGTTTTCCCAAAGCTGTCCAAAGACCTTCGGAATCCTCTGATGTGATGAACTGATCGTACCTGCCTGAAATCAGGAGAATTTTGTCCTTCGAGACCTGTGGCTGATACCGTGTCGGGTTAATGACATCCCAGGCTCGCTCTAGGCTAGCATATGGCAAGCCGGCCCTCACAAAGTCTTCCTTGATGTGTTTTGCGATGGCACTGTTCCAAATAAGGTGTGCTGTGTTGCTCGCATACATGACTGAGATGAGCACATCGACCGGCGCCCTGGTACA
>JBBRWP010000348.1:0-2654 GCA_038249175.1 Acetivibrionales bacterium
AATACGTCAAATTCTTCAATACTGAATTATTGGACTAATTCATACAGCAAGATCGCCAAGTGCAATATATTCATTGAAAATGTTGATAAGGTCCCTGTTGCACAGGTAATTAAAGACAGGATGAAATCCGAGGCAAGGTTTATCAGGGCTATTCAATATTTTTTCCTCTCCCAGTATTTTCAGGATGTACCACTGGTAATCAATTCATTGACAAAAGAGGAAGCTAATCAGGTAAAAAAAGCGACCAAGGCTGACATAACCAAATTTATTGTAAATGAGTTAACCGAAAGCGCTGCACTGTTGCCACGCCATAAGGACATCAAATCTACCGAACGGGGAAGGGCTACCAAACAGGCTGCACTCTCATTTTTGGGAAGAACTTATCTGGGTTCCAAAGACTTCCCCAATGCAGCATTGGCGTTCAAACAGGTGATGGATTTGGGTGACAACATCATTGATCCCAACTACCAGACTATATTCTTCCCTGCTAATCAGAACAGCAATGAAAATATCTTTTCGACCAATTACCTTGAAAACCTTGCTGGAAACGGATTGCCCCAACACGCCTGGCCGGCGGTAGTTGGCGGATGGCATCTCGTATGTCCGTTGGGAAGCCTTGCTGAAGCCTACGATTTTACAGACGGAACACCTTTTTCTTATGCTTCTCCAATGTACGATCAAAAAGATTTGGGGAAAAACAGGGATCCGAGGATGGGTTATACACTGCTATGGGATCAGACTTCATTCAAAGGGAAAAGGTATGTCTGCCATCCGGATTCAGTTAAGTCAGTCGACCAGCTGGGAGCAGGAAAGCAAACCACTTACACCGGATATGGCCTGCGCAAATTTCTGGATGAAAGTTATGGCGGAATATTGTTCAATTCCGGCTCCAATGTCATTGTGGTTCGCTATGCGGAAGTTTTGCTCAGTTACCTGGAGGCAGTCGTTGAAGCCGGTCAGCCTATTGACCAGGCTCTATTGGATGCAACGATCAACAAAGTGAGGGCCAGGGCTACTGTTAACATGCCCAAAATAATTGAAACAGACCGGACAAAGCTGAGAGACATCGTACGTCATGAGCGGCGGGTGGAATTGGCACTCGAAGGTATGCGTTATTGGGATCTGCTGCGCTGGGGAACTGCACAGGATGTGCTGAAAGCAGATTTTTACGGGGCACCGTTCCCGGGGGCAAAAAATATGCGCAAAAAGGGTACCGCCACAGATCCGAATAGCCGCTGGTACGTCATCACACGCAATTTTAGGAATCCTGACGATTACAAATGGCCTATTCCGCAGTCAGAACAGGATATCAATCCAAATTTGAGGTAAGCTTGTTGAGGGTGTCTTAAAAGTTCAACCAGCGATTTTTTTACTTTGTGTTAATATAATCTATTCTTCGTGCACCTTTGTGGTTAAATATTTATTACTTAACCTCAAAGGGACACAAAGGACTTTGAGACATCCTCTTTTAACCTGTTTCCGGTATTTTAGGTTCTCATCATAATTTGAAAATAAACATTAGTAAAAACATTCAAAACATATTAAAAAATACTGATTATGAAGTTATTCGCAATATCCTTATTACTGTTTCTTGCAGCAAATGTCTGCGGCCAGCAAAGGAAATCCCTTGCCCCATCACCTCCAATGGGCTGGAACAGCTGGAACTGGTTTGGCAAAAAAGAAATCAACGAAAAAAACATGAAGGAATGCATCGATGCTGTGGTTGCCGAAGGGTTACTTGATGCCGGATACAACTATTTTGTCATCGACGGCGGTTGGAGAGACACCAAACTCGGGCCAAATGGCGAACTGTTGGCGCATCCTGAAAAATTTCCACATGGGATGAAAGCGCTGGCAGATTATGCGCATTCCAAAGGGCTGAAATTCGGTTTGCACACGGTCCCCGGAACCCACGACTGCGGCGGTGATCTGGTAGGTGGTTTCGGCCATGAAGAGATTCAGATCAAACAATTTGTTGACTGGGGTCTTGATTTTATTAAACTGGACAAATGTAAATATGCCGATGGCTGGAACGAAACCTTGCTCAAAGAGACCTATCAAAAATGGCGCAAATTACTGGATGCTAGCGGCAGAGATATCGTTTTAAGCATTAGTGCCTACAAGTGGCGAGAATGGAGTCCCGAAATCGGGGAAATGGCAAGATCAACCGGGGATATTAAGGCCAGGGTTTCAAAGGGTGCCGTTTTTGATGCTGTGCCTTTGAGCGTTATGGGAATTGCTGAAGAAAATGACAAATTAGCGGCTTTTGCAGGAAACGGATTCTGGAATGACCCCGATATGGTTGCCACCGGAGAACAGGGACTGACCATTGACGAACAAAAAACTCATTTTGCATTGTGGTGTATCATGTCCTCACCTTTGCTGCTGGGTAATGACCCCAGGAATATGACCAAAGAGGAGAAGGCTATCCTGCTGAACAAAGAATGCATTGCCATCAACCAGGATCCGACTGAACAAGGCCGCAAAATCAAAAGTACAGACAATGTTGAAATCTGGACCAAACATCTGAAGGGCAACAATCTTGCTTTGTTAATCCTGAACAGAAATGCGGATGCAAAAAATGAACTTACTTTTAACCTGAATGAATTAGGCATTGCTAAAAATTCGGATATTAAAGAGATATTTGTACAAAA
>JBBRWP010000349.1:0-2637 GCA_038249175.1 Acetivibrionales bacterium
ACGGCCAATACACTGGTATATTTGAAAGACAAGGGCATTGTGCTGCGTGAACCATCGGTGGTTGCCGTAAACAACAACACCGGGCAGGTGCTTTCTGTTGGTTCGGACGCGAAAAAAATGATTGGAAGAACCCCGGGGAACATCACCGCCATTCGCCCGATGAAAGACGGTGTTATTGCCGATTTTGAAATTACCCAGGGCATGCTGCGCTACTTTATCAAAAAGATTATCGGTAATGCCCCCTTTGTGAGGGCACGTATCATAATCTGCGTGCCCTCCGGGGTTACAGAAGTGGAAAAACGTGCAGTTATTGAAGCAGCGATGCATGCAGGGGCTAAAGAAGCCTACCTCATCGAAGAACCCATGGCGTCTGCGATTGGTGCAGGTCTGCCGGTAGAAGAACCTTCCGGCAGCATGGTGGTGGACATTGGCGGTGGCACCAGTGAAGTGGCTGTCATTTCTTTGGGCGGCATTGTGGTTAGCCGATCCCTCAGAACCGCCGGTGATGAGTTTGATGATGCCATTGTGCATTACATTAAAAAAGAATACAACCTGATGATTGGGGAACGCACAGCAGAAGAAATTAAAATGAAAATCGGCTCCGCCTATCCGTTTGAGAAAGAGATTTCCTACAACGTCAGCGGCAGGGATCTGGTCACAGGATTGCCCAAAGTGCTGCCTGTTTCCTCAGCTGAAATCCGGGATGCGTTGTCAGAACCGATCAATGCCGTTGTTGATTCCATCAAGTTCACACTGGAAAAAACACCGCCGGAATTGGCATCCGATATTATGGAACGGGGTATTATGCTGGCCGGCGGCGGCGCCTTGCTGAAGGGATTGGATTTTTTAATTCATGAAGAAACCGGTATCCCTGTTTTTATAGCAGAAAATCCGCTGGATTGTGTTGTTTTGGGCACTGGAAAAGTTCTGGAAGAACTTGATGTGCTTTCCAATGTATTGCTCTCGCATAAAAGCCTGAGATAGGCGAATTGCAACAGTTTTTTAGCGATTACTTTCTCTTCGGGTTCGCACAAAACCTGCTGAAAATGCTACGTATTTTCATATTTATACCCCATGCGTCTTCGTGGAGTTCTCACAAAACCTGCTGAAAATGCTGCGCCTTTTCAGATTTATACGCCATGCGTCCTCATCAAGTTCGCAGAAAACCTGCTGAAAATGCTGCGCATTTTCAGATTTTATCGGAGGAAGTCCTTGAAGAACCGCGTCTTGAACAAAGGCATCTTAACGATTCTCGCTGGTGTTGTGCTCATTGTGCTGCTTGTTTCGACAAGTACCCCCTTGGGTCCTTTGAACGTTGTCCGGAATATCTTAAGAATTCCCTTGGCCCCGGTGCAGAAACTCACCATAGCTGCAACCGAAAAAGTCGGCGGGTTTTTTATGGATATTGCCTCTATGAAAGAGGCCAGAGAAGAAAACACAATAATGAAAGAGACCATACGTATTCTGGAACAGCGTAATTTAGAAATGACAGAACTGAAGCGTCAAAATGAAGCGTTCAAAAAATTGTTGAATTTTCAGGAAATTTATGCGGATTACGGTTTTCTTGGAGCCGTCATCATCGGGAAAGATCCCGGGAACTGGTTTGACGTTTTTACGATTGACCGGGGCATGAAGGATAGCCTTCGGCCGGGATCCGGCTATCCAGTCATTGCGGCAGATGGTCTGGTTGGCAGAATCTCCAATGTGGAACTGCTGTCATCCAATGTTGTGTCGATTATTGATATGGACAGTACGGTCAGTGTCCGTGTGGCCAGGACGCGAGATTTGCTGGTGGTGCGCGGGGATATTCTGCTAAAGGCCGATGGCCTTTGCCGGGTGGACTACATCCAGCCGAATGCGGATATTGAACCGGGGGATGTTTTGGAAACATCCGGTTTGGGAAAGGTTTACCCCAAAGGGATACGGGTGGGCACAATCGATAAGATTATCCGTAATGAAGGACAGTTTGATGCGTATGCCATTATGAAACCGGCTGTAGATTTTAAGCGTCTGGAAGAAGTCGAAGTTCTGACCAGAAATGAAAAATCGGAAACAGAGGCAACAGCTGCAGGGGGGATGTAGAATGAAACGTCGTGTTTTGTCTGCACTTCTTTTGTTGCTTATTGTGTCTCTTCTCCAGGCGAATGTGCTTTCTGTGATCCGTATCGTTGGAATCAGTGCCCTGCTGCCATTGGCGATTGCGGTTGTGACAGCGCTTTTGAGGCGTTCTTTTGAAAGCACTCTGATGGGTTTTCTTTATGGGATGGTTTATGATATGCTACTTGGTAGGAACCTTGGTTTTCATGCCCTGATGTATGCTGCTGTGGCGGCCGGAATCAGTCTGGTAAATGAAAAACTCTACCGCGAAAAGCACTTCATTCAGATTGTGTTTTCTTTTTCAGCCGTCCTGGTTACAGAAACCTTATTTTATTTGGCGTTGTTTCTTCTGAAAGGGTATGCAACTTTTTCAACCGTGTTTGTGACCGTTGTTTTGCCCGCAGCCTTGTTCACGGCCATCATAGCCCTGCCCTTGTACACGCCCCTGCGGGTGCTGTATACACGGCTGGACCGATTGGACAGAAAACACAGCCGTATCGGGGTACCATAAGTGTGACACGGGGACGGTTCTGTTGTCAC
>JBBRWP010000350.1:0-2628 GCA_038249175.1 Acetivibrionales bacterium
AGGCTCTGTGGAAGGGGCTGTCAACATACCACATGGCAAACTTAGAAAGAAACTTGATGAACTCGATAAAACAAAAAAAACCGTGACCTATTGCAACAAAGGTGTGACAGGCAATGCGGCACAAAACATTCTGATGAACCATGGATTTAAAAATGTCTTTAATCTTTCCGGAGGTCATAAATTTTTTGTGGAAAGCAAGGAAAAATGAAAAAGTCACAGCAACAGAATTAACTGATTTACGAGGTGGATAAACATGAATAAGGAAAAATTTCAGGGTATCAGTTTTTTTGAGAAGTATTTAACTCTTTGGGTCGCAGGTTGTATGATCATCGGGATTTTGATTGGAAAATTCATTCCCGGCATTCCGAATTTTCTGGGTAAGTTCGAATACGCAAACGTTTCCATTCCCATCGCCATCCTGATCTGGCTGATGATTTATCCGATGATGATGAAAGTTGATTTCAACAGCATAAAAAATGTTGGTAAGAATCCAAAAGGACTGTATGTAACCTGGGTAACAAACTGGCTCATAAAGCCCTTCACCATGTTCGGAATCGCATATTTCTTCTTTTATGTCGTGTTTCGCTCTTTGATTCCCGCTGATCTGGCAAAAGATTATCTGGCAGGAGCGATCCTTCTGGGCGCGGCTCCCTGTACTGCGATGGTATTTGTATGGAGCACGTTGACCAAGGGCAATCCAGCCTATACGGTCGTACAGGTGGCGACAAACGATTTGATTATTCTAATCGCTTTCACCCCGATTGTCGCCTTTCTGCTCGGAATCGGCGGCGTGAAAATTCCTTGGGACACGCTGGTCATTTCGGTCATGTTGTTCGTTGTGATTCCTCTCGTTGGCGGCATTTTGACCAGAAGCTATGTTACAAAAAAGAGTGGCTTGGATTATTTTCAGAATACATTCATTCCAAAATTCAATAATACCACCATCATTGGCTTGTTGCTCACCTTGGTCATTATTTTCTCCTTCCAGGGAAGCATCATTTTAAACAATCCTTTGCACATTGTGTTGATAGCGATTCCTTTGACAATCCAGACTTTTCTTATCTTCTTTATTGCATATTTTGCCAGCAAGCTCTTGAAACTGCCACATGACATCGCCGCTCCTGCAGGAATGATCGGCGCTTCAAACTTCTTTGAACTGTCGGTCGCAGTGGCCATCTCACTCTTTGGTACGAAAAGCCCGGTTGCGCTTGCCACGATTGTCGGTGTACTCGTCGAAGTTCCGGTCATGTTGATTCTTGTGAAAATCTCAAACAATACAGCTCATTGGTTTTCAGATAAAAAAACAATGAACTGTGTAAAACCCTTTACTTCTTCCACTTCGCCAAGGCGTCTGCCAAAGAAGAATTAATGGGATCCGGTTCATTCTGTTTTTGCAGAAACTGGCTGACTTCTTTTTTATTCACGCGTTCCCCAACCCGCTGGTTGAACGTTTCCAGCTTTTCTCTATAGCCACAGGTGCAGTAAAACGACTTGTTCTCGCCGTCCCCACGCATCTCCATTTTTTTATGGCATTCCGGGCAGCGGGCATTTGAGGTCATGGAGACCCCTTTGCGGTAGCCACATTCCCTATCCGGACAAACCAGCATCTTTCCTCGTTTCCCGGTTACATCCAGCAAAAACTTGCCGCATTCCGGACACTTGTCTCTGGTTTGGTTATCGTGTTTATAAATGCCGTTATCGGCAATGACAAGCGACACGCTTTTTGCCGCATAGTTGCGCATATCTGCGATAAACTTCGCAGGATCCACTTTGCCCTACAGCTTATGCCGCTCGTATAACATCTGCATGGCGTTGGATGTTTGTTTGGCCGACAGTCCATAGCGCTTGTTGGCATCCATTTGCAGGGATGTCAGGTCATAACCCAGGGGTGGCAACTCTGTCTTGAGTACTTTTTCCACCCGGCTGACCTTGGCTGGCGTTTTGAGTTTGGCAAGTAGTGCATCTGCTTTTTCTTTATCGTTCAACACAGTATTGCCGACAGCATCGCGCCACATCAGGTTCAAACCGTCTGCTTCCGCGCGAACCGTCCAGTAATCTTTGGGTACAAAGCGGCGAATGTCATCTTCGCGGTTCACCACCATGGCCAAGGTCGGTGTCTGAACACGGCCGGCCGAGAGTTGAGCATTATGCTTGCAGGTGAGTGCCCGTGTGATATTCAGCCCCACCAGCCAATCCGCTTCTGCCCGACTTTGCGCAGATTTATAGAGATTGATGTAGCCGGCACCTGGTTTTAAGGAGGCAAAGCCTTCCAAAATGGCTTTATCGGTTTGGGACGAAATCCATAATCTTTTCACCGGTTTCCGAAAACCGGCCTTTTCCATAATCCAACGGGCCACGAGTTCGCCTTCACGGCCGGCATCGGTTGCGATAACCAATTCGTCCACGTCGCTGCGGTGCATTAATTTAGAAACCGTGGCATACTGGCGGGCGGTTTCTTTCATCACGACCAGCGTCATTTTTGGCGGCAGCATGGGCAGATCTTCGAGTTGCCATTTGGCATACTTGCTATCGTAGACTTCCGGGTCTGCCAGGGTAACCAAATGGCCCAGTGCCCATGTGACAATGTACTTTCCGCCTTCGATGAAGCCGGCGCCACTGTGGCCCCCT
>JBBRWP010000351.1:0-2611 GCA_038249175.1 Acetivibrionales bacterium
TAAGATCGGCACCATACCAATAAAAATTTGTGCGGAACTGATGGTACGGTTTGAAAGCTTGTTCAGAATCTCTGCATCAGCGGGATTGGTCACCTTAAAAGTAGACGCAACAACCACGGTTTGTAAAAAGGTCTGCAGCGGGTACATTTCTGTTTTTCGCATAAAGATAATTGCTGAAAACCATTCATTCCAATGGCCGACAATAGTAAACAAAGTAATGGTGGCGATCGCCGGTAGAGACGTCGGCAGGTAAATGTAAAACAACATTTTCCAATGCCCGCATCCATCAATAAAGGAGGCTTCTTCCATTTCTTTGGGCAATTGACGGAAAAAGTTAAGCAGTAGAATAATGTTAAACACCTGCACGGCACCGGGAATGACCAGAGCCCAGATTTGATTCATCAAACCAGTGTACTTCACCACGAGAAAGCCGGGCACCAGGCCGCCACTGAACAAAATGGTAAAGAGAAAAAACCAGGCATAGCGGGTTCGTGCAGGAAAAGCCTCTGAACTTTTGGAGAGGGGATAGGCAACAATGATGGTTAAGAACATGCTGATGCTGCCCCCGAGCAGTATTCTTTGCACAGTGACCCACATGGCCCGCCAGAATTTTTCATTCTTGATAAGGTACTGGTAAGCAACCGTGTTAAAATCGATAGGCCAAAGAGATACCTTCCCCAGTTGAATGGCCATTGAAGAGCTCAAAGACATTGCCAGCACATTCAAGATGGGGACCAGACACAAAAAAGCCAGTCCAATCAAAAAGATGTGGTTGAAAACCGAAAAAACTTTGTAGCCAGTCGAAACTCTTATACGCATATTTTACTTCCTTCATGTTGCTATGTACCGCTGTTAATGCGAAGCATTCACAGCAAATTTTGTTCGAATTTGACAAGAATTCAGGGATAATACCACTGTTAATGCTTAGCGTTGACAGCAAATTATTTACGAACTTGACAAGGCTGCACAGGTATAGTCATGAAAAATAGTTGTTATTCAAGACAAAGTACTAAAACCTGTGGCAGGATTCCCTTCAAATGTTTTCCAGAATCATTAGAATAGCTTCTCGTGCCAAATCGCTGACATTTCATTGCTAAGCAAGGGATGCAATTCTGAAACGAAAGACGCTTAGCATCCATAAATATAAATTGTATCCTAAAACACCTGATACCTTGCAAATTTATACGCCAGCCAGTAGGACAAAGAAATAAGGACCGAAGAAACCAATGATTTAAACAAGCCAATGGCCGTTGCAAGAGAGTACATGGGTGTTGTCGACTGGAAAGATATTCTGAAAACATAAGTGTCAATAATATCGCCTGTTTGATATACCTGAGGGCTGTACAGGTTATAAATCTGGTCAAACCCGGCATTCAGAACACCTTGCAAAGACAGCACCGTGGTCAACACAATAATGCCCATCATCCCCGGCAAGGTAACATGAAGTGTCTGTTTCCAACGGTTTGCACCGTCGACAATGGCGGCTTCGTAATGGGTTGGGTCAATACCGGTAATGGCGGCGAGGTAGACAATGGTGTTGAAACCGAAGTTTTTCCAAACATCAGTCACAACCAGTGTGGGCACAAACCAAGTATTCGATTGCAGAAATGGAATGCTTTCGCCCCCCAACGCCAAAATGACATTATTGACGAGACCCTCACTTGACAAAACCTGCTTGATGATACCGGCCAATATAACCCACGAGAGAAAATTGGGCATGTAAACGATCGTTTGTATCGATTTTTTCATTTTTGAACGAGTAATCTCATTAAGCAAAAGTGCCACTATAATGGGTGTGAGTAAGCCGGCGAAAATTTTGAACACCGCAATAACAATAGTGTTTCCCAGCACTTTGATTGGATCGCCCATGCTGATGAGCTGTCTGTAATTGTCGAATCCCACCCACTTGGATTCCCAAAAAGCGGACAAGCCCTTATAAATATCAAATTCCATGAAAGCAATGATATTGCCCATAATGGGCAGATAACTGTAAATGAACACCAGAATCACCGCCGGCAAGAGCATGAGGTGCAGCGGGCGCGTAGAGATTCTTGGTGATCCTTTTTTGTGTCGTACAAGTATACTATTTGTAGCCAAGTGAAAACCCCCTGCTATAAATTGGGGCAGACAGCAGGTGCTGTCTGCCCCATGAAGTAAAATGATTTATTATTTTTATTTGCTAGCAAACCAATCGTTCACTTCAGCGGTAATTTCCGTGCCGCCCTGTTCATTGAAATATTTCACCCAGTTGTCAAATTCTTCAATCGGTTCTCCCATAATAATGCGGATAAACAATTCATCACGTTTGCTCTTCAGGTTTCCGAACTTCGCATTCATGGTATCAGTATTCGGTCCATAGAAAGCATCCGCCATAATGTTTCCGTCTTTAAAGGAGTTGTACCACACCTCCATTGAACCGCCTGGTCCAAAAGTAGCGATGCGTTTGTACATTTTCATATCTTCCCCGTTTAAATAACTCACTGCACCATCATAGTAATTCTTCTGTTCCGGATTGAGTTTTGAAGGATCCTTTGTGTCCAATGCTGCAGAGACTTTAACAGCGCACTCATAGTTCCAATCCGGATCGCCGCCAACGTCGCCAACAAAGTCA
>JBBRWP010000352.1:0-2584 GCA_038249175.1 Acetivibrionales bacterium
CCGATGCCGCATTTTGCATTCGCTGCAGCACACGCTACACCTATACTGCCGCAACATATGGTCACCTTGGCCATTTTTCCTGCCCGAATTGCGGATATCAGCGACCGGAACCGGACACCTTGTGCAAAACAGTTGTGTCCGACAGCCTTTCTTCCAGCATCTGCATACGCACGAACCGCGGCACTTACAATGCAACCGTAAGCCTGCCGGGTCTTTACAATGTCTACAACGCCCTTTCAGCGTCCGCACTGGCCGAGGCCATGGGGCTTGAACACGGTGCTGTTACAGAAGCCCTGCAAACCTTTGAACGGGGCTTTGGGCGCATGGAAACCTTTGTGGTTGCCGGCAAAAACGTGCAAATGATTCTGGTGAAAAATCCGACCGGCTTTAATCAGGTGCTGCAGTATTTATCTGGTTTAGAAGAGCCCTTTGTGCCGGCTTTTATTATCAACGATAAGATTGCCGACGGCACGGATGTTTCCTGGCTTTGGGATGTGGATTTTGAGGGCTTTGTGGAGCGTTTGAATTCAGCAAAAAATGCAAGAACAAGTGCAGATGAACCAGCAAATGCGACTGTTTCCAGCATTCGTGCCGATGATCAAGAAAAGATAGATATTTCTGGAATCCGATTCGACAAACCGGGAAAAATGGCTGTTTCCGGCATTCGTGCCGATGATATGGCATTGCGGCTCAAATATGCCGGGGTTTCCGAGGAAGACGTATGGGTTCTTCCCTCTGTGGAGACCCTCTTCGACACTCTATTGGAAAAAGCTCCTGAAAATGGCCGAATCTGCATTATGCCAACTTACACGGCCATGCTGGAACTCCGTAAAATATTGGCCAAACGCTATGGATTGAAAAGTTTTTGGAAGTAGTAAAAATATTATTTTTGCAAAATACTACGAGTGGAAGCGTTTTGAAAGAAATACCGGATGTGATGAAAGAATGGGGATGCTATGGTCGAACTGACACTGGTTCATCTTTATCCCGACCTTATGAACTTATATGGCGATCAGGGCAACATCATTGCACTGCAAAAACGCTGCGCCTGGCGCGGCATACAATTGCATGTTGTGAAAGTGTCTCTGGGTGATGCTTTCCCGTCGGACACTGCTGATATGGTCTTTATCGGTGGCGGGCAGGATTATGAGCAGAGCATTTTACAGGAAGATGTACTCACCCTGAAAAAAGATGCACTGATTGCAGCCATCGAAAATAACATCGTGTTTCTGGCCATCTGCGGTGGTTTTCAGCTACTCGGAGAATACTACGAAACGGCAGACGGCAAACGCATTGCCTGTTTAGGTGCGCTGGACCATTACACGGTTGCCGGGAAGAAGCGACTCATTGGCAATCTTGTTTTTCAGGGAACTGTTTTTCAGGGGGCTGTTTTTAAAGGTGCTGATAGCAATAGTAAGGATTCCTCTTATCTGATTGGTTTTGAAAACCATTCCGGCAAAACCTACCTGGGACCTTCTCTACAACCACTGGGCAAGGTCTTGTACGGCCATGGCAACAACGGCGAAGATGGTTTTGAAGGGGTTGTCTATAAAAACACCTTTGGCAGCTATGGCCACGGCAGCCTGCTGCCTAAAAATCCGGCATTCACAGACTTGTTGATCACACGGGCACTAAAAAGAAAGTATCCGGATTATGAAGGCCTTGCCCCACTCCCGGATACTTTTGAAACCAAGGCCCGCGAAGGTTTGTTGCGGCGGTTTTTGAAATTGTAAATAACCTTGCTACCTTCCTCATCGGGATATTGCAACGAACTCAGGGATATTGTACTCACCATCAGTGCTTTGCAACGAACGTCTTAATTTTGCATAGCTTATGCTATGCACATCTCTTTCCTCATTCCAAACGAAAAAAGCGGTCTTCTGTGATGGCATACAAATGACATCACAGAAGACCGCTTTTCAGATCATTGACTTGCCTTGATTATCGCAGGCAATTGTTAAAACTCTGCATTGTTCACTGTTCTTGGATAAGGAATGACATCGCGGATGTTGGTCATACCGGTGATGTACATTAAAATGCGTTCAAATCCCAAACCAAATCCTGCATGCTTTGTTCCGCCATATTTTCTTAAGTCGAGATACCACCAATAGTCCTCCGGATTCAAGCCCATCTGGGCCATTCTCTCTTTCAACTTGTCCAAACGTTCCTCACGCTGGCTGCCGCCGATAATTTCGCCAACCCCCGGCACAAGTAAATCCATGGCCGCAACCGTCTTTTCGTCATCGTTCATACGCATATAAAAGGCTTTGATGTCTTTGGGGTAGTCTGTTACAAAGACTGGCTTTTTCATGACTTCTTCGGTCAGGTAGCGTTCATGCTCTGTTTGCAGATCGATACCCCAGGTAACAGGATATTGGAAGTCCTTGCCGCTCTTTTGCAGCAGGTCAACCGCTTCCGTGTAGGTAATACGGCCAAAATCAGCAGAGACCAACGATTCCAGGCGTTCCAACAGCGTTTTATCCACAAACTGATTGAAAAAGGCCATTTCTTCCGGTGCTTTTTCCAACATTTCTTTGACCAGATAACGAATCATATCTTCAGCCAACTGCATGTTGCTTTTCAG
>JBBRWP010000353.1:0-2579 GCA_038249175.1 Acetivibrionales bacterium
AACATGTAGCCAATGTCCGTATCGGGTAATCAGGATAATCTGCTTAAATCCCCAAAACATAGCGTGCAGTTTTTTGGGCAATCGCAATAGTGAAAGGAGAAAACTATGCGTAATCGAATTAATACTTTGCCGACAGGCAAAGAAATGGACTATAGAGAAAGGGTTTCTGTCCTCTGTGAAAGAAAAACGGAGGATACACAGGATAAGAAAGGCGTGAGCTGGTTTACGGATGGCGATGATTACGGATCAATTACCGCACCGGAAGATTACACATTTAAGCCCATATCCAACCACGAAAACGGCTGCTGGTACGGCTATCAGGGTTGGAGCCAGAATTTTTTCCGTCTGATGTCGGAGCACCCCGTACATATAGATCCCTGCGACGCTTTTGCCTGCCGCTGGATGCAGTGCATGTCCTGGTTGAAACCGGTTCATGGATTTCATCCCGATTATTCTTATGACTATCTGAAACCGGATATTGAAAAATACGGTCTTGTTCCCGGCATTGGTGCGGATGCCCATTTTGGCGGGGATTACCAAATCGGCCTTGACCTGGGCTGGGGTGGCCTGCTGGACAAACTGGCAGAGTACCGTCTCAAAAACCCGGGGCATGACACATTTTATGATGCTGAAATATTGGTTGTGCAGGGTATACAGTCATGGATGCGGAACACCTGTGCCGAAATTGGTACAGCTATTTTACAAGAACACAATGAAAGCCTGCAGGAAAACCTGCGACAGATGCTGGCTGTGAACCGCTACTTGATTGATGGCGCTCCGCGGACACTGCGTGAAGCCTGTCAGTGGATTTGCTGGTTCAATATGGCTTCCCGTGAATATAACCGTGATGGTGCCGGCTGTCAGCTCGATGAAGTGTTGCGGCCCTATTATGAAAAGGATTTACAGGCCGGGCAGATTAGCAGGGATGAAGCCCGTTACTACATTGCCTGTCTTTTGTTGAACGACCCGCACTACTATCAACTCGGTGGCCTTTCACCGGATGGCAAAGACATGGTTTCTGACTTTTCCTACCTGGTTTTAGAAGGCGCAGACTGGCTGAATTCTTCGTGTAATATCACTGTTCGTGTCCATGAAAATATGGATATGAAATTCCTGCGTCAATCTGTGTACTACCTCTTTAAGAACCGCAACGGCTGGCCGCGTTTTTCAGGAGACAAGGCACTGGCCGAAGGTTTTATGCGCAAAGGTTATTCTTTGGAACTGGCTCGCCAGCGTGTAGCGGTCGGCTGCCATTGGATGAGTCTGCCGGGCATGGAATATACACTGAATGACTGTGTGAAAGTGAACAATCTGAAGGTTTTCCGCGTGGCATTGGATGAAATGATGGAGAGTGGTTCGGAGCGCAGCATGGAGCGCCTGTGGATACTGTATATAGACCACCAGCGCAAAGCTGTTGAAGCGACAGCCAAAAGTGTTCTCTTCCACCTGGATAACCAAATTCACAACGAACCCGAGCTGATGCTCAACCTTATCTCGCATGGTCCGGTAGAAAAGGGTTTGGACATGGTCAACGGCGGCGCAATGTACTACAACATGTGCATTGACGGTACTGCCATTGCCTCGGTTTCGGACTCTTTTGCAGCCTTGGAACAGCGGATTGAAAAGGAAAAAAGATTGACCTGGGAAGACATGTACAGTGCTCTGTGCAACAACTTCAGCAATGAAGGCGGTGAATATATCCGACTGATGTTATCGGCTTCCGAACGCTATGGCGGTGGAAACACGATAGGGGATAAGTGGGCACAAAAAATCTCTGAAACCTTCTCCCGCGATGTGGACGAAATGGATGCGATGCGAGAAGGCGTGAAATTCATACCCGGTTGGTTCTCCTGGTCCAACACCATTACGCTCGGGAAAGCGGTAGCAGCCACACCCAACGGGCGCTTCGACTTTGAACCCATCAACCATGGTGCCAACCCGCATCCCGGCTTCCGTAAAGACGGTGCCCTGACCGCCATGAGCAACAGCATCTGTGCCATTCAGCCCGGCTTTGGAAATACGGCCCCGATACAACTGGAAATCGACCCGGGTTTGGCCAGAGATGATGAAGCAATTGACAAGTTCTGTGCCTATATTCTGACTATTTTTGAGCAGGGTGCAACCCTCTTGAACATCAATATTATTAACGAAGAACAGATTTTGGCGGCCAATGAAGACCCGAGTCTGTTCCCGGACTTGGTGGTTCGTGTGACAGGCTTTACTGCCTACTTCTGCCTTTTAACACCGGAGTTCAGAAAATTGGTGGTACAACGGATTTTAAGGGCAAATTAATAGGAAAGCGATTTTTTTGTGTGAATATTCATGGCCTTCATCAATAAAAGCCATTCAGGAGTACCTGAATGGTTTTATTTTGCTTTTATGTCGCTGTTTTCGCGCAGCGCCACTATCGATACTCTTTTGTGTATCAAAACAATGTTGATTCTGGTGTAAAAACCCCAATTTCGGCTCCGGAGGGGCTGAAATTGATTGAAAATGGCCGATTTCAGGTCAATATCGCGGTCTGTGCGCCGCGATTTGGCATCAAATCGGATCATTTTCGGGTTCTTACGGTAGAATCA
>JBBRWP010000354.1:0-2579 GCA_038249175.1 Acetivibrionales bacterium
ATGCATAGCATTTTCAGCAGGTCTTGTGCGAACTTGAAGAGGACGCCCGGGGTAATCGTCTGAAAATGCGTAGTATTTTCAGCAGGTCTTGTGCGAACTTGAAGAGGACGCCCGGGGTAATCGTCTGAATATGTGTCGCATTTTCAGCAGGCTTTGTATGAACATGACGAAGACAAAAGATTATTTACCAATCAAAGAAACGGAAGGGTAAAGTTGTCTATGAAAATTCAAAGTCATAAGCTTGGAAGAAGCTTGTCCGGAATGAAGTACATTGCTGCTGTTGTGTTGTTTTTCGCATTCTCTATAACATTGCTCATGCTGAATACAAGCGTTTGTTTGGCAGAAACGCCTACTGGTAATCCAGTATACAGCACCACAGAGAGTGTGAATTACGGTAAAGGCACTGCGAAATTTACCGTTGTCCGGGTGAACCTGAACGATCCCAAAATTCAGATTGTCGCAGCCACTCCCGGGGATAAAATCGGTACAACTGCAAACCTGTCGGAGCTGGTTGCAGGTGAAACGAATGAAGACGGCACTGGTGTTGCCGGCATCAATGGCACATTTTTTAATGCATATACAGATTTTCAGCCGGCCGGCACGGTCATCAAAGACGGCGAAGTGCAACAAATAAGCAATGCCGGCAGTGTTTTTGGCATCGACGGAGACAACAAAGTGCACCTTGACGCCATGTACACGACCATTGTCGGTTCAACCTTGGAACAAACAAACTGGCCCTATGGCTGGGAAGCATGGAATGTGAACCATTGGTATCCGGATCAAAAGGCGACCATGTTGTTCAACAAAGCCTATGCAGGACCGAAACCGGTACACAATTTTACAGCCATTGAGCTGAACAATGGCCTTGTGACGAAAATAAGTGTGGGTGGCTTTGCCATTGCAAATGACGGGTTTACCATACTGACAAACGATACGAACGTGATTCAAAAGTTTGTGGTGGGTCAAAAAGCCGGATATTCGTTTTCTTTTTTAGCGAATGCTTACGGTACGAAGAAGGTTTCTGAGCTGGAAAACCTACCTTGGGCATCCATGAAAACCGCTATTGGTGCCGGTCCGACACTGGTGAAAAATGGTGTGATAGTGGTAGATCCTGTGAAAGAGAAATTCACGGAACCAAAAATTTTGACCAATAAAGGACAACGCAGCTTTGTGGGTGTTACGGCCGCGAATCAGCTGGTATTTGGTTCTGTGTCGTCTGTATCTGTTTCGGAATTGGCGGTTATTGCGCAAAAGTTGGGCCTTATACAGGCGATGAACCTCGACGGAGGCGGCTCATCAACGGTTTGGATGGCAAAAATGAATGCCCTGCAGCAAAATGGAAAACCAGCAAGCGGCAGCTATATTGCACCGCCCGGAAGAAAAATCAGCAATGCGCTTGTGGTGCGCTATATGAAAGAGAAACCTGTTAAAGTGACATTGAACAAAGAAGAACTTTTTTTTGATGCAGAGCCTTATGTAAACAAGGAGTACAGCCGTATTCTGGTGCCGTTACGAAAAATTGCAGAATCTTTGGGCGCCAGGGTAACCTGGGATGGCGCAACCAATGCCATTGTGGTCACAAAGGGTTCAACGGTTCTGAAAATGCAGACGAACAACAGACAGGTTACCATTAACGGTGTGGCAAGCATGCTGGAACTGCCGGTCATTACACGCTACGGCCGTGCTTACGTGCCTGCCAGGTTTTTAGGGGAGTTGCTGGGTGCTACTGTTGGGTGGGATGGCCCCGGGAACACGGTCACCCTTAAGATAGCAACGAATGATGCGTTTATTGCGGAAGGCGAAGTCCTGGAGAGAAAAAAATTGTATACAGAGGCTGCTGTTGCATATGAAAAAGCGATTGCCGTGGACACAAACAATGTCATGGTACTGAAAAGGCTGGCAAGCATTTACCATTACAAGATGGCTCAATATGACGATGCGATACGTGTTCACCAACGGATCATTTTTTTAGAACCCGGGAATGTCTTGCTGATAAACGCCTATGCCTGGTCACTTTATATGAAGACAGACTATCCTGCTGCCACACAAATTTTGAACAGCATAATTGACATGGGAAAGGCCAATGCGTCAACATACTACTTGATGGGTCATATATCCAGAACCTGGATTGTTAACAACACTGATGCTGCCAAAAGTTGGTATAACAAGGCACTGCAAAGTAACCCGACGGAGGGTGAAAGAGACTATATGACAAAATGGCTGTCGGAAAACTGAGATAAAGGAGCTGATACGAAGGCAACCTTAGCCAAACTTCGACAGCTTTGCGCTGACATCATCCGAAAAACGCTGAATAAATCCCAAAACATACTTTTGAATATCCAAATCCGGGTTTTCAATGAGTGGTGTGAGGTCCATGGAAACGCTCATTTGGTCTGTGGTATCCGTACCGTGAGATTCCGCATAGGTTGCATTGGCCAGACGACGGCCGGATGTGGCCAGGTCATAACGTTTGCCGCCGGCAATCTGTGAATCGTGTACGCCCAGTACAGCCGCAGCGAGATTGGCATGTGCGGCCACGTCAAACTGTACTTTTTCACCATCCATCATCCAATCCAAAG
>JBBRWP010000355.1:0-2519 GCA_038249175.1 Acetivibrionales bacterium
ATATGAGAAGTAATTGCCGTCATTCAACCGGTTGCTTTTTGTCAGTGCATACGGCATGAATGAAAAGTTTTTATTACCTGTCGTTCCCGGGAATGGATCCGCAGCGTCGCCAGAACTTTGATTTGACCTGAGTTGATACAGACCGTCCGCCTGTTCCAGTTCAACCCCTTGTATGCCAGTAGTCGAAGCATTCAGCAGGTTGCTTGCCCTGTTTGCTGCAATCCAGGTCGCATCAATATGCCAAAGCAAAACGCCTTCTCCGGGCAAGCCAACATCATACCCGATTTTTCTGCGATATTCTGCCAGCCAGTATTCATCAGTACCGGCTGTGCCATTTGTCCATAACTGCAAAATAGTACTTCGGCCCACCGTGTTGGTCAGCGTTTGATTTCCGTCCGCAGTTACAACAGTTGGTGTTTCCCACCCCAACTGTGCGCGACTCCAGGCAGACAGGTTGGATGGCTTGCTTCCTGCAGGCAACCCCTCTGCGGTGTTCCAGGAACCAGAACCCATAATATCCCAACTTCCAACTCCGGCTGTTCGACCATCCGTATTAAGGTTTGCATCATACAAGTCCGGCAATCCAAGGTCATGACCAAACTCATGTGCATAGACACCCACTGTTCCGGTTTCCGGAACACACGCGTATTTGGAAGCAGAAACGCCATCGACCGTAGGAGAGGAACTGATACTCCACGCGTGCGACCAGATATTCGTTGTTGCGCTACCGCTCTCTTCCTGTCCTTTTCCGGCATGAACTATAATTAAGTGATCTATATCCGCACCCGTGTCCATACCATCGAAGGAAGAAAAATTAAACCCTTTGGCGTCAAGTAATAATACAGCTTCACGTGCTAGTTCGTAGATGTTCAAGGAATTATCAATACCCGTGCCCACATCCGAGCCATAATAAGCCTCGCTATGCGCACTCACAACAATCTCCGAAACGGTTGCATTGATTGCAATACCTTTAGTCCCTGAATCATAACCGGAATTCTGCTCATAATAGTCCCTCATGGTATTTAAAACACCCTGAAAGTAGGCCTGGTTTTTACCAGCATCAAACTTCTCATCTGTAAATTCAATGGGAATGACCAAAACCTTCTCCGTTGTTCCGCCATTATAAGTCGCCGCATAAGCAGGACCTTCAGATGAAGCAAATCGAAGACCATCTGTGGTAGACAAAACTTCTTTCTGACTGCCGTCAACAATGCCTTCGCCTTCCGGGTATTTCCCCGGTTGCGGTGGCATGTAAGATGGCTCTTCGATGGCGGATCCCTTTTCAGCGATTGGTTCATTTGAATGAACGTCAGCAAAGACAGCAGGATAATCTGCCGAAGAGCCAATAAGTCCTATTATCAACAAAATTGTCAAGAAAACAGCCGAATATTTTTTCATATTGTCTCCTGTATGTAGCTGTTGCAAGCCCTTCACGGCTTGGAAAAAAAGAAAAAATTTTCATTGAGCATAAACATTTCACCTCTAGTACGTTGTAACATCAAAACTTTCACTTTATGATTGCTAACAACAAGCAAAGCCAAGGTTTCATCATGCCTGTTGGTACACTTTTATTGTTACAACGTACTAGCAAAAATGTTTTATGACATTACGCTCAATCATTGTTGCCGTTGACTTGCTATCCCGTCCATACGTTTCATCATCGTCTCAGTTCACCGTTCATTTACCCTTATGACTCATCCCCACTGCTGCTAAGGCGCTCACTTTGATCACTTGTAATCAGGCCATCGATAATCTCATCGATATCCCCGTTCAATATTTCTTCAATCCTGTACAAAGACAAATTAATACGATGGTCCGAAACCCGCTTTTGCGGGTAGTTGTAGGTACGGATACGTTCGCTGCGATCGCCGGTGCCAACCTGAGACCGCCTATCTTCTGTTACGGCGTTCACTTGTTTTGAAAGTGCCTGTTCATACAACCTGGCTTTCAGCACGCGCATGGCTTTGTCACGGTTTTTATGCTGGCTGCGTTCTTCCTGGCATGCCACGATAATTCCGGAAGGCAAATGCGTAATGCGTATGGCCGATGACGTTTTATTCACATGCTGGCCTCCGGCGCCGGAGGAACGATAGGTGTCCACCTGTAAATCAGCCGGGTTAATCTCCACTTCCGGCACATCATCCACTTCCGGCAACACGGCTACGGTAACGGTGGATGTATGAATGCGTCCACCCGATTCTGTGGTGGGAATACGTTGTACGCGGTGCACACCGCTTTCATACTTCAGACGGCTATAAGCACCTCTGCCTTCTATTTCAAATACAACTTCCTTAAAACCGCCCAGTTCTGTTTCATTGGAATCCACGATATCGGTTTTCCAGTTCCGCAGCTCTGCATAACGGGTATACATACGGAAGAGGGATGCTGCAAACAAAGCCGCTTCTTCTCCCCCCGCACCGCCACGAATTTCTATCATTACGTTTTTATCGTCATTCGGATCTTTGGGCAACAGCAGTAGTTTTAATTCCTTCTCTGTTCGTTCAATGCCTTCTTCAGAA
>JBBRWP010000356.1:0-2514 GCA_038249175.1 Acetivibrionales bacterium
AAAAGAGAATCGTCTCTTTTTTTTAGGAATTGCAAAGTGTCAATACGCAGAATATAATACATGATTGTAGTGCCATAAACGAGGATGATCCAACTTGATGTTAAAAGTGCGGCGCTATAAACCAAAATGATCCGACTTGAAGTCAAAAGTGGGGCGCTATAAACCAAAACGATCTGACTTGAAGTCAAAAGTGTGGCGCTATAAACCAAAATGAACCGACATGAAGTCAAAAGTGCGTCGCTAGTGGAGCATGACATTAAGACACTGTTTTCATTTGTTTAATTTTATATTGCGGAGGATGTTCATTTGGAACACTTATTTATTGTGAATCCGGTTGCTGGCAAAAAACGAGCCATACATATGGCAGAGCATATCAAAGAACGCTTTAGAAACACCTCCTTGAACTGGCGTATTGTTGAGACGTGGCATGAAGGACACGCAACCATTTTGGCGCGTGAAGCTGTTGCCGCACAACCGGATATTCATATTTATTCTGTGGGTGGAGACGGCACACTCAATGAAATTGTCAACGGTATTGCAGGAACAAAGGCTGTTTTGGGTATTATCCCTTGTGGGTCCGGAAACGATGCCATTCGCAGTCTCACAACCGTTCATGATCCGGTTTTGCTGCTGGAAGGTCTGATCGATGCCCGCATTGAAGCAGTCGATCTTGGTAAAATCAATGATCGCTGGTTTTTAAATATTGCATCTGTAGGGTTTGATGGAGAAGTGGTGCGACGAACACAGCGGTTCAAAAAATTGCCGCTGGTAAGCGGATCAGCAGCCTACGTTTGGGGTATATTGTCAGCACTCATTCAAAATCAATCGTATCCCATCCGCTTGTCCGTAGACGGCGGTGAACCGGTAGAAACAGAATTGCTTCTGGCCGCTTTTGCCAATGGTCGTTTTTATGGCGGTGGCATGCAGCCCGCCCCGGCAGCAGACATGACTGACGGTCTTTTGAATACCTGTCTGGTTACGCCTTTAACGAGAAGAAAAATCCTCTCATTTTTCCCGCTCTTTAAAAAAGGAAATCATGGAAAACTGAAAGAAGTTTCGTTTTCCACGTTCCGTCATCTTCATTTGGAATTGATTCAAAAAGATGGAGGTCCCGATGTTTTGCCAATGAATTTTGACGGGGAGATGACAACCGCAACAACCATTGATGTATCCATTGTGCCGAAAGCCTTGCTACTGAAGCACCCATAGGCTAGAATAGGCCGATGTTGCTATGAAATGTTGCTATGAAATGTTGCTATGAAATGTTGTTATAAAATGCTGCTATGAAATGTTGAAATGAAATGTCGTTATAAAATGCTGCTATAGAACCGTAGCGTTTCTTCTGTATATTCTGTAATCAGCTCTACCATCGGTTCGATATTGTTATTGCGGTAGTAAATGATCAAAACAGTCATAATAGCGTCTTCAATCCGCAAACTTCACATTGATGGGTGGATATCCGCACTGCATCAGGGAAAAATTCATCAGCAGCCTGCAAGTTCGTCCATTGCCATCAATAAAAGGGTGAATGCCTTCAAATTTCAGATGAAACAAAGCTGCACTTTTCAATGGATGAAGTTTTGTGTCTTTGAATTTTTCGATAAACTCTGCCATCTTTGGTGCCACCAAATAGGGTTGTGGTGGCTCGTGGTACGCACCCATAATACGCACTGGAATGCGGCGATAGACACCTTTGTCTTCAGGACTGTCTATCACAATGTTCAAGAGGACGCCCGCCTCAAAGCGTACCGTAGGTGGGTGATGAATCGAACATTGTGATAGAATTATGATATATTATCAGCATAATATTCCTTTTAGATTCATGAAAATATGTACTAAATTTTGATAAGCACCAATGATAATTATCAAATCTGAAAATGCGCAGCATTTTCAGGAGGTTTTGTGTGAACTTGACGAGGACGCATGGGGTGCAAATCTGAAAATGGAAAAATTTCATCACTTTTTGTGCCTGAACGAAGCGAAAGGAATGTTTACAAATATGAAAATGCGTAGCATTTTCAGCAGGTTTTGTGCAAATTCGGAGAAGACGCATGGGGTGCAAATGTCATAATCATTATATTGAATGCTACACAAGCAGTGAACAGCAAGGAACATGATCTGTACTTGCAACATTACAAATAAAAAATCCGCATAGAATATATATCTATGCGGATTTTTTATTGGCACGCCCAGAGGGAATCGAACCCACGACCTGCGGTTTAGGAAACCGTCGCTCTATCCTACTGAGCTATGGGCGCACGTGCAAGCATTATTATACGTTTGCGATGAAAGACTGTCAATGAAACAGTTGCCTTTTCAAAGGCAAAAGTTCTCGCCTGGTAACTTGCACCAGCATTTTCAGAATGCCTGGTGATTATGTTAATTTTCTCATGATTGCAACTTCGTCGCAATCGCCTATAAAAAATAGTAAGGGAAAGTCGTGAAACACCATCCTGAGATGAAATCAAAGCTTAATTTCGAATATAATGTTTAGTTATTGAGTCTTGATAGTAA
>JBBRWP010000357.1:0-2512 GCA_038249175.1 Acetivibrionales bacterium
AAATCCAGCCTGCTTTTCTGCATTTCCAAATACGCGCCGCGTATTTCTGCCACAATGGAACGCGTCTGAACCACCAAATCTACCTTCATCTTCTCCAGATTGACGGCTGTTCTGGTATAGTTGCTTTTTGTATCTTCATCGGTCACATTCAGATTTTTAAAGGTATATATTTCCAATAGACGAGTCTGTAACACAATGTTTTCCCGCAGATTATACAGTTCCATACGGGCTTGTATGGCTCTTTCCACATAGTCATCGACGGGCAGGGCTGGCATGGTTCCATACCCAACAAGCTTTGCCGTCACCTGACGGTCCAGGGGTTTTGCCACAAAACGGTTGTAAGACCGTGTACTGTTTTCTAAAGAACGCTGCGCCCAAACCAGAGCCTTTTCTGCCTTTTCCAAATCCAATGCGCTTGTTTCCACATCAAATATGGTGACACTGCCAACGGATTGTTTATCCCTGGTTCTTTGCAAGGTTAACCTGGCCGCATCCACATCACGGGTTTTGGACGCAATGTCATTTTGGGCGGAATACAAACCCATAAGTAGCCCATCCGCCGTTGCTTCCATCTGTGCGTAGGTAAGTTCTGTGCTGCGTTTCGCCAGCTCCCACAACAATTTTGCCTGATCCGGCGACCAGTATTTTTGAATACGTAAACTCAGCTGTATGGTATCACTGTAGGTTTTGGTCTCCGTTTTGCCGGTAAATGGATTTTCAAATGTAATCTTTTCTGTATCCAAATCCTTGGCACGGGCAATGGCATTGTTCATATCGTCAAAGCGTTCCCGTTCAGTTCTTTGTGCTTTCACCACGGCCGGCAATGCCAATGCTTCTTTTCGTGCATCCCGCTGTGTTAAAACAACACCCGCCGTTACATTTTTCACAAGCGGACTGGTGGTAAAGAGTCCGTTTGTCGTTTCTTTTGCTTGTATTTCAATGGCCGTGGTTTCCACTTTATCAACGGCGTTCAACTGGTTGGCCGGCATACCGCCCACCGCAACCAGACCCGCCATGACAAGTGATGCCCACGTTTTTCCTCGTTTCATAGATCCTCCTTCAGCATCTGAATGTCTCACCCGCAACCAGGGATTGTTCTTATATTCCGTCATATATCACGAAAACAGCAGCATCCTCATGGCAACAGGGAACCTGAATAAATAAACATCTGCCTCTTATTTTACGCCATTTTGAATCATTTTACGCTACTGTTTACCAAAAAATATCCATGTTGTCTGATTGCAATGATTGATTGTGGGGTCAGAATCCCGATTTCAACTCTGAAAGAGGTAAAATCAAATGAAAATGACCCGTTTCAGGCCAATATAGCGGTATTACACTGCAATCCTGATTATCCCCTGGTCGCCCGTTCAGTCAAGGTTTTCACAGTTGCCATTGGAAAATGGTATTTCTTGCTGCAAAAATGGCACTGCAGCTCCAGCCCTTTTTCATCTTCAGACAATTCCGCCAACTCCTTGCGGCCAAGGCTGATCAGGTTTTTTTCCATCCGTTCCGTCGAACAGGTGCACCGGTAGCTTACCGGTCGTTCATCCAGATAGTTCAGCTGAAACTGTGAAAAATAGTTTGCTGCAATATCTTCAATGGAAAGGCCTTCAGAAAGTAATGTTGTCATTGCCGGCATGTCAGACATCACTGCTTCTAATGCGGCAATGGTTTTTTCATCCGCTTCCGGCATCAGCTGTAAAAACAGACCGCCGGCCGCCAGAATTCTGCCTGCTTCACCCACCAGAACGCCAATGCTCATAACCGTTGGTGTTTGCTCAGACGAAGCATAGTACCAGGTCAGGTCTTCGGCAATTTCGCCGGAAATTAACTCAACCGAACCCACATAAGGGTCTTGTGCGCCGGTATCCCGGATCACATGCAGCATGCCTTTGCCCACAGCGCCGCTGATGTCAAATTTTCCTTTCGCATTCAGAGGCAGATCGAAGTCCACCTGATACGCATAGCCACGCACTTCTGCCGACGCGTTTGCCACAACCACCATGCCGCCGATGGGACCATCGGAACGAATCTGCAGGGTCAGGTTGTCCGTCGGGTTCTTCAACGCGGAAGACATCAACGCTGCACCGGTTAGCAAACGTCCCAGCGCTACAGAAGGGGTCGGGTTCATGTGGTGCAGGGTTCGTGCTTCATCTACAGTATCCCGTGTATCGGCAATGTAGAGGCGAAACTGTCCGTTTGCCTCCATGGTGCGAAGCATCCTGTCTTTGTGGTCCTGACCGGGATTGTTGTTATTTTGTGTTGTCATTTGTTATTTCCTCACCTTATTCCATTGTCTTTCTTTCCATGGAAGACGGTTTTACTCCCCGTTTTCATTGGTTTAACGTTATATAACACTACAGCGTGACTTCGATATTTACGCCAAGTCCAGCATCATTTTTGAGGATTCTGACTTGTTGTAAGTCCGCATAAATAAAGGATTATAAAAATGAATTATTCAAACTCACGCTGTAGTGATAAAGCGATTGTTATCTTTCATATTGCGGTC
>JBBRWP010000358.1:0-2475 GCA_038249175.1 Acetivibrionales bacterium
CTCCTTATTGCATCATTGTGTTTTGTTTCCATGGGATTTAACCCCGTGTTTGGTATGGCAAGCGATAGACCTTACTCTATTTTACATGAATTTGTACCGAAACCCTATCCTGTATGCAAAAATATTTCAATATCGTTTTTCGAATTTCTCTTGCCACAAGCCTTCGCCGGTGCTATGCTGTAGCAAATCTGTTTCGGGTTTCGCTATGAAATCCCCGGATTTCTGGCATCTTGAGCAGAATGGTTCTGCCATGCAGCAGAAGCGTATACATGGGGGACAAAATGAGTCAACAACACGATGCAAAAGGTATTGTTGCGGGATTGACCGCTTATATATTATGGGGTGTACTTCCAATTTATTGGAAATTACTTTCTGCCTTTAAACCCGAAATTATTCTAACTTTTCGTATTGTCTATGCCTGCATTCTGCTTTTTGCCATAGCATTGGTCACCAAAAAATTTCAAGGGATGCTTGCACTGCTCAAAGACAGAAAAAAGCTGCTGTTACTCTGTGCAAGTGCGGTTCTAATTACCATTAACTGGTTTGTTTATATTTGGTCCGTGAACCATGCTTTCATTGTGGAGGCCAGTCTGGGTTATTTTATTAACCCTCTGGTATCAGTTGCCTTCGGGGTTATTTTCTTAAAAGAAAAAGTGACCCGCGTGCTGATTGTCTCCGTTGCTTTTGCATTGGTCGGCGTTGGTATTATGACAGCCGGTTATGGCCGTGTGCCATGGATTGCACTGGTACTGGCCTTTTCATTTGCCGCCTATGGTCTTGTAAAAAAAGTGACCGGTTTTGGCGGGCAAACAGGCTTGACACTTGAAACGGGTTTGCTTGCACTGCCAGCAGCTTTGTTTTTAGGAATTTCGGTAATGACTTCTGGCATAACACTGCGAACACCCTCAACACTGACTATAATTCTCAGCTTGCTTGCAGGTCTCATCACGGCCATTCCACTGATTCTTTTTGGCCATGCCGCACAAAAACTGAGTTTAAGCATGCTTGGCTTTATTCAGTATGTTTCCCCCACCATTCAATTGGCCATCGGTGTACTTCTGTATGGAGAGGCCTTTACGACACGACATGTTGCTACCTTTGCATTTATTTGGGCCGGCATACTCATTTACAGCGTACCGCAATACCTGGAACAAAGAAAACGAAGGATTGGGAAAGTTTCTGCGCCTGCGGCGTAATCCCATTATTGATTCTACCGTAATAACCCCGATTTTGACTCCGAAGGGAATGAAATTGGAGTTCTTGCACTTGAATCATTGTTGATTCCGGTGTAAGAACTCCAATTTCGGTTCCGAAGGGACTGGAATTGAGTGAAAATGACCAATTTCAGTCCAATATCGCGGTCTGTGCGCCACGATTTGGCATCAAATTGGATCATTTTCGGGTTATTGCACTTGAATCATTGTTAATTTCTTTTAGACAACCTGAATATCATTTCGCCGCGACTGTAATTCTGTTGTTTTATTGCAATCACGAAGCTTCATAAAAATAGTTTCACCCGTTTATGATAGCTCTTAATAAGTTCTTTCAATCTTAATTGCATGAACAAAATTCACTTTCATAAAAATTTCAAAAAGTACGCTGCCAGCGTACCAATTCCATTTTTTTTTATGCTTTAATGGCATTACCCCGAACGACTGGCTGCCGATGGTTTTACCTCGGCGGCATTTTTTATGTTTGTGGAATTGCCCATGAAGCAATAAAAAACGAAAAACCTATATTTCCCACTTTCCAACAATGTCAGCCACCAGTTTTGAAAAGTGAGCTTCTACCATTTTGCCGGTTTCCATCACTTCTTCATGTGTCAAAGCCTTGTCCAGTATACCCGCCGCCATATTCGTGATACAGGAAATAGCCAGGATACGCATGCCCATATGTCTTGCTGCAACGGCTTCCGGAACTGTAGACATGCCAACGGCATCGGCACCCATCACACGAACGGCACGGATTTCTGCTGGTGTTTCAAAGGCTGGACCCTTGCAGTAGGCATACACACCTTTGCGCAGCTGAAAACCGCTGTTGGCTGCCATTTCTTCCGCCAGAGATATCAATGAAGTGTCATAAACCTTGGACATATCCGGAAAACGCGGACCCAGTTCATCCAAATTCTCCCCACGCAAAGGGCTGTCTGCCCACAAACCAATATGGTCTGTTAACGCCATCAACGTGCCGGGCTCCCAGTCCAGGTTCACCCCGCCGGCAGCGTTTGTTAAAAACAAGTTTTTGACACCCATCAGGTGAAACACACGAATCGGATAAACCACGAGGGACATATCGTGCCCTTCATAATGGTGGAAACGTCCTTTCATGGCAACAACCTGTTTGCCGGCAAGGGATCCGAAAACCAGTGTTCCGGCGTGTCCCGGTACAGTGGCTTTTGGGAACCCGGGAATATCGGCATAGGAAATTTCCTGTTTATTCTGAATCTTATCCGATAAAGCACCCAGGCCGGAACCA
>JBBRWP010000359.1:0-2465 GCA_038249175.1 Acetivibrionales bacterium
AACGTTTTGACATATTGGCAAAGATGAGGGACTGTACATCTTCCGAACTGCCTTTGAGTGCCAATGCAAGTTCACCGTTGTCCACCTCACGCATAAAGCGTTGCACGGCGCGGTTGTCGAGCTGCAAAATATCTTCAAAGACAAACATGCGCTTGCGAATCTCCTCGGCAAGGTTCGTATCTTCAATTTCCAAAGTATCCATGATATATCGCTCGGTGCCACGGTCAACTGAGTTCAACACATCCACAATCGCCTGTATACCGCCAGCGGCAGTGTAGTCTTCTGTGACCAGAGAGGAGAGTTTTTTTTCCAAAACCCTCTCCACTTCCTTAATCACTTCAGGCGAGGTTCTGTCCATCTGCGCAATACGCCTGGCAACGTCAGCTTGCTTGTCCTGCGATAAAGCCGAAAGCACCCCGGCGGCTTGTGCCGGCTTCAGATAGGACAGAATGAGGGCAATGGTCTGCGGATGTTCACTTTGAATAAAGTTTAAAACCTGTGTGGGGTCTGCTTTGCGAACAAAATCGAAGGGGCGAACCTGTAAGGAGACCGTCAGCTTGTTGATAATGTCCATGGTCCGTTCCGTACCCAGGGCTTTTTCGAGGATATCTTTGGCATACCCAATACCCCCCTCTGTGATGTATTCCTGGGCAAGGCAAATCTGATAAAACTCCTTGAGCACACGATCTTTTTCGCCGGGAGACACTGTCCGAATATTGGCAATTTCCAATGTCAGCTGTTCAATCTCCTCATCCTTTAAATGCCGAAAAATCTGTGCAGACAACTCCGGCCCCAATGTAATTAACAACATCGCCGCTTTTTCACGCCCGGACAGATCCCTTAAGGCATCACTTTTTACAGCCGCCATCCAAATACCCCGTTAATCCCATTCTTCAGCCAGCCAGTTGCGCAGCAGCTGTGCCACAGCATCTGGTTTTTGAGAGACAAACTTATCGATCTGTTTTTTAATCTCTGACTGCTCTTCCAATTCAATACCCGCTACAGCTTCCCGGGCTGGTGCACCACCAGCCATGGCCGGTTCCAGCGGTCCGGGTATGGCTGTGGTTACCACTTTATGTTTTCGCGGTGCCAGCGCTACTGCCATAACCACCAAAAGCAGCAGCATAAACACATAGAAGCCAAACTGATCCAACATTTTCAAAACAGTGTCCAGCAGTGAGGTAACCGGGGCAGGCACCGGATCATTTTTCTGTATATTCACTTGTATACTGCCGGCCGGAACGCCCGTAGCTGCCGAAGCCGACTGGCGAATTTCATCCAGATACGCCGGGATCAAGGTATCGGCTACCATCACCCGCATACCATACCAAAGGGTGATAGACATGGACGACTGATCCGGGATGAGTTTTCCCAATGCTTTTTCTGAAACAGAATCTTTTTGATTAAACACTTTATCCAAATTCGTATGGTCTTTGTTATAGGTGGACCCATTCCCGCCCGTGATGTTATAGCCTGGTACCGAAGCCGGATTCGTATCCGTGCCCGGGGCAGCACCTGCTTCCGCATTGGTTAAAGATTCTTTCAGTTTCTCGTCATTCACAGAGAAACCACCGCCATCCGGGTTGGGGTCGGTATACGTTTTTTCCGAACTTTTTTGCACATCAAAGTCAAGAACAGCATTGGCAGAAACCGTCATTGTATCATAATCTGCATTTTGACCCACCGGCAATAAAAACTGACCGCGCACCTTTGCCTCAAGTTCAGCTTGTCGACTCAAACGCATCTCTTCCTGTGTAAAAGCCCTGCCGACATCCGATGAGAGCCCCATGCTATTGAGCGGATTCAGGTTTTGGTCCACGAGGGTCACATTGCCCGGCAATATGCCAAGGGAAGAAGCCACCACGCGGGAGGCAGCATCCACCTGATCCGATGAAAGCAGCGACCGGGTTTTCAGCATAACATATGCCGTACCCTTGTCTGCATTGTCTTCGCCGGCCCAGTAGCTTTTTTCCGGCTTACTATAGTTGACCGATGCATTTTCAACATTACTGAACTTTTTTAATTTCAGCACAAGATCGTTCTTGTTGAATTCTTTCCATAGATTTGCCTTATCTGCTTCAGTAGCGGTGAGCGAAAGCCTGGACCATGTGTCGGCAAAACTGACCTCCGGCGAGACAATGGCTTGGGAAGCCAAGTCAAATTCCACGTTGACTTTACTTTTACTGTCCACAAGAATCTGGTTGTTTACCCCTTTTTTGTATTTAATTCCATTTTCATCGAGATAAGCAATGACAGGGGCCATGGCAATACCTTCCGGATTATCGAACAGCGGAATGTACGCAACCCTTAAGGAAAACATCAAGGTCAAGGCAGTCACAGCGACAAGAACCCCCGCCAAAACAAAGACGCGTACCTTCTGGCCTGACGTCAGTTCACCCCACACTTCCTTGATGCGATTCAATACATTTTGTATGCTTTCAGGCACCCAACTCCCCTCCTCTCGG
>JBBRWP010000360.1:0-2460 GCA_038249175.1 Acetivibrionales bacterium
AGTGCAGTGGGCGGTAGAACGACTAAATCACAGACCACGTAAAGTATTAGGATTCAGGTCACCGCATGAGGTGTTATTCGGGGTGGAGATGTGTTACACCAAACCACCACTGGCTGTTGCACTTCGAACTTGAATCCACCTTCCAATATATGCACGATGCTATTTTCTTTGTATTTTGGCCGCACATCAGCTCCTTAAACTGCTCTGTATCTTGTATATGCATATCAAATGTACGGTTTTTATGCTTGCATATAGTTTTAATTATTTCCAGAAAGCGTTTTTTTTGATCTTCGCTAAAGCATAAATATTCAGATAGCTCATTATCGTAAATAATCTCTTTGTATTTTGCGTATACGATTTCGTCGCATTTTATGTCGTCGTATTCCTTATAGCTGGGTATCTTTTTTATTGTGCCAAAATCTATTGGATTATCTGAAAAGATTGGTGGGAAATACATTTCATCTATGGAAATTACCTTCTTGGATAGGCAACATTTCTTGTGTTTGATTCCAGATCCGCATGGGCACAAATCATTTCTACCAGTCATATATTTCTTCCTGACTTCAATCTAAGCTGAAATAATCACCAAGGGTTTGAGTGTCTGCTATGAAGCGTAGCGGGAACAGCAGCAACCGTAGGATACTATGCACCATCACGGTCTTGCATGTACATTCGATATACCCGGTGCGTGCTGTCGTCAGTGACAAGGCCCGCTCGTCGCATTGCGAGGAGATACCCAAGACGTGAATGCCCTTCAACAAGCTGAAAAGGGCCGTTAATATCTGCCTGGAGAGGAATGTCGCGTAATGTCGTGACGTCAATGACGATAGGCGGCACTCTCCAAGTGCTCTTTTCCCTCCAGTGTTCGACGTCCTTAGGAGCACATGCAAACCCATCAAATGGATCATTAGATACTCTCGTCCTGACGAACGATTGATACGACCCAATGATATGCAGTGTTGCAAGTTGTAGCACTGACATAAACGTTTCTTCAATACGAATCTTGTTGTAATTTAACCATCCGTAATTATTCACAGTATTTCGATTGTAGTAGTGAGGAAAGATCCATTGCTCGATGACTTCGAGTGGGATGTTGAATCTCGGCAGCAACCTCAAGTAGTGCTGACATGGGGATTCGTCACTATCGCGATGACAATTAAAGTCCCGTAGCGGGATCAGTGCCTTCCAACTGATACTCGTACGTTCCCACTCGTCGTCTTCTATAAAGAGTCGCCTTATTTCCTGCGGATCCATCTTTGGCTCCTCCGTTCAACGGAGCTGGCGCTGACCGGCACGCTTTCGGGCCGGTCCTGCGCCTGGTTGAAACTTTGCCTTTTCTGTGTGGATATATCCTTCCTATAACTCTTTGAGTTTTCTTGTAGCAATTGCATAGCTCTTTTCAAAGTTCTTACTATTGAAGGCTGCAATAGCCCCAAGAATTACGGTTTCCTTCTCATTATCGGATGCACCAGGAGGTTGATCAATCAGCGTCTGTATTGCCCGACCAGCCTTGATCGCCGCTTCACTATAATCCGGGATAGTAATCAGTACCCCAACATTTCCATTCTGCCGCCATAAGGGTATTATGGCGATGTTGTTTCGTTTATCAAAAAAAACATTCCTTTTGCTTTCTTCCAGCTTGTATGTTGCCTCGGTAAAATTACGCGAACTCACAGCACTTTTAACC
This sequence comes from Acetivibrionales bacterium, assembly GCA_038249175.1. GTDB lineage: Bacteria > Bacillota > Clostridia > DSM-8532 > DSM-8532 > JAEWSN01. Next base: position 1,688 of record JBBRWP010000360.1, read on the forward strand.
TCCACAGTACCAAACCCTTCCATAGCCTCTGGATTGACTTTCAAAATCAGAATTCCGGAGTCAGGAAGTTGCTTGTCAAATCCTATCGGCTGCCTGTTTTCGATGAGGTAATAAGTCCCATCATTCAAGGGTATTTTGACGACGAGTAGTTGCCCCCCCTTTGAAAGAGGTGAAAGCAAGGCTAACGAGGTTTCACCAGGCCTTACAATCTGAGCCTGATGATTATCAATCCAGCCGAGCCTTATCTTTGTGAACGATGAAAGCCCTGGCGGAGGTTCTCCCTTTCTCACAAAGTGTTGAGACATGATATCCCACGGCCCCATATACACAGCGTGATTTTCGAAGGCAGGGAGTCCGGCGGAAGCGTCGGACTGACGCTCATAGTCGTACAGGCAGGGTGCGAGGCGCTTGCCCTCGTATATGCCACCGATGGCATGGAAGTAGTCATGGGCAAACATGCCGAGATTAGCGTTTTCCGCGCTCACAAAGACCCCGCCCTGGAACTCCTTTCCTCCTGCTGATTTAAGCGTTTCATAACGTGGGACATATCGCTTGGTAACACCTGAGAGCATACCTGGATTAGCACAGTAGCAGATCATTCCGTATCCTGAACCCGGCATGGTATGCACAGCAGGGACAATCAACAGGCAGATTCACATCATAAGTGCACCACGCCGTGCTTGAATAAAGACTTCGTGGGGTGTCAGGTAGTTGAGGCACTTTCTTGGTCGATGATTTAGCTTTTTGACAACTATTGCAAGTTTTTCTTCGGG
>JBBRWP010000361.1:0-2449 GCA_038249175.1 Acetivibrionales bacterium
CCTGTCGTCTGCCAGATGCCGGAAAAGACGTAAAGATGCGAAAAATAATTGGAATCCCCCATGAAATTAACGGTGGGGAATCCGAGTTTTGTGAGCAGAATATTGAAGATGCCAATGCGCGGATCCGAGAACTGGATGATCATGGAGACCAGGACAACCGTTGAAATGAAATAGGGCATGTATGTAACCATTTGAACTGTTTTTACGAATGTTTTATTCGCACATTCATTCAAGGCAAGTGCAAGCAGGACTGCCAGAGGAAAACTTGTCAGAAGGGTGTAAAAGCTGATGAAAAGCGTGTTGCCCATGATTTGCAGGAAAGAAGGTGCCGTCAGAAACATGGTGAAATACTTGAGTCCGACCCAAGGACTTCCACCAAAGCCCTTTGAGGCGCTGAAATCTTTGAAAGCAATCTGAACCCCATACATGGGAACATATTTGAAAACAATCAGATAGATAAGTGGCAATATCAGCAGGATGTAGTACGGGAAACTTTTGATAAGCCTGCGCTTGAATGAACTGGAAATTTGCACGGGAACGGTTCGTTTGATGTTTATACTCACAAAACTGGTCCTCCTCATCAATACGTTGTGTTGGCTCAATGTGCAGGTTGTGTTTGTGTCAACATGTCAACATTAATTGTCTACAGTAGGCTGAGTATCCAAGCAAACGTTTGCACTAAAAATAAAAAAGAAAACCAACATTATAATAGACAGAAAACGATGTATTAATCTCAAATTAGTTGTATGCTGTGACAATACAATCGTTTTAATCGGGGAACGCATTCAAGATATCATTTGTATCTATCTCTTGTCAACTCAAAATTTTAATGCAAAATAAAAGAAACGATTCGGGATTATCAACAAGACTAATTTCATAATTCCTGACTAATTTGATTATATCGATAGTATCACAAATCATATTTCCACATTTTAAAGCGTTGTAAACAATTTTACCATATCAAATTGAGAGAAAACGAACCTATTGTGCAGTGATTTATGCTGTAGTATAATTAAAACGTTTTAAATGCGCTATTGGGGAGGATGAAATGCCCATTAAGCTTAAAGATATTGCCGCAATGGCAAAGGTTTCAGTTGCGACCGCTTCTCTGGCCATGAACGGCAGCCCCCTTGTCAGTGAAGAAACAAGGAGGCGAATTCTTGCGTTGGCCAGTGTGCATGAGTATACGCCAAATGCAATGGCAAAGGGACTCGCACGAAGAAGAAGCGGGGTCATCGGACTCGTTGTTCCCGATATTGAAAGTGCATATTATGGAAAACTAGTGAGTTGCATCGATAAAAACGTGAGGGATGCTGGATACAGTATGATACTCTCGATTTCTAATGATGAGCAGGCTGTTGAAAGGAAAATTATACAGAATTTCATTGCGGAACGGGTAGAGGGTGTCCTGCTCGCACCCGTCAATAAAAAAACCACGGACATGACGCATATGCATCTTCTTGAAACGCACAAAGTCCCTTGTGTTTTCGTTACATCAAGATATCCTCAGTCGGATGAGCCCTTTGTCATGGTGGATTTGGAAGAAGGGACGTTCAGACTGGTCTCGTATCTTCTTGAAACCGGTCACAGGAATATTTACTTTCTCTGCGGTTCAAGAGATGTCATTACAACATCCTGCAGAATCAGCGGATACGAAAAAGCCTACAAAGAAAAGATCCTGGACGTCAATCCCAGGCGCTTCATCGAATGCAACCGACTTGACTATGACCATGCCTATGAGACAACTGAGCGACTGCTGCAATCGCAGTCAAGCATTGATGCCATCATCACCATCAATGATGTGATGGCATTGGCTGTCACAAATGCCATCATGTCCAGCGGTAAAAGAGTTCCGGCAGATATTTCGGTTGCCGGATATGACAATATGATTTTTTCGAGGATATCCCCGATCCCTATCACGACAGTCATGCAGGACATAGAGCTGATGAGCCGGAATGCCGTTGATCTGCTGTTCAGAATAATCAACAGCGGTATCGCAGAAACAGGTGCTGTGATGCTGCGGCCTGAATTGATTGTCCGGGAATCTACAGCCATGAAAGCATGAACATTGCTCTTGTCCTACATTTACCAGCAAAAATACCATACCCATTGTAACCATGGAATTAATGATAAGGAGGCGCATCTATGTTTACTCCAAGATACTCCGTGATCCTGTCCAATGAAGTGTCCTGTTGTGACAGAAGAGAAATGAAAGAAATCTTATAGATACGGATGAAAGGAGGAGCACGCAAAGATGAGGCAAACTTTCCCGATAGTAATGAAGGAAACAAATGTTTTTATGATGAATTGGTCACGTATCACGCTGCGAATTACAGATGAACAGGACGTCGCGCTGCAGAGAACAAGGCTCACCGGTCTTCCTCTGCGGGAGGAAGTGATTCTTCACGGAAGCATAGAATGGTTCCATGATCCGGAGCCCTGCATGATC
>JBBRWP010000362.1:0-2436 GCA_038249175.1 Acetivibrionales bacterium
ATAAATTTCATAGGTGCTACCCCCTTGTGTATTTCTGAAGAACCCGTTAAAAATTGTTTAACAAGCTGTTTTTCGGCTTCCTCTTGCTTTGTATTTACCCTTGTTTCACACAAACTTAACACGATTTCAAAGGGGAGCAGAATATTGATTTGACTGCAACAACTCGAAAACAATCTTAATTCAGCCATAAAACATGGCGCACATCCCCTGTTTATGGCTGAATTAGGTTGTTTTCACCACAGTAACTGCTGTTTTTAATTCAATGAAGAGTTGTTGAAGCGAAATCAATATTGCTTTACTGTGGGTCTTCACTCAGCCGTCACTTTCACACCAACCAGCATCCGCAGATCCACTTCAATGCTGTTGATGGCCGCTGTTTTATTGACAATGTCAAATTCCACCTGCAGCACCGCACGCTCCTGTCCTATCATATCCGCACGGCCATAGATACCGGCATCCAATCGTATTTTTGCTTGAGCCATACGGCGTTTCGCCATTTCAAGGTCTTTTTTTGAAAGCGTAAGTTTATCCAGTGCTGTAGCCATTTCGTTAAGTTTATTTAACAGGTTCACTTCCACACCCGTTTTGCTGTCTTCCAATGAGAGGCGTGCATCTTCACGATCCCGTTTCATCTCTATGACACGGCTGTGGGTATCGGGGATAAAGTCCTTGGCGGTTTTTATCCGTAAATCCATAAAACGCAAGTTTTCCGTCTGTTGAAAGATGCCCGAATCGGCTTTAATCGCCGACGCCAGCCAGTCTGTTTTTTTTGTATTGTCTGCAAAAGAAGAGGGCAAAGGTGCAATTTCAGAAGTTCCGGCATCAGGCATCGTGTCAAATTCGGTGCCGGCAAGACGGTTCACTTCCAGTGCGGCGGATGCAAGTGAAAGGTTCAGTTGGTCCAACCCCAGAACAGCCGCTTCCACGGTGATTTGTTTGTCTATATAATCCGCTTCAGAAATGACACCGGCATCATAGCGCACCTTGCTCATGGCTGCTTCTTCACGGGTAAGGCCCAAGAGTTTCGTGTCCAGTATTTTTTGCTGCTGCAGGAGTTTATAAGCCTGCAATGCTTTGTATAAACTACCTTCACGTTGCAGGGGAGCAGCCTCCTGTGACATTTTTTCCTGCACAATTTTCGATGCGGCTTCTTGTGGCGCAATAATTTTGGTGATGGTGTTGTCATAACCTTGTTCATAAACACCGGTCGCAAAGATTTTTGCCGCTTCTTTATCGGCCTCGGCTTTGGTGTTCTCGAGAACCTTCACCGTTAATGTGTTCAGGTCGCTTGTGGTTTTATTGCTTTGCATCAATGCATAAAAATCGTTCAGGGCAACTTTTACGGCATCCTCCGCTGCAAAGGCAGTACTGACACCCAAAAGCATAATGGCCACCAAAATTAATGCTATTTTTCTGCCTCGAAAGAATTGTTTCATATACTTTCTCCTTATTCATTTTCCATCGTTGAACCGCTTCCGGCAATATTTTTTCTTCTGAATGGCGGGTGCCACTGTTGTCTCTGTGACAGTTTCTGTCGTCATCTCTGTTCAAGCCACGCTTATTCTATTTTTGCGATTGCCCACTGCTCTCGCACTTTTTCTTTTTACCATTTGCTCCTGTTTCAACATCGCAATGATCACATTTTTAGCGGATACCCGGGCCATTTCCAATGGCATGATTTAACCCCGTGTAACTGTTATCGATGGATAGCTTTGACAGATTTAATCCATTTTCCAAACCTATAATCGCACTGGTTAACGCATCCGCCTGCCACGCCGGCAAACGGCCAACATCAATTTGTACCCGCAAATTTTTCAGACTCAGCCGCTGACGTTCCAGCGTCTTTTCTGTATACGTCAAATCCAGCTTGCTTTTCTGCATTTCCAAATACGCGCCGCGGATTTCTGCCACAATGGCACGCGTCTGAACCACCAAATCTGCCTTCATCTTCTCCAGATTGACGGCTGTTCTGGCATAGTTGCTTTTTGTGTCTTCATCGGACATATTTAGATTTTTAAAGGTATATATTTCTAACAAACGGGTTTGCAATGCAATATTTTCCCGCAGATTATACAGTTCCATACGGGCTTGTATGGCTCTTTCCACATAGTCATCGACGGGCAGTGCGGGCATGGTTCCATATCCAACAAGCTTTGCCGTCACCTGACGGTCCAGGGGTTTTGCCACAACACGGTTGTAAGACCGTGTACTGTTTTCCAAAGAACGCTGCGCCCAAACCAGAGCCTTTTCTGCCTTTTCCAAATCCAATGCGCTTGTTTCCACATCAAATATGGTGACACTGCCAACGGATTGTTTATCCCTGGTTCTTTGCAAGGTTATCCTGGCCGCATCCACATCACGGGTTTTGGATGCAATGTCATTTTGGGCGGAATACAAACCCATAAGTAGCCCATCCGCCGTTGCTTCCATCTGTGC
>JBBRWP010000363.1:0-2419 GCA_038249175.1 Acetivibrionales bacterium
AAAATTATGCGGATAGTAATCCTTTTAAAGAACAGTTACTACGAATTGCGTCGAATGATTCACCCCCACGCGGTAATCCCTGTCCGTTTCAACAAGCATTCTATTGATCAGAAAATTGTAAATAACATACTGGCCTTTTTTATGTTTTATGTGTGCATTTTCTTTTTCAGCAGCATAATTTTTATGACTTTTGTACCCGATATGGTAACCTCCATGGGCGCTGTTGCATCCTGCCTTGGAAACATCGGCCCCGGATTGGGAACCGTGGGGCCTGTATTTACTTATTCGCACGTTCCTGATGTGGGAAAATGGTTCCTGGCTTTTCTGATGATGATCGGGCGACTTGAATTGTTCACGGTACTGGTGATTCTTACCCCTTCTTTTTGGAAAGAATAAGCTCAGACCGGGGCAGTTGCTGTCCTGTATCCCATGGGAGAAAGATGGAGTACCATCTTCAAATTCATTCGATGGTGGCATTGGTCCGGCAGACAGCAGAACATCAGAACAAATTCGGGGACAGCTATTTGATGGCAAGATAAAAAATTGTTCCTTTATGGCTAATTCTTCAACACATTCAGGATAAAAGAAACTCTAAATATAATCTCTTAAAGCAATTTGTATGGAAAACTCAACATTTTCGAGGCGCAAGTTCCTGGGAACAACTGCAAGCGCGGCAGCATTGGCAATGATCCCATTTAATCATTCTTTTGCAATCGGGAAATCAACCAAAAAACCCAACTCCAAAGTCAACGGTGTACAGTTGGGGCTTACCACTTACTGTTACCGCAGCATTTCTCACAGTCTGGAAGAAGTACTGCAATATGTACTTGCATCCGGAGTCAGCACACTCGAGATGAGGAGTGTCCTGGAAGAAGGCCTTGGAATTCCGCAGGGTCCTCCGCGTCTTGCCCCGGGAACTGTATTGTCTGATGCAGAAAAAGCCGAACGTGCCAAAATTTCATCCGGGCTCAAGGAGGCACAACGGAAATGGCGACTGGGTTTACCCATGCAGAAGTATGCCGATATCCGAAAAATGTACAATGATGCCGGCGTAGACATCCATATTGCCAAGTTCGTACCTTCCGGGTGGTCGGATGAAGAAATAGATTATGCTTATAATGCTGCCAAGACACTTGGAGCTTATGGCATAACGGATGAATTCACAGACGAAGCAGCACAACGCCTTGGCAAATTTGCAGAAAAGCACAATAGCCTTGCCATTTACCATACACACGGTCAGTTTGGCAAGCCGGGTTTCGACATCGACAAGTATCTGGGCTATTCAAAAGCCAACAGGCTTAACCTCGACATCGGACACTATTGGGGATCAACAGGCCTGCATCCCAACAATATCATTGAGAAGTATCACCATATCATCACAGACATTCATGTGAAGGATAAAACGGGGCCAAATAACGCCGATCCAAATGCCAACAGGCAATTTGGTAAAGGAGAGACACCAATCGCGGATGTCCTGTTGCTGCTTAAAAAAGAGAAGTGGCCCATCAATGTTGACCTTGAACTGGAATATGAAATACCCAAGGATTCGGATCCAATTAAAGAGGTCACCAAGTGTATTGAGTACATGAGAAATATACTGGAGTAAGGCCAGAAAAATGTTCGCCTAAAAATAAAAGGGCTGTCTCAAAAGGCAGCCTCTTTTTATTCCTGCTAATTGCAGGTAAATCCAATTCAGCCTTCTATTTGGTTTCGCAATGATCCCCGCAGCCGCATTCCTTTCCCTTTGCTTTTTCGAAGGCTTCTTTCCCTTCATTGATTGAAAAATAGAGCAGACCGGCAGCGCCAATGGTATCAGCGTAGGCGAAACCTGCGAGTTCGTATACAAGGCTGGATGCCAGCAATACCAGTGACATATAGATACAAACCTTCGTACAGTTGGCATCAGAAAGTATTGGCTCAGAGTGCAACTTACTGCCAATGCTGATTTTCGCTTTCATTAGCCAGAACATTACAAGAATTGAAATTAGTGATATGACGATTCCCCAGAAAGTAGTTTCCGGTTTGTGGTGATGAATAATATTTTGCACAATACCGGCAAACAATCCTATGGAGAGTATATAGAAGGATGTCCCTGTAATTTTCAGGGCAGTTTTTTCAAATCCGCTTTTAGAACTACCCGGATTTTGTTTGATGCGCAGGATCATATAGGCAATGCCGATTCCGGAAAGTACTTCAATGAAACTGTCTGCGCCAAAACCGAACAGGCTAAGTGTTTCATCTTCATAACCCAGGGCCATCGAGACTATTCCTTCAATTATAGTTACTGTTCAGGTGTAAAATTATATAACAGGGAAATTTCTGACTATAGTTCATTTATCCTTGATTGAATAAGATAGGATTCCCATCGATGGCCATTTGTAAAGCTTCGAGTGTATTATAGCCCTGTTTTCTGATTGTT
>JBBRWP010000364.1:0-2418 GCA_038249175.1 Acetivibrionales bacterium
GTCCCTGTATGCATGGATGATGGGTGAGTTGCAGGAAAATATCGGTGGAACGGGTGTTCAGGCCGCCTGGATTAAAATAAGTGCCGGCGATGACGGAATGACTGCGCAAGAATCGAAAGTACTAGTGGCCGCAGCTTTGGCTGGAATCGATACAAATGCGGTCATAGGAAGCCATACAATCAAAGGTTCAACTGTTCGGACCCAATTGGATTTATTGGAGAAAACCGGTTATCAAGCCGATCGATTCATATGGATCCATACCCAGGCAGAGCCGGATTTCAATTTGCATTTGGAAATGGTTCAACGTGGGGCCTGGTTGTCCTATGACAATATCGGTTCGGCAGAATCAGATGACATTTGTCTTTCAAATATCGTGAAGATGGTGAATATGGGCTTTTCTGATAGAATCCTCATCAGCCATGACAGAGGATGGTATGATCCGGCAAAACCTCATGGTGGCATTCCGGAACCATTTACTTACATTATCGAATCTTTTTTACCAAAACTGCGAGAATCAGGGCTCGATGAAACGGTCATACAAAAATTGATGAAGCGTAATCCTTTTCATGCTTTTGCGAGAGATACGAAATAATGATAGATGGATGATAAGATTCCAGTGTAAAACGCCGATTTCTGTCCCAAAAGGGCTGAATTCGTGTGAAAATGATATGCTGTATGAAACCAATAATTGGAGGCAGAACAGACACGATGGATAATGGCGAGCAAAAACACCAACGGCGCGTTCGATACAATGGGACGCATCCAAAAGCATTCAAAGACAAATACAAAGAATTGCAGCCAGATCAATATGCTGAGACAGTGGCGAAAATTATTGAACGCGGGAGTACACCTGCCGGCATGCATCGCTCTATTTGTGTAGACGAAATATTGGCCATTTTGTGCATTACTCCGGGACAAACCGGACTGGATGCAACACTTGGCTATGGTGGCCATACATTGGAGATGCTAAAATGTTTAGGTGAAAAAGGGCATTTGTTTGCCATCGATGTCGATTCCCTTGAATTGCCGCGTACGCAGGAACGTCTGGCGCGCTTAGGGTATGGTTCGGATATTTTAACAATCCGGCAAATGAATTTTTCCGAAATTGATCATATTGTTTCTGCGTCAGGACCATTGGATTTTATATTGGCAGATTTGGGTGTATCCTCCATGCAAATAGATAATCCAGACAGGGGATTCTCATTCAAGCGGGAAGGTCCGCTAGATTTGCGACTGGATCCCCAAAAGGGAAGATCTGCTGCAGATCGTTTGAATGCAATTTCTCAAGACGAATTGGAAGGGATGCTCATTGAAAATGCCGATGAACCCCATGCCAAGGTCATCGCTCGCGCTATCCTTTCCGAAATTCATAAGGGCGTTGACGTGTCAACAACAACGCAGCTACGACAAATCATAAAAGATGCTTTGGGTTTCATACCGATAATCAATAGGGATTTTGAGGTAAAGAAATCTTGTCAGCGATGCTTTCAAGCGCTTCGCATCGATGTGAACGACGAATTTGAAGCATTGGATATTTTTTTAGAAAAACTTCCCGCATCCCTTGCTTCCGGTGGTCGTGTCGCTATACTTTCATTTCATTCAGGAGAAGACCGCCTGGTGAAGAAATCCTTTCAACGATTTTTTCGCGAAGGTGTCTATCGTGAAGTAGCGCCCGATCCTATCAGGCCATCCCTTGAAGAATGCAATGCCAATAGTCGGGCAAAGTCTGCCAAACTACGCTGGGCTGTTAAAAGTTAATTTATGATTCCAGTGCAATAACGCACATTCGTGCGTTATTATGCAAGATGATTTTATCATCTTGCATGTTACAGCCGCCCAAGGTGGCTGTAACGCCCCCAATCAAGGTTTCACTGCCAGCCAGCGGTAACCCCACTGGCTGCATGCAAGTTGCAAAAGGCAACTTGCATGAAAAAGTCGAAAATCGATTGAAAATGGCCAATTTCAGGTTTGAGTATTCCGACGACTTTGAGCCAGTGCGTCTGATGTGCAGAGCCATACAATCCGAGAATGAGAGCCATTGGTTTTGAAAAGGGAATCTGCCCTGCTCAAAGAATGCTTTCCATGGCCATATAAATACGCTGATATTTTTCGAAAGCCATGTTTACCGCAGCGGTTTTTTGCTTATCCGGTATGATGGGGTTCTCTGAAACAGGGATTGCTGCAAATGCTGCTGCAAGGTTTGGAAAAGTACCCATGGCAACCTGTCCTAGCATGGCTGCGCCCAATGATGTCGATTCGGAAAAGGATTGCGGCGACACCGGTTTTTGTAAAATATCAGCCTTTATTTTTCCCCATAACATACTTTTTGCACCGCCACCGAGTGAACGCACAACATTGACCTGGACACCGTAAGCTTCAAGCATCGCCACATTTTCTCGCAACATAAACCCGACAGAC
>JBBRWP010000365.1:0-2413 GCA_038249175.1 Acetivibrionales bacterium
GTTTGATGCGGTACTTTACAATGCGGACAAACGGTCACGGGAGTGCTTCAACTGCAAGGTAAAAAATCGCTGTGATTGGGATATCGGAAAGAAAAATATAGAAATGACGGTATAGTACAGAACAACGTTGATTTACTGTATTACAGAAGGTATTAAAAACAGGAAGTGAGGGGATGTCTTTTATGAAAATAGGCTGTAAAGAATTCAACTTTGGTTCCTGCACCTATATTATGGGCATATTGAATGTAACCCCGGACTCCTTTTTTGATGGAGGCAGCCATGAAACAGTGGATTTTGCAGTGTCTTTTGCACGGCAAATGGTCTGCGAAGGGGTGGACATTATTGATGTTGGAGGGGAATCTTCGCGGCCGGGACACCTGGCTGTTTCACTTGAGGAAGAGCTGGAACGTGTTATTCCGGTGATTACAGCGGTTCACGCAGCCTTTCCGGAGGTGCCGATATCTGTGGATACGGCCAAAGCCGTGGTAGCAGAAGCGGCTGTGAAAGCTGGAGCTTCCATGCTCAACGATATTTGGGGGTTTCGCGGCGATTCAGAAATGGCGCGTGTTGCCGCAAAGTACGATGTCACCTGCTGTTTGATGCACAACAGGCAGGAAACTGTGTACGAAGACTTGATGGCAGAAGTGTGCAACGATTTAATGGCATCGGTACAGGTGGCTTTGGCGGCCGGGGTGCAACATGAGCGGATTGTTCTGGATCCAGGCATTGGTTTTGGAAAAACAAAGGATCAAAATATAGAAGTACTGCGGCAACTGGAAAAGATCAAAGCACTGGGTTTTCCTGTTTTGCTTGGCACTTCCAGAAAATCGTTTATTGGACTAACCTTGAACCTGCCAGTTGAAGAGCGTCTAGAAGGCACCTTGACTACCACTGCTTTGGGTATTGGCAAAGGAGTGGATATTGTTCGTGTACACGATGTGAAAGAAAATGTGCGCGTTTGCCGGATGGCGGATGCGCTGGTGCGATAGAATCATAGAATAGAAGGGACTTATATGGATTGGATTAAAATCGACAACCTGGATATTTACGCCTATCACGGCGTTTTTCCGGAAGAAACACGACTGGGACAGAAATTTATTATCTCTATTGCACTCCAAGTGAATACACGTGCAGCGGGGGTAAAAGACGACCTGAACCTTTCTGTCAGCTATGCAGACGTGGCCAAGGCTGTCGTGGCATGGTTCATTGAAAGCCCTTATGCGCTCATTGAAAGCTGTGCGGAGATGTTGGCCAGAAAAATTCTGCTCTCATGGCATAGGGTAGAACTGGTGCAAGTTTGCGTGAAAAAACCATGGGCACCTATTGGTCTTCCGCTGGAAACTGTATCCGTATCGGTGGAACGCGCCTGGCATAAGGCTTTTATTGCGCTTGGTGCCAACATAGGAGAGACAGAGAAAACGTTGACGGCAGCTATTGCCGATATGGCTTGCGAAGAACTACAAGTGCTGAAACAGTCAACGTTCATAAAAACAAAGGCAGTCGGTTACACAGACCAGGCAGATTTTTTGAATGGTGTGGTGGCGGTCAAAACCCTATATGAAGCGGACGAATTACTGGCGATCCTGCATATGATAGAAGCAAAGTACGGCCGAACGCGTGAAGTTCATTGGGGTCCGCGCACTTTGGATCTGGATTTGTTGTTGTATGATAACCTGATTACAGAAGAGGAGCCACTGGTGCTACCCCACCCAAGAATGCTGGAACGGACTTTCGTGCTATTGCCGATGTGCGAGATTGCCCCCTATGCGGTGCACCCGCTCACAAAACAACGCATGGTGGATGCTTTGCAGGCATTGAATGGTTCGGAAGCAAAATAAATGAACGAATCTTCAAAAACAATGACACAGAAAAAACAGCATACTGTATGTCTTGCAGGCAATGCGGATACTGGCAGCAAAGGATAATGAATAATCAGGATGCAAAATAAAGAACGAAACAGCATACTGCATGCTTTGTAGATGTTGCATGGTTCGGAGGACAAATGACAACCCAAATCTTCAACATGAGTGACACAAAAGAAAATGACATGCTGCAAGCAGCTGCGGACCTGCTGAAACAGGGAGAAGTGGTCGCTTTTCCAACGGAAACCGTCTATGGTCTGGGGGCGAATGCCTTGGATGTAGAAGCGGTAAAAAAAATATTCATCGCCAAGGGCAGGCCTTCCGATAACCCGCTAATTGTGCATATTGGGGATAAAGAAGACTTGGAATTGCTGGTGCAGGCGGTTCCTGCGGTGGCCGAAAAACTGATGGATAAGTTTTGGCCCGGTGCCCTGACGCTGGTCTTTTATAAAAAACCGGTGGTGCCGGATATCGTTACCGGCGGTCTGGATACTGTTGCCATTCGGATGCCGGTTCACCCGGTTGCACTGGCATTGATTCGGCAGGCGGGA
>JBBRWP010000366.1:0-2324 GCA_038249175.1 Acetivibrionales bacterium
ACCTGGTCGGTTCTTCAAAATGGAAAGACGGTCACAGACTATAAGGCAGATGAAACCCTTGCCTTTGGTGATGCGATGACCTATACCGATGTCGATGGTGTCCTCGCCTTTCGCGGCAATCATCATCGTACGGATCCCGCCTTTGGGACGCGCAGCATTTTGGACAAAAAGCTGGAAATTGTTTGGAGCCGTGGAATCGGTGCTATCTCCGGAGAAGGAAGCTACTGGCCCGGCACCGGTTGGACAGGACAACCGCTACTCGTCCACTGGCCGGAAGAAACCCGAAAAGCCATGAATATTTCGGATGCCGCCAAGGCGAAGGATCTTGTGGAAGTGGTCTACCCCACGCTGGATGGCAACATCTATTTTTTAGATCTGGCAGACGGCATTGATACCCGAAAACCAATCCCCGTCGGCTATTCCTTTAAAGGCACGGGCGCCATTGATCCCCGCGGCTGGCCCATTCTTTATGCCGGCCAGGGCTTACACGACAACAGCGGCAAAAAAAGTGCCTTCAAATACCATATTTACAACCTGCTGGACCAAAAAGAAATTGCCTCCCTCCCTGGCAGCGACCCGGAAGCCTTCCGCACCTGGGGTGCCTTTGATTCATCCGGTTTGATTCACTGGCAAACCGATACCCTCATCGAATGCGGCGAAAACGGCTTGATCAACCGTGTGAAGCTCAACAGTGCCTTTGATGCAAAAGCCGGCACACTTACCATGAAACCGTCTGTGACCAAATACCGCTACAGAAGCTCTTACAGCGCAGATTTGGGTACAGAAAACAGCCCGGCTTTTTACCGCAACCTGCTGTTTTTCGCCGACAATGGCGGTACGCTGCAGTGCGTGGACATCAATACGTTTGAACCGCGGTGGATGGCAAAACTCGGCGATGACACCGATACCACTACGGTGGTGAGTGAGGAAGAAACGGGCGTCTTCGTGTACACCTCAAATGAAGTAGACAAGCGCCTGAAAAGCAAGGGCGGCGGCACAGCTCCCTGCAATATCCGCAAATTCAATGCGTTGACAGGGGAGCTGGTTTGGCAGGTGGATGTGCCTTGCATCTATCAAACCTATATCAACGGCGGCACATTGGCCACGCCACTGGTAGGTCAAAATGATATTGAAGACCTGATTATTTTTAATGTGGCTTTAACCAAAAATGCCAATTCCGGCCTGCTCCTTGCTTTAGATAAGAAAACCGGCGAAAGGGTTTGGGAACGGGAAATGGATTCGTACAGTTGGAGTTCTCCTGTGGGTATTTTGGGTGATGATGGTAAAACCTATGGCATCGTCTGTGACTTTGCCGGCCATATGCACCTCTTTGATCCGAAAACAGGGCTGGATTTTGACAGCATTTCTTTAGAAGGAAATATAGAGTCTACTCCTGCAGTCTACAACGATATGATTGTGGTTGGTTCTTACGCCAGGAAAATTTTCGGGATACGCATTCATTAAACGAGATGCCAATATAGAATGACTCCGTCATGCGGGTATAGGGGGAGAATGATGCGCTCGCACGAATGGCGTAGGGTGGTTTGAAGAAGGCCAATCTGAACTGAAAGCAAATGATGCGCTCGCGAAATGAAAAATGAGTGCGGTTTGACGAAAGCCAATCTGAACTGTAGGCAAATGATGTCCTTGTCCGAATAAATACACCCAAACAGCCTAAACAAAGGACGTTCCTGCACGGAACGTCCTTTGTTTTTATGAATGCGTTAATGGTTAAAGTGACCTTTATCATACCTGCAACACCGCTTTTCATCAGCGATTACCCTGCAATCTACAGAAAATAAGACACGCCGGATTCAAATATGCCGGAGCGGTAGTTCCCGGGAACATTTTTGTAGGTGTCCTCCGTGTAGCGTTCTGAATGCCCCATTTTTCCGAAAATACGGCCATCGAGAGAGGTGAGTCCTTCCACAGCGCCGTCAGAACCGTTGGGATTATAGGCAATATCCTGTGTGGGGTTTCCTTGCGCATCCACATAAACCGAGGCGATCTGTCCAGTCTCGGAAAGCTGTTTTAACCAGGCAGGGGTTGCCGAAAAGCGGCCTTCTCCATGGGAAACAGGAACCGTTTTTACTTCGTCAAGGGTTTCTTTCATCATCCAGGGCGAAAGCCGGGATACATTTTTTGTGTTTACCAAATGCGATACATGTCGTCCGATATGATTAAAGGTCAGCGTCGGAGAATCCGCCGTTAAAGGCTGAATTTCACCGTAAGGCAGAAGACCCAGCTTCACCAGTGCCTGAAAACCATTGCAAATACCCAGAATTAGACCATCTCTTTTTTTCATCAATTCCGAAACCGCTTCT
>JBBRWP010000367.1:0-2322 GCA_038249175.1 Acetivibrionales bacterium
CAAAGGCCAGAATGCCAAGTTTTTAGGGCATGGTGTGGGACTGCAAATGGACGAATATCCGATCCTGGCCAGTGGCTTTGATGAACCCTTGGCCGCCGGCATGGTGGTTGCCTTGGAGCCTAAAATTGCATTGGCTGGTGTTGGTCTGGTGGGTGTTGAAGATACGTACCTTGTCACAGATGCCGGCGGAGAGAGCTTAACACATGGATGCAAAACCATTATGGTTGTTCGTTGATAATGGCATCTATAGAGGGGGCAGTTATGCTGCTGTGAAGATCAGGTAAGTGTACAGCATAACTTGTTTAGTTAGGCAAGATTATTTGCGTAGAAACCACATAACAGACTTGAGAAGGAGGCTGAAGTATGAAGAACAATTTTAACGGTCTGGGCATGCACTTAGGAAATCTTTCATTGTTGTCAAAAGCGAAGACCTATTCCATTAGCGCTGAAAATCCGACTGGTGAAAAAGGTGGCGGCGCACGGGCAATAGAAGGTACCGGAAAGGAATGCGCCCGGGACCTGGGGGTTGGATGGAAAATATCCCCGAGCGTTTGCATTCAGCCCAATGAAATAAAAGTTCTTGCGGACATTGACGGCTCCGGTGCTATTCAAAGCATGTGGATTACCGGAAGTATCAGCAGGGATTTCATACTCAGGATTTATTGGGACGGTCAGGAGCAGTCTTCGGTAGAGTGTCCGCTGCCTGATTTTTTTGCATCCGGTTGGCTGGATGGCGATAATCCGGAAATGGCACGCGAATTTGCGCAAATCAATGCACTACCGATATCGGTGAACCCCAATAAAGGCTTTAATTCCTTTTGGGAAATGCCGTTTCGCAAGCATTGTTTGATTACATTGGAGAACCGTTCAAACAAAGAAAAATACTGCTATTATCAAGTCAACTATACCTTGACGGATGTGCCGGACAATGCTGCTTATTTTCATGCGCAGTTCCGTCGCACCAATCCGATAAAATATAAGGAAGACTATACTATCCTGGACGGGATTCAAGGACAGGGGCACTATGTTGGTACAGCACTTTTTGTTGGATTGAATGGTGCGAATCGCTGGTGGGGCGAAGGAGAGATCAAATTTTTCATGGATGGGGATGTCCATCCTACCATATGTGGAACCGGTACGGAGGACTACTTTGGCGGTGCCTATGACTGGGATGTGAATGGCAAATATGTTACCTACACCACACCGTATCTTGGCATGCACCATGTGGTTCAAGCAAATGCGTTATATGGTTCACAACAGCGATTTTCCATGTACCGCTTCCATGTGATGGACCCTGTTCGGTTTGAGAATGACTTGAAAATAACGATACAGGATCTTGGATGGCGATCGGAAGGGCGGTATCTATCGCGACAGGATGATTTTGCATCGGTGGCCTACTGGTATCAGACCTTACCAACCGCTGCTTTTCCAACGCTGCCGACAAGGGATGAGCTGGAAGTTTTATAGGACGATAAATAAGGCTGCCGGAAAAACCGGCAGTCTTTTTTGCACAAACTGAAAAAATATTTTTCATTTTATGCACCAGCCGGATCCTCCTTTGAACATCACTTTCTTGTGCCGTCCCCAATGGATAAGCTCAGGACTTTCGCTGATAAAGACGTCACCGAAGGGTGTGTGTCCTGTATCGCTGGGACGACTGAGCATGCGATAGGTACCGTCTATGCTGATGGCATGGTTAACACGGATGAATGAAAAGGAGGACGAAACGATGTATGTAAAACACAATATCACTGACAGAATTCTGCAAATCAAGGAACCCATAGATGTTTGCGGGATTAATTTTGGTCATTTGAAGAATATTCACGAATGTTTGAATTCATAAATGAATAAATGTATGAAAGGAGTACAATGATAACTTATATTAAAAAAATACCCCCAACGGATAAAGTGTACTGTTCGGAACTGATGTCAGAGGGATGGACGAAATTAAAAGAACCAGCTGGATTGGGCAAGACCATTTTGTTTTCGGCACCATTTATGATCATAAACGGTGTAATATCACTAATCCTTGCTTATCTTTTGTTCCCACCGCTAAAAGAATTTCTTACCGATAAAAACGGGTTTAATTTTTCTTTGTCCATTAATTTATTTTCATTGGCTTATATAGCGGCCATTTTCATGTTTATTCTGTTTCATGAATTTATACACGCTTGTTTTTTCCCCGGCTTAATAAAATCCAATAAAATATTTTGGGGCATTAATGGTTTTTATGGCTTTGTGTTTACAACTGAAAAAGTAAAAAAAGGAAGATTCATTCTCATTTCGATCATGCCCTTCCTTCTATTATCCATTGTGCTGCCG
>JBBRWP010000368.1:0-2302 GCA_038249175.1 Acetivibrionales bacterium
CCGTTAAAGCCTGGCGACAGTTTTTCCATAGCCTGCATATCATTATCCACAATCACAACATCATGCCCTTCGGTAGACATGGCCTCAGCAAAACCGGAGCCGACTTTACCGCAGCCAATGACAATAATAAACATTGTACACCCCTTCATTGCATATGACATGAAAACGGATATATTTCCGTTGCAATAACGCATCATTATGTTCAGTTTAAAGATGGTTTTTAACGTCTTTCATGATGTAAGCCCCCTGAGTGGCTGCATCGTCTTCAATCAAGGTTTGACTGCCAGCCAGCAGCCTTGCTGGATTCATGCAACTTGCGTTATACCAACGCCATCAGTGCATCCAAACGCAGTCGAATCTGTTCCAAAAACTCCAGGGAATTGACGGCCTGTTTATTGGTCAATGTTGACATGGCGGCCAAATCCTTGGTCATGACGCCTTCGCCAATCGTTGCCAGAGAAGCTTTTTCCAAGTTATTAGCGTAGCGTACCAGTTCAGGCAGATAGTCCATTTCACCACGTTTTTTCAGGGCACCTGTCCACGCAAAAATGGTGGCCACAGAATTTGTGCTGGTTTCTTTGCCTTCCAGATGCTGATAATAGTGGCGCTGCACGGTGCCGTGCGCAGCCTCGTATTCATAATAGCCATCAGGTGACACCAGCACTGAGGTCATCATGGCCAGACTACCGAAGGCAGAGGCCACCATGTCACTCATCACATCTCCGTCATAGTTTTTACATGCCCATAAAATGCCGCCTTCATGCCGCATCACACGGGCTACAGCATCGTCAATGAGGGTATAAAAATATTCAATACCGGCTGCCTCGAAACGTGCCTGGTATTCTGCCTCAAAGATATCTTGAAAAATATCTTTAAAGGTGTGGTCATAGATTTTCGAAATGGTATCCTTTGTGGCAAACCATAAATCCATCTTTCTATCCAATGCGTAATGAAAACAGCTGTGTGCGAAACTGGTGATGGATTTTTCGGTGTTGTGAATCCCCTGAATAATGCCTGGACCATCAAATTCATGGATGGTTTGGCGCATTTCATGCCCATGCAAGTCGGTGAAAACAAGTTCGGCTTTGCCAGGGCAAGGCACTTTCATTTCTGTGTTTTTATACACATCGCCGTAAGCATGACGCGCCAGCACAATGGGGCGTTTCCATCCGGAAACAAAAGGTTTTATACCCTCCACCAGCACCGGTTCACGAAAGACCGTACCATCAAGGATGGCACGAATGGTGCCATTGGGACTTTTCCACATGTGTTTTAAGTTGTATTCCGGCATGCGTGCGGCGTTGGGGGTAATGGTGGCACATTTCACGGCAACGCCCAGTCGCTTGGTGGCTTCGGCTGAATCAAAGGTGACCTTATCGTCGGTTTCATCCCGGTGTTTTAAGCCAAGGTCATAGTATTCTGTTTTCAGGTTGACAAAGGGTGAAATAAGAATGTCCTTGATCCATTGCCAAAGAACCCTTGTCATTTCATCCCCATCCATCTCTACCAGGGGTGTTTTCATTTCTATTTTATTCATGACAACCTCCATCTTTGTACGGCCGTTTCATTATCGGCTTATTTTTTCACGAATCCAGGACAGTTTGCCACCGGCTTTCAAAATTTCTATGTCCACAGCCGATAGCGCATGTGCCAGTAGGATGTCCACACCCTTGGTTTCGTTGGTCATGGTGATGTCCGCATCCAGATCGCCCAGGGATATTTTAAGAATATCTCCTTTTTCGATTTTGCTGTAGTCATCTGAATTCTGGAAGGTCAGGGGTACAATACCAAAGTTAATGAGGTTCGCCAAATGGATACGCGCAAAACTTTTCACAACAACCGCTTTCACACCCAGGTACTTCGGTGCCAGCGCCGCATGCTCACGGCTGGAGCCCTGACCATAATTTTCTCCGCCAATAATAAAACCACCGCCAACATGAAGGGCATGGTCTGCAAAATCTGCATCCACAGCTTCAAAGACATGTTTGGATATGAGTGGAATGTTGCTGCGCAACGGCAGGATTTTGGCACCGGCCGGCATAATGTGGTCGGTGGTGATATTGTCGCCCAAAACCAGCAATGCCTCCCCTTTTAAGGTGTCTTCAAGCGGCGGAAAGGACGGCAGCGGTGCAATGTTCGGTCCACGTAAGATTTCTACGTCAGCGGATTTTTCTGCAGACAGCGGTGGCAGTATCATGTTGTCGTTGACAATATAAGAAGCCGGCATGTCGAATTCAGGGGCATCGCCCAGTGTTCTCGGATCTGTCAATTTTCCTGTCAATGCGGTTGCAACAGCTGTTTC
>JBBRWP010000369.1:0-2235 GCA_038249175.1 Acetivibrionales bacterium
AGGGCTGTCAGTTCCACCGATGCACCGGGATTGATGAGCGGAATGGGTGTCTGCGCCCCAAAAGAGACGGCTGTAAAGGGCGAACCGTTTATCTCCGGTAAACCAACCATCACATTCCGTGCCGCATAGGAGATGCTGGTATTTTTGATAAGGATACGCAGTTCGTTTTGTTGACCGCCGGTCGTATAGTTGTTACCGTTGATGGTGGCTGTTAACGCAGGTTTGTACTTGGTGGTATCGACCGGTTCGGAGGGTGGGGTGTTGGATGGGGGCGTGACGTCAAAGACGATGTAGGCAGTTGTTTCTGTGACCGGTACACCTTTCGTATACGTAAAAACCACCGGAATGCGACCGTTGGTACCATCTCCGACGTATTTCATGGCAACGGACTGTAAGGTTTTTTCATCACCAATAGCAAGTGTCGTACCCGTATTCGGGATGACGACTGTACCGCCACCTGGTACCGCAACGGTTTGATAAGCACTAGTAAAATCTACTGATACATTGTTTAATTGAACGCCAGACACATTTTTAAATGTAAGATCCGTGAGTGTAAAGCTTTCACCCTGAGTCAGTGGGCCGTTTGTATAATGATAAGCCGTAACGATAATGTCTGGTGATGTTACCGCGCCCGCATTCACCGTCATCGGCACACTGGTCAGCAGAAATACAGCTGCCATAAAAAACGCCAGCATGAACCGCCCCACTGTGTTGCTTCTATTCTTCTTACCCCTTGTGCTCTTCAACCGTTTGCTTTTCATACGTTTGCTCTCCCTGCCTCTTATACTTTGATGCGCGTTTTTCATTATTTACTTCAGTTGTTTGTACTGTTTCCACCGCTTCCGCCTCTTCAACCGTTTCCGCCTTTGCCTGTTCTTTCACAAGAACATCAATGGTCGTCGATGTCCCCAGCGCTTCTGCAAATTCATCCTTATTGAAGATGCCTTCAATCTTGCCGTCGCGGATTTTAACCAAGCGGGTTGCATAACCGGAAATCTCCAAGTCATGGGTAACAATAATCAACGTTTGGTTGCGTTCCTTTGCTAAACCGGTCATCAAATTCATCATTTCATAAGTGGTATGGGTGTCCAGATTGCCTGTCGGCTCATCCGCGAAAACAATTTTTGGATTGTTTGCAAAGGCACGGGCTATAGAAACCCGCTGCTGCTGCCCACCGCTCATTTGCGAGGGTCTATGCCGTATACGGTCTTTTAATCCTACGGCCTCGAGAAGGTCTTTGGCGATTTTATTTCTTTTTTTCCCGGAAACACCGGCAAACATCAGCGGCAAGGTAACATTCTCCAACGCTGTGAGGGTAGGCACTAAAAAATAACTCTGAAAAATAAACCCGATATGGCGCTGCCGAAACAAGGCCAGCCGATCTTCCGACAGGTGTTCGATGGCGGTATTTCCCAAAATAATGGATCCCTTGCTGGGGCGATCCAAGCCGGCCATCATATGCAATAAGGTTGATTTGCCCGACCCGGATGGTCCCTGTAAACAGAGCACTTCACCGCGCTCAACCTCCAGGCTGACCCCATCCACCGCCATAATTTTTTCCTGCCCCATGCGGTAAAGGCGATATACATTGTCGAGTCTCATCACTGTGGCCATGGTTGCTCCTTGATTATCAAATTACAGTTTGTTGCCTTTAGAATAAGACGAAGCAAAACAGAAAAAGTTCACTGTTTTTTCAGAAAATTTTCTATAATTTTTGTCGGAGACCGTTCTCCGTTGTTCATAAAAATAGTTCTTCGCTATGCAGGACAAAATCAAATATAGCACAATGATTTCACATGTACCATATGCATCATGTAAAATTATTTCATTTGTGTCAGACTATATCAATGATATGGGTAGACTTTAAAGGGCACATGTACCATATGCATCATGTAAAATTATTTCATTTGTGTCAGGCTATATCATTGATATGGGTATACTTTAAAGGGCACATGTACCATATGCATCATGTAAAATTATTTCATTTGTGTCAGGCTATATCAATGATATGGGTATACTTTAAAGGGTATATATACTATGGATACAGTACAATAGGCATGGATGAATTTGGGTCACTTCGGGTAAAGTGGACTGTCATAGAAGTGATACGGTAAACTGAAGGGGAATCTAATAGCAATGAGAATGGAGGTCCAATTATGAAATTGGCAATATTCGGCGGAACGGGCAGGACCGGTCTGCAACTTGTATCGCAGGCCCTCGAGCAGGGCCACCAGG
>JBBRWP010000370.1:0-2217 GCA_038249175.1 Acetivibrionales bacterium
AACCTTCTGAACCAGTATGGCTTTTTCTTTTCCGATGGCAGACAAACGGGTTTTCATTTCCGCCACCTGAAGGTCTGGAATTCCTGGCAAATCCTTGAAATTGATACGGTTCCACCCGGCAGCCTTCAGCACAGTCAATGCTTCTGCCTCGACAGTTGTGTGCCAGACAGCCAGACCGTAATGCAGCTCTTTGGAAGAAAAATGGATCCGCAGCTCAGCTTCCGGCGCTGCATCAGCCAACTGATTTTTTATGGCCTCTGCTGCGATAGTTGCCGGGAGTGTTCCCGCCTGTACCCTGGTGACCAAGGTTTGTTCGATGGATAAATCCACCCCTACGCCCAACCATGGCGTCAGGTATTCAATACGGCTGCTGAGCCGGTTTTCTTCAGCTTTCAGTTCATTGAGCTTATCTTCAATACCACGATAAACCGCTGTAGCTGCAATTATATCATTTCGCTTGTCCAAAACTTCCTGAACCTGGTGTTTTGAAAGGGTCTTTCGAACAGAAAACATGCTTTTTTTTTGTGGTGCATACTTTGACAGGATGTTTAAAGACGCCAAAATATCTTGTGTCACTGTTTCAGTGGCAAGTACATCTTGCAAATTCCCCATGCGGCGCAAAGAAACAGTCTCCGGAAACGCTGGAACAGACACCTTAACTGTTTCAGTTTCATCGGGGTCCGCATCAAAAGCATCTTCAATTTGTATGGCCCCAGAATGCATCAGCTCCGATAGAACAGCTTCCCGTTCATTCTCTAGACCGTAAAGACGGACGCGACTCATGTCAGCTATGGCCATATTCGTCTATGACCCCCTTAACAATGGCGGCAACGGCCGCATCCATATTCGCCGATGCGTTTTTACGGATACCTTCTGCTTCGATGGCAGAGGCAGAAAGCCTGTCTTTCGTTTTCTCATTTTCTATCACATCGGTTTTTGCGACTGCGGCAAGCAGTGTTTCTTCATCCTCTGCAGTGCCTGTTTCCTGCATTTGTCTGGCTGCTGTTCGGGCAGATTGCACTGTATCCCGGCCTTGTGTCGCAGCCTGATGCTCTAGTTCCAATGCCCGAGCTTCCGTTTCAGCGATTTCACTCAATATCCGATCGGTCATATCATCGCTCCCATCCAGCGGCTATTCAAGCGCACCACTTTTAATTTACCCGAAAAAACCTCGTAAACACAATATACAGTAAAAAAGACAAAAAAAAAGAATGATGATCCCGGGATGCCGTTTCCTATAATTTGACACCTGGCCAAAACCAGGTGGGTGCCCTGTCTTCACGTTCGGACTTCCGCAGCCGTATTGCCTGCTTGTTGCAGATGCGGTTTAAATAGCGGCCTGTCTTTCCATGCAGAACTTCCAGGCTCCCGAGTCAAATATGTCAGGTTCAAATAATAGGGTTCTCGTACACCCCAGGAATCACTTTTCGTCTCCATTATACACATATTCCCCCTGGCGGGCAAGCCCTCGAAGCGGCATGTGTCTGGTTGTTCTCGTCACACCAAAGATTCCTTCCTCTCCATATCAGGATGTATTTGAGGGACCAGTGTGTCTTTTTCAGGCAAGTTCTTCCAATAACGCGACGGCAAAAAAGCCCGTTGCAGCTTTGCATTTCGTCGGCCGTCCACAGCTGCTGTATGGAAATATTGCAGCCACAGTCGGGTGTCAGAAGCGTCAGCATCCTCCGGGGTTTTATCGAACAAGGTCGGTGCTTCTGTGAGAAAAAAACAACTTTCCTCTGTATTGGCGGTTTCATGCACCGCACAGACATTCCTTTTTTTATCGTGAATGATGAAAGATTGATCTGAAAGTCTTTCAGTAAAGTGGGGGGCAATGAGTGCTGTAATGTTGTTATCCGGTTCATACCCCGCATAGTAAATACCGTTTTCCATACGAATAAAGCGAAGAAGGCCAAGCATCCGATGAACCTCTTTCATCACGCGGCGATTATGGTCGTGTAAACAGAAAATATCAGGGTTTTGCAAGGCCTTCATCACATGCGGCCCCAGTTTCAGACCTGCCTGAACAACCCTGTAGATTAGTTGAGGCACTTCAGGATCTTCGCTAAGCCAGGCAGCATACATTTCTTCAAGTGCCTCCGCAGAAATCTTTTTTTGAATGGCTGTATAAACACGGGTTGCTTTTGCTGCCTCCGTGATAATGATGCGTTCCTGTTCCTGCTCCTGCATCATCATTTGCTGTGTGGCTGCCTTTGT
>JBBRWP010000371.1:0-2217 GCA_038249175.1 Acetivibrionales bacterium
GGCCACTTTGGATACCCAGGCTTCAATACTTTGGGCGGGCATTTCCGATGACGAAAGCGCCGCCCCCATGGCCACATAAAAAGCAGCATCTGCAGGGAAACGGGCTTCTGTTTCTGATAATTGCAAAGTGTCCACAAAGGCACGCCGTAAGCTTTTGAAAAAAGTCAGCGGCCCCCCTAAAAAGGCGACGTTGCCTTCAATGCGGCGTCCCTGAGCAAGGCCGGTAACAGTTTGATTCACCACGGCCTGAAAAATGCTGGCCGCCACGTCCGATTTGGCTGCACCCTGGTTTAGCAGGGGTTGTATATCAGACTTTGCGAACACACCACAACGTGAGGCTACAGGATAAACCTTGGTGCTTTCAGAAGCCAGTTGATCCAGTTCCTCCGGCGTAACATCCAGTAGTGTGGCCATCTGATCGATAAAAGCACCCGTGCCGCCGGCGCAGGAGCCATTCATGCGTTGGTCCAAGCCACCTTTAAAAAAGATGATTTTGGCATCTTCGCCACCGAGCTCCACAACGGCATCCGTGCCCGGGAGCCATTTCTTGACGGCTTGTGCGGCAACATGCACTTCCTGTGAAAACAGCAGGTCACAGACGCGGGAAAGGCCCAGACCGGCAGAACCTGTAACGGCCAGACCGGTTTGAATGCCGGGTAACTGACCTGCGGCATCTTCCAGTAATTCCTGCACCTTATCGCGCACCTTGGAAAGGTGGCGCTCATATCGTTTATAAACGATGTCTCCGTTTGTATCCAATATCACAAGCTTGACTGTTGTGGATCCGGCATCAAGCCCTGCAAAAAATGTGCTCATGTTTGATATTTTTCCTTTCGTCTTATGTAAGCGAGATTCTGCAGATAATGTGCATTATAAGCGTTTGTCACTATTCTTGTCATCTCACACAACTGGAAAACTTACAGAAAATGCTACGTTTTTTCAAAGTTATTACTGTACCTTCGTTTCATATAAGCTGGAAACCTGGTGGTAAGGCTACACGTTTTTAGCGTTATGTGTGGCGTTGTGTGAAGTGGTCTGTCATGGAGCGGATGGCTTCCGCCACACAGGCAGTGGAATCTGGCGGGGGGCTGAATGCTTGAAAAACCTGATTCCCAAGAAAAATGCCCCACAAAGAGCACAGAAAAGTAATGGCATGTGCCGTAGCCTCTTCCTCCGAAATGACGTAGGTACGGCATAGATATTCAGAAATAATTTGTTTATTTTTATTGGCGATGTTCATAATGGGCAGCGGTTTGCCGTTCAACAGAGATTGCTCTTTAATCTCCATGCGAACAAGGGGTTCATTACGACAGAAAAAAGCATGCAAGGAGAGACCAAAAGAAAGAAGAACCTCTTCAGGCGGGCGCTGGCAGTCTTTTTCAAAAGAGGCATACAAACCGGAAGTGGAACCGAAATGCTCAAAAACAGCCTCATACAAGCCAGCTTTTGTACCGAAATGGCGAAAGAGCGTCACTTCATTCACACCAGCCTTATTGGCAATCTGCTTCGTGCTGATATTGCTGAAACCCTTTTGCGCAAAGAGATCCTTTGCGGCGTGTAAAATGTTTTCCGTGGTAGTGCTTAAGGACATATAGCCATGCCTTTCTCTTTGAGCATGCAAAACCTTGCTGAAAATGCTGCGCCTTATTTTTTAGTTGTTGTATCGTTTTTAGCAAGCCAATGCAAGTGCTTGCTTGCATAGTGTACAACAGCCATGCAGAGGGTGTCAAATATGTATGCCTTATCGGGAACATCACTTTGTGATTATTTTAGGGGAAATGTTGATTTGTGTCTGTTTGTGTTGTATTATGGTGATATTGGTCGACGCCACGCGCACGAGAACCAAAGGGTCAGGTCATCGGATGATGACTGAAGATAAGATATCAAGATAGATGATCAAAACAGTGGCTTTTATAGGAGGACTTATGCAAACAAAAGCAGTACGTATGTATGGAAAAAGAGATTTGCGTCTGGATACCTTTGATTTACCGGAGATCGCAGAAGATGAAATTCTTGCAGAAATTATATCCGATAGCATTTGTATGTCATCCTGGAAGGCGGCCAACCAGGGAAGCGATCACAAACGGGTGCCAGTAGACATTGCAGAAAACCCGGTCATCATTGGTCACGAATTCTGTGGTCGTGTTCTGAAAGTTGGTACCAAATGGGCGAACGATTTCAAACCCGGCGATAAATATGCCATTCAACCGGCCATCA
>JBBRWP010000372.1:0-2209 GCA_038249175.1 Acetivibrionales bacterium
AATGGTGAGTATTATTCCGGGAGACCTGGTCATTATTTCAGCCAGTGCCATCCCGGGCAATGAGATATTTGTGTACCGGGTCATCAACGAATTATACAAAAAAGGCGCCAATGTGCTTTATGACGCACTGGCAGAGATTCATGTATCCGGCCATGCCCGTCAGGAAGAGTTAAAAATGATACAGCGCCTGGTAAAACCGAAATATTTTATGCCGGTACACGGCGAATATCGTCACTTAAAACAGCATGCCAACCTGGCCATGAGCCTTGGCATGCCAGAAGAAGATGTTTTTATTATGAGCAACGGTAAAGTACTGGAGTTAACGAGCCGTTCGGCAAAAATTAACGGAACCGTGCCGTGGGGCAATATTCTGGTCGATGGCCTTGGGGTCGGGGATGTCGGTGACGTTGTGTTGAAAGACCGCAAACTGCTAAGTGAAGATGGTTTGATTATTGTGGTGGTTACTTTGGACGAGAACAAGAACATCATTGCCGGTCCGGAAGTGCTTTCGCGCGGCTTTGTGTATGTGAAAGAATCAGAACCGATGATGGAGGAGATTCGCAACATTGCCAAAGAATCCGTGTTGCGTGCCATCAACAAGAAAAACGGTTCGTGGCCTGTTGTTAAGAATGCCATACGGGATGATTTGGGTTCACATTTGTACCGCATGACCATGCGCAAGCCCATGATACTGCCCATTATTGTGCATGTGGGGAAAGAAGAGTAATATCATAGATGATTCTGGTGCAATAACTCCAATTTCGGTCCCGAAGGAGCTGAAATTGATTGAAAATGACCAATTTCAGGCCAATATCGCAGTCTACCAGTGCAATGCGGAGCATTGTACTGCCCCTAATGCCGCGATTTGGTATCAAATCGGATCATTTTCGGGTTCTTACGGTAGAATCATAGATTATTTTCGAGTTGTTACACTAAAATCAAAAACTTTTCGATACAAAAGACAAATGGAGACTGAAAAATGCTCATAAGATTCAAATTCTTTCATCCGAAAGCGATTCAAATATTTGTTTTGGCATGCGCGATCCTGCTGTTAGCAGGATCGCTGCAACCTGTTATCGTCTATGCAAGCACGGAAAGCCCGTTGGTGGGCGGTTCAAACGTTGCAGGCAATGAAACGACGCAGGCAAGCATTGTTGTTACCATCAGGGAAGCTGCATCACCCATGCCGGCACTGCCAGCCGGTCCGGATTTGGCCGCCGCCGCCTGGGTCCTCATCGATGCCGAAACCGGACGAATCCTCGCTGGGCACGAGGAGCATGCAAAGCGTTCGCCGGCCAGCACCACGAAAATACTGACGGCCTTGCTGGCACTTGAAAATACGTCGTCCGATACCCTGATGACGGCTTCAGCAGAAGCCATCAACAGTGTGGGCGGCGACTATGTGCGGGCTGGTATTAAAGTGGATGAAACCCTTCCGCTGCGCAGCCTTCTGGAATTAATGATGGTTACTTCGGCCAACGAAGCCGGTTATATCATTGCAGAAGGTATTGCACCGGACCATACATTCGCTGGATTTTCAGAAATGATGAATGAAAAAGCCCGTGCATTGGGTATTCCGGAGAGCGAAGCCCATTTTTCCAACCCCTGCGGTATTGAAGCTGAAGACCATTACGCATCTGCATCTGCACTGGCTGCCATTACACGCGAAGCCATGAAAATACCGGAATTCCGTGATATTGTTTCCATGACCTCTATCATCGCACCGGACACGAACCTGAGAAAAGGCGATGAATGGAACATCAGTCACCTCCTTTCCACCAATGAACTCGTCTCGAATCCGGCAACCTACGGTTCAAAATTTTTCCGTGCCACAGGCGTCAAAACCGGGTATACAGACCTTGCCGGGCGCTGTCTTGTCTCAGCGGGTGAAAATCCGGATGGCTTGTCATTGATTGCTGTGGTGCTCGGTTCGGATACATCCGATATCAGCTTCCGGGAATCCCGGAGGCTCCTGGACTTTGGCTTTACCACCTTTGCCCAGGCAGACCTGAAGTTATCCGGCGAGTATTTTGACCGTTTTGATGTGGTGGATGCCCAGGACAACGTGCAGGTAACGGTGAACACTCAAGGTGCTGTGGGCTGGCTGATGCCGGTGAATCCGGCGTTGTCAGAAAACATTGTTACCGAACAAGCCATTTTACCGGCGGTTTTTCAGGCGCCGATAAAAAAAGGCCAGGTGCTTGGCGAA
>JBBRWP010000373.1:0-2181 GCA_038249175.1 Acetivibrionales bacterium
ATCTTTCCTCTTCAGAAATGTCTCTGGCGAATTTCTTTGGAACAATATTGGCGGTCTGGGTGGCTTCATCATAGACAATGAAAACATCCCCTCGCTTCAACTGCCGCATGACCATTTCAACGCTCCCCTCCAAACTTCCGTCTGTGTAACCGGTATCGGTGCCATCCCGAGTCACAAACTCCTCAATGAGCCCTTGTAAAGCTTCCTGACTCAGCCTGTCATGTGGAATGATGATCCCCATATGATGGTTTTCCATGATCTTTGGTTTCATCTGAAATTCAAGAAATTATCAGCATTGTCCGGTTAGGTTTTTGCATGTGGGTTTTCACCCGTTTTCGCTCGGGCATGGGCTGTCTCAGGAGCCATAAACCCTGCGTGGCGTAGCTCATTTTTGATTTGATTGCGCAGTTGTCTGACCCTTGTGATGGAAACTCTTTCATTGAAATGGTTTTGACAATAAATGGCCAGCAAAAGATAAGTGATCAGTCCGGCCAGTATTTGAACCATCAGACCGTATTTTGTTCTGGCAATCAGGTGATAGACTCTGAGATGACGTTTCCACCAACCAAAAAATGTTTCTATGTCCCAGCGGAGCTTATATGCCTCGGCAACTTGCTGGGCGGACAAATCAAAGCGATCTGTCGCTATCCAGTAATTCACCTGTCCGATGCGGTAACCGACAACGCGAAGCGGTTTTTCGCTCTGGTTGACACCGGGTGTACCAAGAAGGACGATAGCATCGTAAAAGATAATGCTATGCTCTGGAACAGGATTCGATTGGATAATTGTTTTGACGGTATTTGCCTTTATGCGGCATAGATAGTGTTTGCCTTGAGCCTGCAACTCATCAAAGGTTTTATGGCACTGATAACCGCGATCCATAATTCCGGTCTGGCCAGGTGAAAGAATCTGGCTGACAAATGGGCGCTCACCAGCCTTGCCATCGGTCAAAGATAGCTTGTAGGGGATACCCTTGTTGACATCGAATCCGAAATGGGCTTTGGCTTTTTTTGAGCCGCTTCTATAATCGGCCCAGTGCATTGAGAGAACTGCCTGAATCAGGGTGCCATCGATGGCAATAAGATTACCCAAGTCAGTATGTGAAGAAGGTAAGAAAGCAGATGCCTGAGTTTGAAGATGCTCATAGATGTATTGAAGCTGTTCAAGCCCTCTGGAATTGATGGCTTCAAAGAAGGTGCTTTTTTTAATCCCTTTTGAACCCGAAACGAATTCGCGGGCAAAATCATCTTCGGCAATAGACTGAATCAGGTGGCACCCTGAAGTATGTTCTTCAAGGTGGAAGTAGACCAGTGCATTAAGCTGTTGTTCGAAGCTGAGTTCCAAGGGCTTGTTGCCTCGTGCCAATAACAGGGGGATTCCACCCGGTATGGCGTGAATCGGATTGAGCAAGTTACATAAAGAAGGGGCGAAGAATTTTTTCTCGTGAGGGTAGAAAGTTTTTGGCATTTTCATAACTCCTTATAATTGTTAGAGATTATGAAAAATCGGCCAAGAAATTATTTTTTGCTGAATGTCAAGAGAAAAATTGATACCAATGCATATTTTTTAAAATATTTTGATCCCCTTCAAGCTATAGAAATTACGGTGCGCCCGGTGGGCAATTGTTGCCAGCAAGCAATTTTTAAGCCAGACAACGCTGATTGTTAACGGCAGCAGATTTTGTTTCTGCGTTTTCGATATAGCGTGAGGCCTTCCTGACAGGTAATCATTCGTTACTATTTACTGTAATTTAATATAATTGTCATAAGGCAGGTTTGTTGTGATTTCCCAATTGAAAATCCTGTTATTGGTCAACTGGAAAGAAGAAGGAAGATGGCATTTCCTGCGCTCTCTCAAAAGCCGGGTTCACCAGGCAAATGTGCTTCAGCCGGTTCTGCTCAAGCCAATAATGAACAGCCGATTAACTCATGTATCCAATTATTTATCCGAATTTTATGTGCCGCTCCTAGCATTGATCCGGAGGCGGCATTTTGATGTTATCATTTCCTGGCAAATGCGTATAGGTATCTGCTATGGCATCTTAAAACGAATCATTCATTCCGGAAAGCCGCCGATTCATATCATTAAGGATTTTCACATTGATTTGACACAAACCCGACTGCTTTATCGGTTCCAGATTGCCTTGTTGAAACTGGCGATTCCGGGAATTGACTATTTTTG
>JBBRWP010000374.1:0-2171 GCA_038249175.1 Acetivibrionales bacterium
TCATCACGTTACCTCTTTGCGAGATGCGCTTCTAAACAGCATTACGGAAGCTTTGCAGGAAGATGTTATCTCTTTATCACCACAAAACGGGAGTCCTTACATATTGCTCATGTCCTTTCAGCGTATGAAGGCCGAAGTCATGCTGCATCATTTGGCTGAAAAAGGGATTTATGTTTCATCCGGTTCTGCCTGCTCTGCAAAAAAACAAAAAAGCCATGTGTTGCTGGCGCTGAATGTGCCGGACAAATGGCAGGGCGGTGCCATTCGATTTAGCTTTTCATCTGAAAATACTATGGACGAGATTGAGACAACTGTAAGAGAAGTTGTGGACATATATCACAGAATACGATATTGATTGTAGTGAGTTAATATCATAGAAGGTGCTAAGAATTTTTATAAAAATTCTGGAGGCGCTGTGAAGACGCCCAAGTCGACATTCGTCGCCCTATTTCACGTAAAAATGCAAGTGCGATACAACCGAATGGAAGCCACCATCTCTTAGCCATCAGGTGTAGGTGGTGGATCCAACTTCGCATAATTTCGTCAACTATATTCTCATTAAAAAGGATCCACATAACCAAGATTCGCCAAACCGCTTATTCCCGACTTCTGCCGCTAATAGGTGCAGGGTCCTATTTAATAGCGCCTGAGGTATGATGGCATGTACCAATGATAACGATAGAATAAACAGGTAAAGAACGGTTCAAATATATTTCGGCATGGGTTAGGAGTGTGGTTCACATGATTAAAAAAAATATTTTCGATTATTACAGAATCAGACGACTCTCCAATAATAATGGCAGCGTTATTATTATTTTCGCACTGTCTTTAACGGTTCTGGCCGGATGCATGGCCCTTGTCAGTGACGTCGGCATGTTGGCTGTTGAAAAGGGGAGACTGAGCAATGCGGTTGATGCGGCAACGCTTGCCGCTGCACGTGCCCGGGTTGAACACCCTGGGACAGAGCATGCGATCGCAGCGTCTTATCTGAGTAAAAATGGATTTCCTAATGTTGACTTCCAGATTGTCATAGATCACGAAAACAACACTCTGGAAATCGATGCCTCCAAAAACGTAGATTTTAAATTCGCCAAAGTTCTCGGGATAGATAACGGCACGGCCATCGCTCATGCAAAAGGCCAGATCCTGCCGGTTCTCGGTGTGAATAATGGCATTCGTCCCTTTGCACTTGCAGATATGCCGTTGGTTATCGGTGAATCCTATACGCTCAAGGAAGGCGGCGGCAGCGGGTATACAGGAAATTATGGTGCCATTGAACTTGGCGGTAACGGCGCAAAAACGTATCTTGATAATATTGTATCCGGATATAATGGCCGACTCATGGTTGGTGATGTCATCAGTACGGAACCCGGTAACATGAGTGGTCCAACATTTACAGGTGTTACGTCTTTGATTGAAGATTGCACCCACAATCCGAAATGCACAGCCACGTCATTTGAACCGGATTGTCCAAAGTTGATTACGATTGTTATTGTCAATACCTTGGCGGTCAATGGTCGAAAGGATGTCATTATCAAAGGTTTTGCTTCATTCTTCCTGACGGGCGTCGACGGACATGGTCACGACAGTGTCGTACACGGTACGTTCGTCCGCAGCCTGACATCAGGCGAAACAGCAGAGGGGCAGCAGGACTATGGATTGTATGGTGTCAAGCTAATTCAGTAATCCCTTTGAATCCGTTTCCAACATGATAGCTCAAACATAAAGCCTCATGCTATGCGCATGAGGCTTTATGTTTGAGCTATCATGAATCAAATGTATTGTCTGAGAAAACAAGGTATAATAAAAACAGCTGAAATGAACCCATATACCAACGTCTATAAGTTGATGGAACAATTTATGCTGGAAATTTCATAAGGGAAAGCTGTTATAATAGAAAAGATACAGTCTGTGAAATGGATTTACAAGGAGTAACAATGGAAGAAATGATACTGGTCCGATACGAAGAGATATTCTTAAAAGGCAACAACAAATGGATGTTTGAGAAGCAACTGATAGACAATATGCGGCGAACGCTGGAAGGCCTGGGAGTTATAAAGATTGAGAAAAGCCAAAGCCGCATTTATGTTGTGCCAAAGGCGTGGGAGAATCCTCAAAATCAAACAAATCTTCAAGATCAAGTAAATCCTCAAAATCAAACAAATCCTCAA
>JBBRWP010000375.1:0-2155 GCA_038249175.1 Acetivibrionales bacterium
AACCTTCATTTGGAAGCACTTGCTTCCTTCTGAAAATCTTTTGTGTACACTCATTATATACCCGAACCCACAAATGTAAAACACATTCTTTGATGAAATTTGTCTATTTTGACGAAAAAATGATTTGGGAAATGCGCGAAAAGCAGGTGGCAGGCTGTGTTATAATAGGGTTGAAATTGAATTGTCAACATTTCGACTTGTTTTTATTTTAGAACATAATAGCAGACAGTGCCGCTAAAACCCCATATCATTGGTTCGGAAGAAGGATATAACTTTTTGCTCTACCGGATGATTTGGGATTGGGTGGCCGACCTCTATTAGAACAGTGAGGGTAAGCATGAAAGCAATTATTACCGTTTTAGGCAGTGACCGTATTGGCATCATTGCTGCTGTAACAGCTATTCTGGCAGAAGCAGAGACCAATATCCTGGACATTTCACAAACCATTATGCAGGATATCTTTACCATGATCATGATGGTGGATCTGAGTAAGGCATCCATGGATTTTGGTGCTTTGCAGGAAAAATTGCAGGCCAAAGGTTTGGAACTGGGTGTTGAGATTCGTATGCAGCGTGAAGACATCTTTCGCAGCATGCACAGAATATAGACACATTTCATTTTAAACAGCATATTTCATTCTAAATCGGTACACTTCGTACAACAAAAGGTGGGTTGGCGACTTCTTCCATCCGTCTGACCATGTTGCACGAATTCTGTGCTATCGAACCATGATGTGAATGGCATGCGATGACAAGGTTGTGTGCCTCCACTTATTGAAACGCATTGCTGCGGCGCTTGCCACTGGAGGAAAAATGATTCAAAACTATGAAATATTCGAAACCATACGGATGATAGATCAGGAAAACCTCGATATTCGCACCATCACTATGGGTATTTCGCTCCGGGATTGTGCATCAGAATTCGCGGCATCTTCGCGGCGTCGCATCTACGACAAAATAACGAAATACGCTGAGAAACTGGTCAAAACCGGTGAAGATATTGAACGTGATTTTGGGATCCCCATTATTAACAAACGTATTTCTGTTACCCCCATTGCCTTGGTGGCAGAAAGCAGTGATGCTGAGAATTACGCTGACTTTGCAAGGACCCTGGATGAAGCCGCGAAAGCGGTCGGGGTGAATTTTATCGGTGGGTTTTCAGCACTGGTGCATAAAGGATATACGAACGGAGATCGAAAGCTGATCGCATCCATTCCTGAGGCGCTTGCTTTTACGGAGCGTGTGTGTTCGTCTGTCAATGTGGCCACTTCAAAAGCAGGCATCAATATGGACGCAGTCGCACAAATGGGTCGTATCATCAAAGAAACAGCTGAAATGACAAAAGAACGCGGCGGTATTGGCTGTGCCAAGCTGGTTGTATTTTCGAATGTACCGGAAGATAACCCGTTTATGGCTGGGGCTTTTCATGGCATTGGTGAACCGGAGTGCGTCATTAATGTGGGTGTATCCGGTCCCGGGGTTGTAGCAGCGGCTGTGAAAAACCTGCAAAATGCCGACTTTAGCATGGTGGCTGATGCCATTAAGAAAACAGCGTTCAAAATTACGCGCATGGGTCAGCTGGTGGCTCAGGAAGCATCCAGCCGCCTTTCAGTTCCCTTTGGTATTGTCGATTTGTCTCTGGCACCCACGCCGGCAATCGGAGACAGTGTGGCGCATATTCTCGAAGCCATGGGTCTGGAACGTTGCGGTGGTCCGGGCACAACGGCTGCATTGGCGCTTCTGAATGATGCTGTGAAAAAGGGTGGTGTTATGGCGTCTTCCCATGTCGGCGGTTTGTCCGGGGCCTTTATCCCTGTCAGCGAAGATGCCGGCATGATTGCGGCTGTACAGTGCGGGGCATTGTCTCTCGAAAAACTGGAAGCCATGACCTGTGTTTGTTCTGTGGGCTTGGATATGATTGCTGTGCCGGGAGACACTTCTGCCGAAACCATTTCGGCCATTATTGCTGATGAAATGGCTATTGGGATGGTGAACCAGAAAACAACGGCGGTTCGCATTATCCCGGCTCCGGGCTGTGTTGTTGGCGATGTGGTGGAATTCGGTGGCCTCTTGGGCTCAGGTCCTGTGATGCAGGTGAACCCGTGGTCAGCCAAAGATTTCATTGGAAGAGGCGGCCGCATTCCCGCACCGCTCCA
>JBBRWP010000376.1:0-2146 GCA_038249175.1 Acetivibrionales bacterium
AGGGTTTTTCGCTTATAGCCAGGCGTGTCAACATTCGCAATATTCTGCGAGATGACTTCATTTCTTGTCCAAGCGGCATCGAGTGCTTTTTCGAGATGACCGGTCTGAAAAAGGACCTTGTCAAGCATAGAATCACTCCTTTGGATGTTGTTGTCTTTTCTACGCATCATGCGCCACACATCTGAATCATTTATAATTGCTTGCCATCAGACGGTTCCATCCTTGTTTCTCTTTTGTAAATATCGGCAGACAAAAAATAAATCCACATCCATTTGCCCATATATTTATAATTACCCTATTTTTATACTAGTAACATTCTACCACAAGGTTTTTTTTGTTGCAAACAGCCTTGTTAATCACAAACGCTGAATCCAGACGATAGTGCCATCACAGAAGAAGGCTGTGACAGGAAAATTCATGTCACGCTTTGCGATGAATCACCACAACGGTATCGACCGGGTCGGGCAGAAGATATGTCCCTTGCACGGGCAGTGCGAAATTCATAAAAATGTCATCCGGTTCGTCAAACGTGTCGACTCCTTCATTCCAGAACGGCGTTAAAATAACCTCTGAACCGTCCTGCAGCAAGCGCGCCTTGACAATACGATCCTTGAGTCCGGGCAAGGTAATATGACCCACAACACGCTCCAACACATGGGCAAACAGCTTTTGTCCATCACAAGTATATCTTCCCCATTCTGGTTTCATTTCACTTGAAACGCCACAGCCATAGATGCTTTTCCCGTTCTTATCCAGCCACTTGCCCACCTGTCGCAGGATGTCTGCGGATGCTTCAGGAATAACGCCATAGGCATCCGGGCCGACATTCACCAGTAAATTCCCACCTTTACTGACACAGTTCACCAGCGTTCGGATCACAAAGCCGGCATCTTTCCAAGCCGTATCCGCCGAGGAATAACCCCAGCTGTTGTTCAAGGTAATGCAGGTCTCCCACGGAACGGGATAGCCGTCCACATCCACCAGCGGATTGCGCGGCACGCCTTGCTCAGGCCCGTGAAAGTCTCCTGCATATTCGTCTGGTTCACTTGCAAACATGTTGCCACCGAGACGGTTATCAATGAGGATGTCCGGCTGCAATTTTCGCACCATACGCACAAGATCCGTCGCGCGCCAGGCTTCCCCGGTCATTTCCCAGTATGAAAAATCAAACCAGAGCAAGTCGATTTGTCCGTAATTAGTGCATAATTCTCTGACCTGCTCGTGCATATAGTCTATATAGCGATCAAATTGATGGGTGCGTCCCTTCCAGCTTAGATTCTCCCGCATGGGGTGTTGCCGATCACCAAATGCCGGATAATCCGGATGATGCCAGTCTGGCAACGAGTAATAAAGACCAACTTTTAAACCCTCCGCGCGAAAAGCCTCTACGTATTCTTTCACCAGATCCCGCTTTGCCGGGGTATTGGTCGATTTGAAATCGGTTGTTTTCGTATCAAACAGACAAAATCCGTCATGGTGCTTTGCTGTGAGGATGGCATAACGCATACCGGCCTGCCTGGCCAGTTTTGCCCATTCCGTTGGTTGAAACTTAACAGGATCAAATTCATGGAAATAGGTATTATACTGCTCATCTGTGATATGTTCACTACTGCGTACCCACTCTCCTCGTGCGGGAATGGCATAAATACCCCAGTGAATAAACATGCCGAATCTGTCGTTGCGGAACCATTCCGTCCGTTTTTCTCTGTCCAATGCCAACTTTCCTCTCATTTTCGTCCTCCTGCGCTCATTTGTTTTTTATGTTTTCATCCGTTTTGTGTAGAATTCTATGGCTACATAACAGCCGCAGTTTTTTTATCATCCACCTGCGTCTCATTTGAACGATACCATGGAAACCTCTTGATAAAATACAAAGATTGTAATCATTGTCGCACGAATTGTAATGGCTTATGTGTCAACCAAACCAAATATTTTTATTTGATGTAAAATGGTAGTCAATGAGCAGTAATAAATCGAATACTACTCGAAAGTCTGATTAGCACTACAGCGTGACTTCGATATTTACGCCAAGTCTAGCATCATTTTTGAGGATTCTGACTTGTTGTAAGTCCGCATAAATAAAGGAATATAAAAATGAACTATAGTTCCCACTACTTTTTACACTACAAACGAAACGGATGAGGAT
>JBBRWP010000377.1:0-2128 GCA_038249175.1 Acetivibrionales bacterium
GATGAGAACAGCATTAATACTTTCGAGATTACTAAGCACCACCAATTGTTCCAAGGTGGCTTCATCTCTAATATTGCCTGTTGCCTTGGGGCGTGCATCACGCCATTGTTTGGCGGTTATACCAAACAAAGCCATATTAAGTAAATCGGCTTCGTTGGCATACACATGGCTTGTTTGGCTTTTACTTAATTCTTTGGGTATTAAGTTTTCTTTAATGGCATCTGTATGAATGTGGTAATTCACCTTTGCCAACGTTCGTTGGAGGTTCCAGTCTAATTTTAGGCGGTCGTTTTCATCGGCTTTTAGGCGTTGAAATTCTTTGATGATATAGAGCTTGAATTCAATTGAAACCCAGGAAGCAAATTCAAAGGCAATGTCTTTGTGGGCAAAGGTTCCGCCATACCTGCCCGATTTGGAAATAATGCCAACAGCGGCCGTAGATTCAATCCATTTTTTAGGTGTCATTACAAAGCTGTTCAGCCCTGCTTGTTTTCTAAACCCGTCGAATTCGACGGGTTTAAAATTGGGATTATACATCGTCTCCCAAAAGCCTAACAATTCAATGGTGTTTCTATTTCGAAGCCAGTTTTTTATTATGTCATCTGTATTGTTGCCATCCTTATGTCTGGCGATATCCGTTAAGGAAATATAATCAGATTGTTCAAATTGAAAAACTGTAAGGGTGTAGTTCCAATTTGATGTACATTTAGGTTCAAAAATACATGATATGGCAACTGAATACAAATTTGAAGAAGATGGTAGCATAACCATCATGACAAGAATAAAGCCTGAAGGCAGTATGCTTGAGCAGGAAGAGCAGATAGCGGCTGCGGTTGCAGAAGTGGGTCGGATAGCCTCGGTTTTTTCGCTTAAAGGCTTTGATACTGCGGGTCAAAGTCAAATTAAGGGGAATGAAAAGTTTACAAGCCGTGGTCAGGAAAAAAAAAGTACCAAACGCCGTACGGCGAAGTTGAAATAGGTCGGCATGTGTATCAGCGGTCTTGTGGCGGCAAAATTTGGGTTCCGCTGGAAGTAAAGGCTCAATTATTGGGTGGTAGTTATACGCCAAAGTTTAGCCAAATGATCAGTTGGAAATATGCTCATCTTGCCGCAGGGGCTGTGTGTGAAGATATGGAATTGAATCATGGTCGAAAAATGAGCACCAAGTTGGTGCAATCAATTGGAGAAGTCGTTGGGGATTTTGGGCTGGACAATGAAGCCGAGATGTCGTATAATTTGCCTGAATTGGAGGCGGTTGTGAGCCATATAGCCATCAGTCGGGATGGGACTACGACATCGATACGGAGAGAAGGCTATCGTGAAACGATGTGCGGGACCATCAGTTTTTATAATTCTGGCGGAGACCGTTTGCACACGATATACAGTGCCTGTGCGCCGGAGTATGGCAAAAAGACGTTTGATGAGGTGCTGGATTTAGAGATTGCAGCGGTTAAGGCCGCCTTTCCCAAGGTAAGGTACTTGGGTTTGGCCGATGGGGCCAAAGACAATTGGATATATCTTCAGCGGCATGCCACCGTGCATATCCTCGATTTTTTCCATGCTACCGAGTACCTCGCGGGTGTCGGCACGGTACTCAAGAAAAGCGAAAAAGACCGGAAAGAATGGCTTGAAAATGCGTGTCACGATTTAAAACATAAGACCAGAGGGGCGCAATTTATCCTGCGGGAATTGAAAAACGCTCAGCAAACAATGGGCAAATCAGTTCCAGAAATACTGTCAAAAACCATTACCTATTTTGAAAATAACCTGCATCGAATGAAATATGCCCAATATCAAAAAGAAGGATATCCAATAGGCTCGGGGGTCACCGAAGCGGCTTGTAAAGTCGTAGTGAAACAACGGCTCAACCAATCCGGCATGAAATGGAATCTGCCCGCCGTAGAGAAAATACTATTGCTCCGCGGAATAATTTGTACAACAGGACGATGGACTCAATTCTGGAAACAGTATGACAAAATCGCTGCCTAATTCTACATCAAATGGGAACTACACCCCTTTAGCATCTAGTGTACTTGACATAACAGACAATCCCGTTGATTTATGATTATAAGAGATAACTTCCCAAGGGTCTTCTCTTTCGCTACTATTGTACGCTGGAGACCAATAC
>JBBRWP010000378.1:0-2093 GCA_038249175.1 Acetivibrionales bacterium
GTCATAATTCCAGGCTTTTTTGAACGCAGCAGAAGCCTGTGTGCGCAATGCCGGCGGGCTGTCTGCTGTTACCTCTATGCCGCTAACGCGTGAAACCAGCGGCCAGTGGCTTTCGGCTGAGTATTCTGTCCTTGGCACCCGATCCGGCATTTCAAGATTGATTGCGGCCCATCCGTCTATTCTTGACATAACTTCTCCTTTATCCGTTGTAACACTGCCTATATTTATGATTCATTATCTCACATCTATGATATTTTTCAAATAAATGACCTCGCAACGAAGGAAAGAAAAGTATTGTTCTCAATCAAGAGAGCAGTGTTTTTTTACATTTTTCATTTTGGCTGACGAATCGCATTCTAAACTGTATAATGGTATGAGACTGGTGGCTGCAGTGACGTAAATAAGTATAGGATCTGTGCGGAGTAACCCTGCTGGTAAACCTGTGCAAACTATACAGGAAATCTGAAAATGTGTAACATTTTCAGCAAGTTTATTACCTGCTCGAAGCAGAAGGAGGGTTTATATTGATGGCAAAAAAACATATTGTTCTGGATATTGGCGGCAGCAAAGTACTCGGGGCAGTGATGGACGAGAATAACAAGATTCTGTGCCGGGTCAAGAAAAAGACGCGGCCGGATCAGGGTGTCGAAGCTGTGGATAAGCTTATACAAGAGATTGTACTGCAACTGTTGAAAGAAGCAAATCTTCAAAAGTCTGACATTGCCGCCATTGGCGCCGGTGCCCCCGGGGTTATCGATACCGCCAAAGGGCTCATCATTTATTCACCGAATATTCCATGGCGCAACCATCCCATTGGTGACAATATGCAAAAAGCATTGGGTTTGCCGTTTGTCGTTGGGAACGATGTGAATGTCGGTGTGTTGGGTGAATGGAAATACGGTGCGGCCAAAGGGTACGCCAACGTTGTTGGTATTTTTGCCGGCACCGGTATTGGCGGTGGCGTCGTCATCGACAACAAACTCTTTACAGGGTCGGGCTTTGCGGGAACGGAACTGGGGCACATGATTATCAACACCGAAGGACCGCAATGCGGTTGCGGCCAACGTGGCTGTTTGGAAGCCTATACAGGCAAGCATGCGATTACCAGGGAAATTCGCAGCAGGATTAACCGCGGAGAAAAATCCAACCTGCTGGAAAGCATGGATCCGGAAGATGCAACAGTGAAAAGTGGTGCTTTTGCAAAGGCGATAAAAGCAGGAGATCCAGTGGCAGTACAAGTATTGGAACGGGTAGGCTATTATTTGGCGGCTGGCATTGGCAACCTCATTAATATTTTCAATCCGGAAGTATTTGTTTTGGGTGGCGGTGTTACTGAAGCCACGGAAGAATGGCTCATGCCTATTGTTAAAAAGCATTTGCCGCAGTTTGCATGGCCGACGATGTTGGCAGAAGCCAAATTTTTTGCCTCTGCTTTAAAGGATGATGCTATACTGTATGGTGCCAAGGCACTTGTACTTGGAAATAATTTCTAATCAATTAACAACAAACCATTGAAAATGGTTGAAAAGGAGAGAACATGGCTAAGGGAAGAATGCCGATGGGCATGGCAAACATGGGTGGCGGAAACATGAATAACTTCATGAAACAAGCCCAGAAAATGCAGCAGGAAATGCTGAAAAAACAAGATGAAGTGAAAACTCAGAAGCTGGAAGTGACTGTGGGTGGTGGTGCTGTGACGGTGGTTGCCACCGGCGCAAAAATTATTGAAGAAATTCGCATTGCCAAAGAAGCCGTGGACCCGGACGATGTGGAAACCCTGCAGGATATGATACTCACGGCGGTGAATGAAGTGCTGCGACAGGCAGATGAACTCTCT
Source organism: Acetivibrionales bacterium (assembly GCA_038249175.1). Taxonomy (GTDB): domain Bacteria; phylum Bacillota; class Clostridia; order DSM-8532; family DSM-8532; genus JAEWSN01. Next base: position 1,838 of record JBBRWP010000378.1, read on the forward strand.
GAAAGCGCTATGAGCGGTATAACCGGTGGTTTGGGTGGCCTTGAGGGCTTGTTCTAAAAAGTGCTGTTCACCGCGGGAAAGCCTCACTGGAAGAAACCTTGTTTCCAATGGGAAGGGCATTCTGGAAGATGCCTTGTTCCCGTGGGAATATATATTCTTGCAGTTCTCTTGGAAAGGGTATTCTACCCACACTGTACCTTACGAAAATCAACACAAAGGAGGAAGTCGCCGAACTCCCTGCCACCAGGAACAACGA
>JBBRWP010000379.1:0-2088 GCA_038249175.1 Acetivibrionales bacterium
CTCGAAAATGCTTATATCTCCCATGAGGAACAAAGAATTGTTGCTATTAAGTAAGCAGATTTCCTGCCTGGTTTTTTGAGACACGACTTAGTGCAGAACCTCATATAAAAGAAGAAGGTGTATCATACAAGACGATACACCTTCTTTTTTCTGTTGTCATTTATCTTAAGCACTTTCAACAGAATGGGGACTCTTACGGTAATTTTGGGAGTCGTGAAGTTTTTCTGAAAACAGTTATCGTGATTTTTAAGTACTGAAGCTGTGTTTTTCGGAGCAATGACATGTTAATTTTTGAAACATTGCAGTAGTACTTTTTACAACACTGTACCAGTGTTTATCGTTAGCACTACAGCGTAACTTCGATATTTATGCCAAGTAAAGCATCATTTTTGAGAATTCTGACTTGTTGTAAGTACGCATAATTAAAGGATCATAAAAATGAATTATTCAAACTCACGCTGTAGTGTTAGAAACTTCACTGTTTTAAAACAACCCGCAGCGCGGCTATGGATGCTGCTCCCACCGAAAGACTTACAGCATTGCCGGATACTTTTGGTTCACGGACTCCGACTTCCGGCTGTTCCAATACATCAACCACTTCTGCAGAGAGAATATCTTTCCCAAAACGCAATGTAGCATCACTTGTCTTATTCAAAACATTGTAAAGTCTTACAATGACGCCCTTGCCATCCTCGGCACCCTTCACACCAGAGAGCACAACGCCGGTATCCTCATCCAGTTCCAGCAACGAAGCCTGCAAAGGCAAGGTGCCCATGTGCGGATTGACAGAAATATAGGACATTGCATGGGTGATATCCGTTGCATTTTCTTCCAATACCTTTGGACAGGCTGAGAAGACCCCAAGGTTAATCTTGATATGGTGGATACCACGTTCCGGGTAAGGGTCCGGGCTTGTTGCTGCATGAATGAGGGTCAGACCAATCTGATTGTCCGCGCCTCTATAGCCGTACTTACTGTCTGCGACCAACGTCAGCGCCTTATCTTCTGATAACAAAGCAGCGCCGTATTGCAGACCCGGTACGTCATGGTGCAAGGCTTTGCGTGTCATAACGCCGCCCGGGACATCAAAACGGTATTCTGAAACGTCTTCATTGGCCGGGGCAACAAAGGCTAGCATGGGAATGGGGCTGCCGTCTTTTCTGCCGGCTTCATGCCAATCCACTTTCAACATGTATTGCAAGGACGAAGCCCCTTTGTCCAATGAAACAGCCACATGCATGGATGAGGATGCGAATGGAATATCAATCTCCAAACTGGTCCTTAATGACCCGTTTGTCTTACTAACCTTTGTATTTCCAGTCAATTTGCTTTCAGAAATATAGCGCCCAATGAGCCAGGCATTGGAAGAGGATGCTTCCGTCATATAATAACGCAGTCCGGAACTGTCACCGGTTTTAATGAACTCTTTGCCGCTCGTTTTATCCACTAAAGAAATCACTTCAGCACTTTGGCGGTCAAATGTGACATGGATTATACCATTGTCCATCACCGTATCGTCAAAACCCTCATGGGTTCTGTTGTCCGGCTGATAAAAGAAGGGATAGTCGGATAAATCTGCTTCTTTCATTTGGAAGGTCGCATAGCCCAGTGCCGGTACGGTCGCGTCAATTAACACACGGAAATATTGGTGATCCCAGTATTTTTGCAAAGAATGATCCACCAACTGGTGCTCCACCGGTTTGCCGTCTGCATCAATAAAGAACACCCGGGCGAGGTTGCCGACCCAGTCCCAAACAGTCAGTTCCACCACGCTTTGCCGTGTGTGGGCGGAGGGGTTGAACACGTGGAAAAGGCGGTTCAGCCCAGCACTTCGTGACGTTGCCGGGGCAGAGAAGTTTTCAATACCATAACCGGCACCGGCGCCTTCCGATTGTGTAGCGGCCATGTCTTCTTTGACAATGAATCTGGAGGTATCGATTTCGGCTGCAATGGCACGCATGGCGTTTCCGCGATTTGTGTTGGCAACAGCCAAAGCGTCGCTATATAACCCCATGGCATGCTCACGGCTGTCCTGAACACAGGAACCCGTCAGAATATCATGGAAGTGGGTGTAAAGAACCCCTTGCC
>JBBRWP010000380.1:0-2053 GCA_038249175.1 Acetivibrionales bacterium
AGGGCAATTTGAATCATATCTGTCAACGTTTTCTGACGTTCTTCCGCCGTGGTTGCTTCATGCGTTACCAAAGAATCTGAAACTGTCAAGATGCACAAGGCATTGGCTCCGGCTCTGGCAGCATTTAAGTAGAGCGCGGCTGCTTCCATTTCAACGGCCAGGACACCCATTTTTGCCCATTGTTTCCACGCATTGGGATCGTCATCATAAAAAACATCGGAAGAGAGAATGTTCCCGACACGGACCGGTAACTGCATGTTCTCAGCGATATTGACAGCTTTGCTCAGCAGTGTCCATGACGCAAGGGGTGCAATGCTGCCCGGTAAACCGTATTGCCTGGCATAGTCTGAGTTTGTCGATGCACCCATGCCTAGAACAATGTCCCGCACATGAAGATCTGCTTGTAATGAACCGGCTGAACCGATACGAATCAGGTTTTTTACACCATATTCGTGTATGAGTTCCCATGAATAGATGCCAATGGATGGCATGCCCATGCCGGTACCCATCACAGAGATACGCTTACCTTCATAGGTGCCAGTAAACCCCAGCATGCCGCGGGTTTCATTGAAGCAAACCACGTCAGATAGGAATGTATCAGCAATGAATTTTGCACGGAGCGGATCTCCCGGCAGTAAAATCGTTTCAGCGATTGCATCCTTGGATGTTGCAGCAATATGTGGCGTTGGTATCATGATGCTTTTCCTTTCAGTTTTATAAAGCCACACAGAAGCCGTTCCGGGGCAAGTGTCATGTTGACCCGGAACGGTTCACACATGGATTGTTTTTTTGTATGAACATTTTTGTTCATTAAGACGACTTTCGCTTTAGCCATTATGGATTCTTAATATCACTATCGATTCACCATATAAACACTAGCCATTATCGATTTTGGAACAACTCGATGGATTCCCCATCCAATCCTTCAAAAAAAGCAATACGTACCGGCATGGGCGGCGTGCTGGCAATGACAATATCTTTGGGCTCCATTGTTACAGTTAGTCCCGCTTCCCGTACGCCCTTCATGGCTTCATCCAAACCTGTAGTGCGCAGTGCTACATGGTAAAATCCGTTAGCAGGTGCACCTGTACCGCCTGCGAATACTTCAAAACATCCACCGTCACCGGTATCTAGCATAATGCCTCTGTCATTACCTTCGCCCCAGGAAGCCGTCTCTATACAACCCAAAACCTTTTTATATAACGCCACGGTTGCATCCAAATCTTTCACTTTAATAGCGACATGGTGGAACCCACCGTTTCCCAATACTGCATTACTCATTACTTATCCTCCATTATTTTCAATAATTGCAGTGCTTTTGGGGCATCGGCAGCCAGATTGTCAGTTGATGCCTCAACACTGATACGACCATTGTACTTGATTTTTTCAAGCATTTCAAAGAATTCTGCGTAGTTGTCCTCATTCGGGTGAACCGGGTAAATACGGCCGTTGCTGTTGGCGATGTGGATGTGGCGCAAAATGCCCTTCTTATTCAGCAGTGTGGCCATGGGTTCATTCTCTACCTGCATATGGTAGAAGTCGGCTAACAACAGTATATTCGGGTGTTTCGCCTCTGTGACCATTTCTGCACCCTCGGCAATAGAGTTGATAAAATTACATTCTTGTTTGTTGAGAGGTTCTAAGGCGGCAATGATCCCATATCGTTTTGCAGCATCGCCGATAATCTGAAGAACCTGCACCATCTGTTTTTTGGCCATACTGCGATCAAATCCGTCCGGTATATTGCGGGAACCGCCGCTGCCAACAACAGTGGTTTTTGCACCCAGTGCAGAAGCACGTGCCAGTGCTTTTTCACAGTAGGAGTTCACGATATCAAAATCCACATCCGGTCCGGTCAAACGGATGCTTCCTGGAAAGAAAACGTTGAAGGCTTCTGCTCGAATTCCAGAAACGGCGTATTTTTTGTAAAGTGCAGAAAAATCCTCTTCTGAAAGGGTAGCGAGCGGAGCCAATGCAGGTTCGATGTAATCAAAACCTGCTGCCTGAACAATGTCGATATTTTTGGGTTCAGCACATATACCATAACGCATAG
>JBBRWP010000381.1:0-2035 GCA_038249175.1 Acetivibrionales bacterium
AATCCTTTTTCCAGTTGTATGGCCTGCCATTGTTCCTGCAGTTTTCGTTTAATGGTGGTTTCCTGATTGCCTGTGAGGTTTTTAATGAGTTGCTGGTCTATGGTTGAACCGCCCTGTACATCGGTGTCCGGGTTAATGAAGTGCTTGGCATAGGAGAGCATGGCGGCACCGATGCGGTTGTAGTCCACCCCGTCATGTTCAAAAAACCGCTTGTCTTCCAGGGCAATATAGGCATTGACCAGTTGTTTCGGTATTTCCGGGTAATCTATCCATACCCGGTTTTCTTCCTGTTTCAGTTCGGCCATGGTGTTTCCCTGAACGTCGTAAATATAGGAATTGAAGTTACGGACAATCAGGGAGTCGGGGTTAATCATGGGGGTGGATTTGATAATACCGTAGATGCCTCCGCCAACCATGCCCCCGACGACACTGCCACCCAAAATAAGGATAGCAAACACTAGGAGAATGAGTCTTATGACGATGCCCATGACAATGCCAAAAGGGGAAGGCCCTTTTCTTTTTCTATATGTAGGGGCAGGGTTTGCGGCCTTGCCCTTGTTTTTTGTTCCAGATGCGTACATGTCTTGCCTCCTGATGCAACTGTCTTGCGTCTTTTTTCTTCTGTTTTCTCATAAAAAATAATATTCAACACCCATGTATTATAGCACAGGAGAAGAGGTGCAGGAAGATGCCGAAAAAGGCTGGAAAGTCTTGACACTGTCATTTATAATAGAAAGCAAAAGGAAAAGCATTCTGCTGCCGGAATATCATAGTTTTAAGCATTGGCAGCACAACGAGAGGAAAACTTATGCAAAATGTATTTGAGACTTTGAAAGAGCGTGGATTTATTGCGCAGACCACCCATGAGGACAAAATTCGGAATTTGTTAGGTGCAACGTCTGCCGCATTTTATATTGGGTTTGACCCGACAGCAGATAGTCTGCATGTGGGTCACCTTTTGCAACTGATTGTGATGGCACATATGCAACGTGCCGGCCATCAGCCCATCGCGATTATCGGCGGAGGAACAGCCATGGTGGGCGATCCATCCGGTAAAAGCGATATGCGTAAAATGCTGACGCAGGAAGAAATTGCTGTAAATGGCGCCGCATTTCAAAAGCAGATGCATAACCTGGTTTCTTTTGGAGAAGGCAAGGCACGTATGATGAACAATGCGGACTGGTTGCTGAAGCTGAACTATGTGTCTTTTTTACGGGATGTCGGTGTACATTTTTCCGTGAACCGCATGCTCACAGCCGATTGTTTTAAGAGCCGTCTGGAAAAAGGACTTTCTTTTATTGAATTCAACTATATGCTCATGCAAGGATACGATTTTTTAAAGTTATTTGAAGATTTTGACTGTCGTTTACAGCTTGGCGGGGATGATCAATGGTCCAATATTTTGGCCGGTGCGGACCTCATTCGCCGCGTGCATCAGCAGGAAGCCTATGGTATGACCTTTACGCTCTTAACCACCAGTGAAGGCAAAAAGATGGGCAAGACAGAGAATGGGGCCGTTTGGCTGGATCCGGACAAAACAAGCCCCTATGATTTTTATCAATACTGGCGGAACGTGGCGGATGCAGATGTTGCCCGCTGTTTAAAGCTGCTCACTTTCCTGCCCATGGACAGCATTGCAGACTTACTGCAACCCAATGCCAACATCAATGAAACAAAGGCAGTTCTGGCCTATGAAGTAACAGCCATAGTACATGGTGCCGACGAAGCCCAAAAGGCACAAGATGCAGCAAAAGCCCTGTTTGCGGGTGGTACTGTTTCTGAGGATATGCCGACTGTGCATTTGACTGCTTCTCTTCTGGCAGAAGGGTATCCTATACTTTCGTTACTAACCGATAGCGCATTGTTACCTTCCAAGGGGGAAGCACGGCGCATGGTCTCGGGTGGCGGTGTTTCTGTGAACGGAGGCAAAGTCGCATCGGTGGATCAGCGCTATGGCGCAGAAGACCTTCAGGACAATGCTTTGGTTATTAAACAAGGAAAGAAAAAGTACCTGCGTGTGCTTTTTGATGCATAA
>JBBRWP010000382.1:0-2031 GCA_038249175.1 Acetivibrionales bacterium
ATCCTTTTTTTCTGACATCCCGGAATCTTTGGAAGAATCTGCCCGCATAGACGGTGCGAACTACATTACCATATTTTTTCGTATCATCATGCCCGTTTCTTTACCGGCATACGCGGCTTTATCTCTATTTTCAGCCGTGGGACTTTGGAACGAATGGTTTAGTGCCATGCTGTTTATCAACAAACGGCAGGACTTGATGCCGCTACAATCCATATTGAACGCAATCATTAATCAAACGACGGCCATCGAAGAGCTGCAAAAAAAGACAAATGCTTCCGGTGCCATACAGCAGCTGTCAAATATCACAACACGTTCTATTATTGTCACTAACATGGTTTTTATATCAGCACCGATTATTCTGCTTTATCCCTTTTTGCAGAAGTATTTCGTAAAAGGTGTCATGCTTGGTTCAGTCAAAGGTTGACCGATACGGATCATACGGGTGTAGATATTTCTTTACAAAAGGTAAATTTTTCTATTTTCGGCTGATATTCACCCTTTTTTAAATCCATTCACGATGTTCATGATTGGCTTTGATTGTCGGTATACAGGCAGTCCAGGCACCCATGATAGAATGCACCGCACTTCAACCATTGTATCCATGTTCCAAATACCTTATGATTCCTAAAGGAGGATCCATTATGAACAAAAAGTTTTCACAAATCGCCCGCTTTATCGTTCTGATTCTCTGCTTCTCAATGTTGGTTTCTGCCTGTGGTACAGTAGCAGCACCTGCAACATCCTCGAGTACAGCCCCTGTCGCAGAATCTTCCGTGGCAGCAGCAACAGAAACTACAGAAGCAAGCGAAGCCCCGCCGATTGAAAAAAAAGAGAAACTTCATTTCACCTGGTACGTTCATTATGATTGGGCGACATACATGACACCATGGGGAGAAGATGTCATTTCCAAATGGATGGATGAAAACAAAAATGTCGAAATTGAATGGATATTGTCTGGCGGCAGTGCACAGGCGAAGCTGTCCACCATGATTGCATCAGGTGAACTTCCGGATGCGATCACATTGGACCGCGGTTCTGAGTTGGAAGCTCTTGCCAAACAAGGCATACTCGTACCCCTCGATGACTACTATGGAAAATATCCTTATTTCCAGAAATATGGCGACAAAAAACTTGTCAACGCCTTACGATCCAGCATCGACCAAAAATGGTACGGCATGCCTGCATGGTATACCAACGAAAAGTACCCGCTCGGGAATCATGGCTTCGTGGTAGACAAAAAAATGTACGACGCCGCTGGACGTCCAGAGTTAAAAACTCTCGACCAGGTATACAACTACCTGGTTGCAGTAAAGGCGAAGCAACCGGATATCATACCCATGATGATAGAGGATTTTTCCATATTTACAACAGTTTTTGGTGAGGGCCGCGTCCGTGACTTGATCTGGATGGCTGCATCACAAAAAAACGGTCAGCTCATCTCTGCTTTGGATGACCCTGAGTTTACAGAAGCTGTACTTTGGGCGAACAAACTTTATCGTGAAGGCTTGCTTTCAGCAGAAGATTTTGCCAATACGTTGGAACAGCGGGATGAGAAATTTGCCAATGGCAAGGTTCCTTTCTCTGTCCCCGGGGACTGCGGAAACAGTTTGAAAGCCCGGCATGATGCTTATCGTGTAATTGATCCGGCCGGCGGCTATGAAGTCATCCCTTCTCCTGTAAAAGCAGGTCTTGACAAGTCAAAAGTGACGGTCAGTTCCTATGCCATGGTTGGCTGGAACGTCACGGCAATCACCGCAAGTGCCAAAGAACCTGAGAGAATTTATGAATTCCTTGACTGGCTGACCGGGGAAGAAGGACAGGCACTATCACTCTATGGTCCTAAAGGGATATATTGGGACAATTGGATTGACTTCGAAGGGATGCCCATGATGGATTTGAATCAACCGAAATTTATCAACCGCAACAAAGAAGAATTTGACAAGATGCGCGAGGGTTTCGCCTTTAACTGGGTGCCAAACGGTATCTGGCAGGCTAATGAATCCTGGTATAACTATAAGTTGTCACCACCGG
>JBBRWP010000383.1:0-2025 GCA_038249175.1 Acetivibrionales bacterium
CTTCTTTATTCACATCACAGCTGCATCGTCGTTGGACATATGAGTACGGAACTGGAACTGGTCGCAAAGGTATTCGACCTCACGCCTGAAGGAAGTCGCTAGGACTTTCGTAACGAATGAATCCGACGGAGGGAAACAGAATGAAAAAAGTGAACATTGGCATGATAGGATATCGATTCATGGGCAAAGCCCACAGCTTTGGCATTACGAATGCGCCATTCTTTTTCAACAGCGGATTGGAACCTGTGAAAAAACTCATCTGCGGCACAAAGGAACATCTGGTTAAACAGGCTGCAGAAGCTTTCGGGTGGGAAGAAACCTGTACGGACTGGCGGGATGTTGTTGCACGCGATGATATCGATATCATCGACATTGTGACGCCGACCGTTCATCATCAGGCCATCGCTATTGCTGCTGCAAAGGCAGGCAAGCATGTTTTTTGTGAGAAACCGCTGGCAATGAATGCAACTGAAGCCAAAGCCATGCTTGAGGCTGCAAAAGAAGCCGGCATCGTACACATGCTTGGCCACAATTATCGGAGAGTTCCCGCACTTGCCCTGGCAAAAAAAATGATTCAAGATGGCAGGATAGGCGAAATCCGTCATTTCAGGGGGGTCTATCTTCAGGACTGGATAATGGATGCCAGTTATCCCTTAACCTGGCAGTTGAACAAGAAGATTGCCGGATTCGGCGCCCATGCCGATCTGAATTCCCATTTGGTGGATATGTCCAGATACCTGGTTGGTGAAATTGACAAGGTAGTAGGTACGGATGAAACATTCATTAAGCAGCGTCCTAAGGCTGCAGCGGGAGAAACACTCAATACCATGCTGACCGCAGATGGCAAAGTGGAAACGGAAACGGAAGAAGTGACCGTCGATGATGCCACAGCTTTTTTAGCTAGATTTAAGAATGGTGCAATGGGCACATTCGAAGCATCCCGTTTCGCCGGCGGTAGAAAGAATCACAAACGTATCGAAATCAACGGCAGCAAGGGCTCCATCGTATTTGACTTTGAAAAGATGAATGAATTGGAATTCTGGTCCGGCGAGGATGAAGTGGAAGTGCAGGGATTCAAGAAAATTCTGGTTACTGAAGGCATTCATCCCTATATTTCCGCATGGTGGCCGGCAGGACATATCATCGGATATGAAAACACCTTCGTGAATGAATTTGCAGATTTCTTTTCCTGCATCAGTGAGAACAAGCCGGCACAACCTGATTTTCATGACGGCTGGAAAAACTGCCAGGTACTCGATGCGGTTGAAAAATCCATTCAGACGGGGTCCTGGGTTTATGTGGATGATATGTAACTTGTAAAAGTTTGTTGATTTTTGATCAGAAAAACAACAGTTTATTTACCACAAAGAATAGGCTGGACAACAAAAGATTGCATTCCTGGAAATGGGAAACTCCTGGAAATTAACCGGCATATAGCTATTTTGTCCGGTTTACCTCAGACAGAAAGGGCCGTATAAACGTGAGTAAAAATGAAGTAGGTATTTGTATTATCGGGGCGGGGCGCGCCGGCATGATTCATGCGATGAATTTCCGCTCCAGGGTTCCCCATGCAAAAGTTGTGGCCGTGGCGGACCCGTTTCGTGAAGCCGGCATGAAAGCCTGTGAGGAACTGGGCATATCTACATGGTATCCCGGTTACAAGGAGGCACTACAGGATGCATCGGTGGATGCGGTTGTTGTTGTTTCGCCAACGGTATACCATAGAGAAATTGTTATCGCTGCTGCAAAAGCCGGCAAACATGTGCTTTGCGAAAAACCGATGGCCATGGATGAATTTGAATGTGATGACATGATCAAAGCCTGCAAAGAAGGTGGCGTTAAGCTTCAGATGGCGTTCATGCGCCGGTTTGATGACAGTTTCGTGGATGCGAAGGAAATTGTGGACAGCGGTGAAATCGGTGATGTGGTTATGGTGCGTTCCAATACCCGGGGTCCGAGCATTCCGCAAAAATGGATGTATGATATTGATAAAAGCAATGGACCACTGGCTGAAGTAAACAGCCA
>JBBRWP010000384.1:0-1989 GCA_038249175.1 Acetivibrionales bacterium
CATTGCGGCTGAGGTATGTTGACGATATGGGCGGACATGGATGCCGTATTGATGATAGAGCCGCCGTGTTCCTGTTTCAGCATCTGCTTTCCAGCTGCCTGGGCTGTCAGGAAAACACCCGTCAAATTGACATTGATGACTTTTTGCCACTGTTCATAGGTCATATCCTCGGAGGGAACATTGATGCATATCCCGGCATTACACATGGCAATGTCTACTTTTCCGTATTTTTCAACAATTTTCTCAATCATGGCATTCACCTGATCAGGATTGGTAACATCAGCATGAATGGCCATCGTACGGGAGCCGGTTGTTTCTGCAAGCATTACAGCCGTTTTTTCGGCCTCTGCCGCCTCGATATCGACGATGATTACATCTGCACCTGCTTCACAAAAAGCCGTCGCAACACTTTTCCCGATACCACGGGCTCCCCCGGTAACAAAAGCCACTTTGCCGTCAAGGCGGAACTTTTCAATAATGCCCATCTTGTCAATCTCCTTTATTTTTTTTGTATAATAAGCCAGACTGCTCTTGTCCATTGCAAACAGGAAAATCATATGCTTGAAAACCCTTTGCCCTATGCCAGTACTCGCACATGAACAGACCAATTGTATGGATCCCGTTGACTTTTATATTGAACAGACAATCGCGTGACCGTGATGAAAGGATTCTGGATGTGTCAATGGACTTCGTGTTTGATTCCCACGAGGGATTTACGAGAGCCTTTTCAAAGGTATTTGGAATGGATATCAGTGGGCATCGGAAGAAGCATTGTTTTACCGCTTAAAGGATACTTATCAGTCCATCAAAACCCCTTAAAGCGGCCAAAATTTTCGCGCCACGCTTCCCTGCTTCCGAACACTTCAGGGCTTTGCCTGGCCAGGCGGAACATGCGTGGTATGGCGTGTTCTTTTGACGGCATTTGATCCGATACGAACTCCCCGAACTTTTTCAGATTATAACAGGGAATAGATGCCATCATGTGGTGTTCAATGTGGAACTCCATGTGCCAGTACAAAATAGAACTGATGGGATCCAGGCGTGCATCGCCACAGCTTTTCCTGAAATCCGGCTCATTCGCCGCACAATTGGCATGCTGATGAATGCCGCACATAAAACCGTGAATGCCTGCGCCATAAAATGGTGCTAACGTTATCAGGACAATCAGAAACCACTGACCGCTCCAAATACTGGCAGCAACAAAAACGATGTTGAAAACCAAGGAAAGAATAGCAAAGTTTTTTATTTCTTTTCTTTCTTTTTCAGAGACCTTTTCGAGGACAAATTTTTCCCATTGATCCAACGGATAGCCACGCATCCGCCAGCCTTTGCTGACGGGCTTCAGTGTAAAAAGACGTGCAAAGCACTGAACCAAACTACGAATGTGCAATACGTTCAAAAACAAACCTATCAATGTCTTTTTAGACAATTCGACATAATTCGGGACATCTTCCCCGTCGCTGTTTTGATGTAACGTATATCTGTGGTGGAAATTCACATGGCTGGCACGATAAAAATAAGGATTATACGGCCAGTACAACAGACCAAAAAGTGTCGTTACTGCTTTATTCAGCAATTTGCTTTTGAAAACAGTATTATGAATCAGCTCATGAATGCCGTCACCAAAGTGGCCATATACGGTGCCATGCAGATATAGGCCAAGCGCGAGCAAGAGCCAATAGTGGTTCAAAAAAGAAAAGTAGGACAAAAAGGCTGTGCTTGCAATGATGAGCAGGAAAAGAAAGGTCTGAACCAAACCCTTGATATTGCTTCGTTCCTGGAATCTTTTCAAATCCTCTTTTGCAATGTCTACCTTGACCCACTTCACACTGACAGGTTGCCAGTTTAAAAATGGATCCCAGGCAGGTAGTTTTGTGTTCATAAATAGCCCTCCTCTTCAAGTTTTTCACTTACCCTGTATCCCATCCACTCAACCATGGGTGCTGCACCAAGTTTCTTGTAGAATGAAACTGTTCCGTCATTCTGTTC
>JBBRWP010000385.1:0-1963 GCA_038249175.1 Acetivibrionales bacterium
GTATTGAGCCATGGCCAAACCCTCAGATATGGGTTCGTTTGGTCCTTGACCTCCAGACACAACGTATCGCGTTCCCGGTCGGGTTTTTCCCCAAACCATTGCCTCATCCAGACGGTTTTGCAGCGCCCAGGTCGGGAAGCCATCTTCTTTGATTCTACAACCCAAAACAATGACCCAGGGCTCCTGAATTTCTTCCGGGAACTGCTCAGCACCATGAAAAATCGGATCCAGAAACAATGTGCTTTCGACGGCTACAAAAATACAAAGGACAGCAATAATGATAATCGAACTGGCTTGTTTATGCTTTTTCTGTGTTATCAAAGGGCGCTTTTTCACCAATCTCAGCAGAACAAATAAAAGCCCGGAAATACCCAACAGCAAAGGAAGCAGCAATCCAAAGTCCCAACCGGCAGAGACACTGCGGGCAGAGAAGGCTTGCACTATGGTCAAAACGGACAGGACAATCAAAAACACATTTACAATGTTAAATCTGCTTTTATTCATTTGCACAAAGTAACCTTATTCCTCTCAATGAGTCGGCAAATACAATTATCTCTACGCATTCGCAGCGATTCTCCAAGCGTCTCAACGCTATGCTGACCTTCAAAAACCGTATGACAACACGGCTCACGGCTATTCGCCAAAGGTTTGTATCTCGATGGTGTTAATTTTGACATCAGCCTCCGGTTTATCATCGGTCGTTTTCACATTGGCGATGGCATCCAAAACATCCAATCCCTGATACACTTGTCCAAACACTGCATGCTTATGATCCAAATGTGGTGTTCCTCCAATTTTCCCGTAGGCATCTACCGCCTCCTTGGGCCAACCACCTTCTAACATTTGCGGTAAAATATTTGGATCTATTGTTTTTTCATCCGCCTGCACCACAAAGAACTGGCTGCCGTTTGTATCAGGACCAGCATTGGCCATGGATAAAGCGCCACGGAAGTTAAAAGCATCGATTGAAAACTCATCTTCAAACGGTAATCCCCAAATGCTTTCACCTCCGGTGCCGTCACCCTTTGGATCTCCCCCCTGAATCATAAAATCTTTGATAACACGATGCAAAATAAGGCCGTTATAATAGCTATCTTTGGCGTGGGTGGAAAAATTCTCGACCGCTTTGGGGGCTGCATCGGGTAACAGTTTAATATACAAATCCCCCATGCTGGTTTTTATAATGGCAATCGGTTCTCCCTTTTCAGGTAACTGTAGCTGCTTCATACCCGTATCGATAGCGGTCTGCACATCGTCCTCTGTTTTTCCAGTACTGCCCGCCGTTGCACCGCAAGCGGCAATGAGCATCCATAGGGATATAATCAGTACAGCAATCATTATTTTTTTCATTTTTTTTCCTGCCTTTTTAATGTTTTTTGATGGTAGCCTTTTTTTGAAACAGGCACATGAAAACCAGTATAGCACAGACAGAAGAAATCCGGCAGTCAATTTCTAAAAAAGGGTTGACCAAAGAAAAGAAAAATGGCTGTTATATGCAGATAAAGAAATATTCATTGGGAAAAAAGCCAGCTTTCGATTATTAAAAAATAAGCATGGAAAAAAAATCCCGTAACTTCGTCACGAATACCGCTTCAAAATCATGGTACAATGAGTACAAGGAATATATGTTGCATTGCAAAAAGTTCCGCTTCAGGAATTGCGGCAATCGTCAAAAAATTATTTATGGAGGTTATGATTATGGCAAAGGATGTTACAAAACAATCATTTGATCAGGAAGTACTTCAGTCTACGGTTCCTGTCCTTGTGGATTTCTGGGCACCCTGGTGTGGACCCTGTCGTATGCTTTCCCCAACACTGGAAGAACTGGGCAAAGAGCTTGGTGATACCGCAAAAGTTGTGAAAGTGAATGTCGATGAAGAACCGGAATTGGCTGCAAAATTTGGTATTATGAGTATTCCCACCGTCATCGCTTTTAGAAATGGGCAGGCAGCGGCATAAACTA
>JBBRWP010000386.1:0-1954 GCA_038249175.1 Acetivibrionales bacterium
GAAGAGAAATGCGTCATGTCCAATACAGATTAACACTACAGCGTGACTTCGATATTTACGCCAAATCTAGCATCATTTTTGAGGATTCTGACTTGTTGTAAGTCCGCATAAATAAAGGATCATAAAAATGAATTATTCAAACTCACGCTGTAGTGTTAAAGATTTTTTGTATTGAGCAATTGACGAATGAGAAATTGTGCCAAGGAGGATTTTGTGGGAGATGCAGGAAATCATAGCATTCAACATGGTTCGAAAAAAACGGTAGCCTTGATTGCATTGGGTTGCCCGAAAAATGATGTGGACAGTGAAATCATGCTTGGGTTATTGCAGGACGATGGCTATACCATTGTTACAGATGTTGCCGCTGCAGATGCCATTATTGTCAACACCTGTGCTTTCATCAAAAGTGCGCAGGAGGAAGCCATTGAAGCCATATTGGCGGCATCCAGGCAAAAAAATGAGGGTGTCTTGCAAAAGCTGCTGGTCACGGGTTGTCTGGCGGAACGGTATCAGCAGGGCATTATAGACCAGATGCCGGAAGTGGATGCTGTTATCGGCACGGGGCATATTGGCGAAACCGCGGCCATTCTGAACAGTCTTTTTGCGCAGGAAAATGCTGAACGGTGTTATGCGGGTGCCCTCAGCGGTACCCAATATTTAGAAAATCGGAGAGTGTTATCTGAAACTCGACCTTTTCAATACCTGAAAATTGCAGAGGGCTGCGACAACCACTGTACATACTGCATCATTCCTTCCCTGCGTGGTCCCTATCGCAGCAGACCCATAAAGAATTTAATCAAAGAGGCGGAGGCACTTGTGTCCGCCGGTGCCAAAGAAATTGTGCTGGTGGCCCAGGATGTCACACGTTACGGTATGGACTTTTCGGGAGAACACCAATTGGTGCCGTTAATACAAGCGCTTTCTGAGATACAGTTACTGGAGCGAATACGCCTGCTGTATTGTTACCCCGAAGAAGTGGATGCAGCATTGATCGCAGAGTTACAAAATAATCCAAAACTTGCCCGCTATCTGGATCTGCCCATTCAGCATATTTCTGACCCCATCTTAAAGCGTATGGGACGAAAAGGAAATGCAGAAGAAATCAAGGCACTGCTCTTGCGTTTGCGCACCGCTGTGCCGGGAATTGTGCTGCGGACAACCTACATTACTGGCTTTCCAGGAGAGACAGAGGAAAACTTTGAAACCCTGCTGAATTTTGTGGCAGAGGCGCCTTTTGAACACACGGGTGTTTTTGATTATTCCAAAGAACACGGAACACCCGCCGGAAAAATGAAGAATCAGGTGGCGGTGCGTGTACGGAAAAAAAGACGGGATACGCTGCTTGCGATGCAACAGAAAAATGTCGAGAATTGGCATACTTCGCGGCTTGATCAAAGTGCTGTTGCTTTAATTGAAGGGGTCTCTGATGATGGTTTGTTTTATGTGGGACGGACGGAAGCCGAAGCACCGGATATTGACCCAGTGGTGTACATTGCGTCAGAACAGCCCTTAACGATTGGCCAAATGCAAAAAATCAAGTTTTTGTGTATGCAGGAATATGATATGATGGCGATGGCCATATTCTAGAGAAAGCAAGGAGATAATTCTGAAAATGCGAAGCATTCTCAGCAAGTTTTGTGTTTACACGAAGAGAAAGGAATAGGGCTAGATGAATTTACCCAACAAGATATCCATTTTTCGTATCGCAGCAACACCCGTTTTTTTGTTTTTTCTGCTGCCAGGGTGGTTCGGTCAGTTTTTTGGTCTTTCGGAATGGGGCCGTTGGGCTGCCGTTGTTATTTTTATCATTGCATCTGCCTCGGATGCGGTGGACGGCTACATTGCCCGAAAGTACCACCTCATTACCGATCTTGGCAAATTTCTAGACCCGATTGCTGATAAGCTTTTGGTTACATCGGCACTCATTGCACTGATACAAACTGACGGACTCTCC
>JBBRWP010000387.1:0-1877 GCA_038249175.1 Acetivibrionales bacterium
AAGCAAATTCTTCTAACCAGAAACCGGTCTTTAAACCTGTATCGCCAAGTGTATCGTGTGAGGTAAGAACCATTAATATTTTCATCAATTCACCTTATAATTATACCTAAATATTGCAGATAGATGACAAAAGAACATGAAAAAGGTAATATCCTCAAAACGTTAACGACCAAGAAAACAATTTTGAGGAGTCACCTTTTTCATGAAACCAAATAATAGCAAACGAAGTGCCCGAGTGTCATCAAAAAAAGTCACCATCAGCAACCATGGCAAAGGGTTAACCAGTCAGGCAGGTCTTATTCCAGTTGTGAAATTTCTGCGTAAAGCAGGAATCGTACAGCTGATTAAAGAGACCGTTGATCATGAACGAGGCGCTAATGCCCTCTATGATTCAGTCGATGCGGTATTTCTCACGATTATAGCTACCGTAGCTGGAGCAAGAGCATTGAGCAGTGTGATGACGATATGGGCCGATGGTGTTTTGAGAAAGTTGGCAGGTTGGGTAGCAATTCCTGACAACAGTACCCTTGGCCGGTTATTTCGGACATTTAAAGAGCGTCAGGTATCTCAAATGGAGACATTGAATCATCGTCTTCGCGGGAGGTTCTGGCGGAAGGCATTGAGACGTGGTGTTTCCACTATTGCAATGCGGTCATGTCGCGTAATTGATGTAGACTCGACGGAGAAAACTGCCTACGGCAAGCAACAAGGAGTCAAAAAAGGCTACAATCCTTTTCGTAAAGGCAAAGCATCATACCATCCCATTCTTGCCTTTTGCGCAGAAACCAAAGAAATTTTGCAGGGCTGGCTGAGAAGTGGAAATGCCTACACCAGCAACGGAGTTGTTGAATTTACCAAGCAGCTGCTGGCCCATTTACCGAAGAATCAGACTATCTTGTTTCGCGGTGACAGTGGATTCTTTAACGGTAAGCTTTTTGACCTCCTCGACCGTTTTGATCACGGTTATCTTGTGAAGGTAAAGCTCAAGGGATTGAAAGAACTCCTTTTCAGCCAAACATGGGAGGCCGTCCCCGACAAGGCAGGCTGGGAACAATGCATATTTTGGCATAAATGCGCCGATTGGAAATGTGCCCGTCGTTTTGTTGCCGTACGCCAAGAGCGAAAAGATGAGAAGAAAGGTGGTAATGGCCAATTATTCGAAGTGAAAGAATACGATTTCTTCTGCTATGCGACCACCGAAGATTTAACCTGCTGGCAAACCCATAAATCTTATGGGCAACGAGCCACCTGCGAAACCTGGATAGAAGAATCCAAAAATCAGATGGCACTTGGTCAAATAAAGATGGATGATTTCTGGGGTAGCAGCGCCATATTCCAATGCTCAATTCTGGCATACAATACTGTTCGTTGGATGGCACTATGCAGTGGCGATAAACAATTACGCCGATGGGAACCTTCAACAATACGCACCTTCCTTGTCAGAGTTGCAGGTAAACTGCGTACAGGATCTAACCAATTCGGATTAACTACTCCTGCAAATCATTTACATCCGAAACAGTGGGATGCCTGGGTGGCGATTGGTTTAGGTTGAACAATTAAGCCTTTAAAAAGGAAAAGACATACAACGAGGATGGATAGTTACGCCTTTTTTCGAAAAAAGTGACAAAGTGAGACGGTTTCTAACCACCGAGAGACTGTCCTACAAAACCAAACAGCCACTTATGTGGGTTAGGGTCGTGGCCAGCGACACGCCCGAGAGTAACGGACTAGTTAGGCTTTTTCAGATGAAAGACGTTTGCAAAATTTAGGTGATATCCGAAAAACCACGATCTTTGATTATTAAGGACTGGAATCCCTTCAAAGGAATCAGGAACTGTTTCCGATACACCAAGTAGAGTTGTCAATTCCTTAGCAAT
>JBBRWP010000388.1:0-1877 GCA_038249175.1 Acetivibrionales bacterium
ATCTTGTTAGAGCAAGCAATTTTCATACACATCTTTGTACGGATACTTTGCTGAGAGCTTCATCACAACATACCTTGCAGTTCTGATAATTTTCGCAGCAAGAAACACATACTTCAATCGGAATGTCTTGATTTGCTGTCGGTATTCTGAAATGCTTAATGAATCAAATTTGAACAGTAAAAACAGATTGTATGAAAGCATCATCATCTGAAACACGGCCTCATTTGCCCAAAACGATTTGAGTAAAAGATGGCCAACCGCCATATCGTATTTAGCTTCCTTGATGTAATTTTCAGAGTTGCCGCGCTTTTCGTAAGAAATGACAACTTTTTCCGAAGGTAGTTCGGTATTGGTCACAAAGAAAAAGTATTCGTATTCATCGCCTTCCAGGAGTGATAATTGTGCCCTGTCTTTTTCTGGTTTCAACACGCGAGATACGACAAATCTTCTGTCTTTGTCCCATGTGTTTAGTTTCGTAACAAGCTCTGCCGTTTCCCTGCCCTCAACACCTTTCACGAATAAAATGGATGGGGCCGTTACTTGTGAAGCCAGTGTTGGATATTCTTTGCCCTTGATCAAATACTTGCAACTCAATAATTCTATCGTTGCAATAATATCCTCATCAAAATAACCACTGTCCATACGGAACAGGATTTCTAAATCATCCGTTTTGATATTAGCAACGATTTCTTTGATCATTTCAGCTGCACCATTGGCTGTATAGGTATTGCCGCTTCGCACAAATCCAGTGATATATGCCTTGAGTTCATCACAGAACGCAAACTGGATGTTGTAACACAGGTTGCCCAGGTTCTTTGGATTATAGCCCTTCGCTGCGCCTTCTTGATGGCCTTCTACGTTGATCACACTGCTGTCAATATCGATGGTGATGGATGTTAGCTTATGCTTAGAAAGGAGCTTTTTGAAGACTTTGAAATTAATATTTTTGAACATTTGAGTTGTTTTGTAGCTGAAGTTTCCTAAAAATCTTGAAACCGTTTCAGGTTCCTTCACCGAAATATCAAACTCGTTAACCAGTGGATCCCCTTGCAGGAGTTTGAGTCGTTCTAATTTTTCGATCCCAATAAAGTGGCCGCAGAGCATCGTTTTGATGTGATTCATCTTGATTTTGTTGGTTGATTCATTATCAAACACCAGGTCTGTGTCAATCAGTTCAAAAATACCATTGGTCTTTGCGCTTTCGAGCAGAAGAAATAAGCCTGCATTTGACGTCAGATTCCTGGCTGAAAAATCAATTTTATTGATCAAAATTAAATCCTTTTTCACACTATTGTTTTTATCTCCTCCAATTTTAACATGCGCGGCGGGTGAAAATTAGTTGATTCAACCGCTTTTTCCTTCACCCAATGGGTGAAAACCAAACTTGACAAAACTCTTGTGTTTTCAGGCTGAAAATGCAGGGTGGTGCATATTTATAGAAGAAGTGGGAGATATAGGCTGGTTATTTGTTCATATTTGGAACAATCCACCGTCTTTATATGATTTTCAACCTCTAAGTGGGAGGTAAATTTATGGTGCGTTTGTTTTGGCTGAAATGATATTTTTTTATGATTTCATGACGTGGAATGCGGGAAGTAGTTTTGCCATGTTCGTCACCTCATCGGATCAAACCATAAGAAATAAAGGGTAAAAGAAATCGATAGGGGTAGACCGGACTATCGGGACCGGTCGGTTCGGATGCCAGTATTGAAATAAGCTTTTAGCTTTCTGCGCAGAACCGTGCGCGACCGGAACAACCGGCTTTTGATGGTTCCCACGGGCCGTTGGATCCGGCGGGATGCTTCGCCGTAGTCCAGTTCATCCAGGTCTACCAGCACCGAGACTGCCCGCAGGTCAGACGGGAGACGGTTTAGAAC
>JBBRWP010000389.1:0-1873 GCA_038249175.1 Acetivibrionales bacterium
AAAACAGGCAATTCGGATGGGTTATCATAAAGAATGGTCTTTTTGAGCAGCGCTTGTGTACTTTGCATGTTGAACCTCCTGGTTGTTTCGAAGAAATCGCCATTCATCTGTTTTGCTTGTTTTTTAAAACAGGTGTGTGTTCTTTAGTTTTGATTTAATAACAGATACTTGTTTTTTGTTATTACTTGTACAATAGTATATCATGAGAGTAGAGTCAATTGGTATGGAGGTGCAAAATGAACTTTGGGTTAAAAGATAAAATCGCGTTTGTCGGTGGGGGCAGTTCAGGGCTTGGTGAAGCCGTTGCCAGAAGTCTGGCCGCAGAAGGCGCAACCCTTATTTTGAGTGCGCGTCATGCAGAAAAACTACAAAAAACCGCAGAGGAAATTGCGCTGGAATTTGGTGTAAAAACTTTTGTCTATGCTGCAGACACAGCTTCTGAAGCGGATCTTGAAAAGATCAGCCAGCAGGTGCTGGAACGATTCGGAAAGGTGGATATCCTTTTTCATAATACCGGCGGGCCAGTTGCAGGAAAGTTTAACGAATTGTCCTTGTCCCAGTGGGACCAGGCATACCAACAACTCTTGCGCAGCGCTGTTTTCCTGACGGAGAAATTCTTGCCGGGGATGCAGGAACGAAAATGGGGAAGAATCATTTTTTCAACATCGGTGGCGGTGAAGCAACCACAGGAGAACCTCATGCTTTCGAACAGCCTGCGTGCGGCGGTGACAGGCTTTGCACGCACCCTGGCCAACGAAACAGGCAAAGATGGCGTTACAGTGAATTGTGTTCTTCCGGGATACACACAGACACAGCGGCTGGACGGATTGGCCAAGAAAGCCGCGCAGACGGGCGAGAAAACAGAAGAAGAGGTCAGACAGGGTTGGGAAAAGAGTATCCCTATGGGCCGCCTGGGAAAACCGGAAGAATTTGCGGCTGCTGTTGCCTTTCTGGCATCGACACAGGCTTCTTATATCACGGGTCAATCCATTTGTGTGGATGGGGGCTATGTGGGCAGTTTGTTGTAAATGACCTTACTAAGAGGATGCCTGTGATAGAAAAATTAAATTACTTCCTGATAGGGATGGACGGGATGGAAGAATCTATAGCAACGTTGTGAGCCAGTGATGGACATTGATGCTTTGCCCTTAGTGCAAGAAACAGGAAGATTCCTTTTATTGACGATAATGTCACACCAGAATCATACAATGAAAGCAGGACAATGCATGCTTATTTCCGGCATAGAGATTGAGATCATTAAAAAGAAAATGAAACACATGCACCTATATGTATTGCCACCAGAGGGAACCGTCCGTATAACCGCACCGAATCGGACAACAGATGAAACCATACGCCGCTTTGCTCTTTCAAGAATGGCCTGGATACAAAAACATGTGAAAAAATATGAACATTATGAACAGCCGGTAGAACAGTGCTATGCCACCGGTGAACAACATGCTTTATGGGGAGAGTGGCTGCACCTGGAGGTCAGATCTTGCTCAACAGCTGGATACGTTTTCTTGGAAAACGGCAAGTTGATACTTAATGCACGTGCGGAAAGCACAGGGGCACAACGGGAAAAGATACTACACGACTGGTACCGCAGCGTTTTGTTGGCGGCAGCTGAACCGCTTGTACAGACATGGGAAACAAAGATGCATGTCAAGGCAAAAGAGCTTCGCATCAAAAATATGAAAACACGTTGGGGAACCTGCAGCATTGCGAAAAAGCGAATCTGGTTAAACCTGCAGCTGGTGAAAAAGCCCAAAGGCTGTCTTCAGTATGTGGTTGTGCATGAGCTGGCGCATTTGTTGGAAAAAAGACATAATGCGAATTTTTATGCACACATGGCTTCTTTTCTCCCGGATTGGCG
>JBBRWP010000390.1:0-1868 GCA_038249175.1 Acetivibrionales bacterium
ATATAGGGCTAAGACATCTTGGTGGACACGGAATTTGAGAAAAGCGTATTGGGACATGTGGCGAAGTTTCAGACAAAAAAACACAGCGATGTCTTGTGAAAGGTTGGCATATAGGGCTAAGACATCTTGGTGGACACGGAATTTGAGAAAAGTGTATTGTGACATGTGACAAAGATTCAAGCCAAAAAACACAGTGACATCTTGTGAAAGTGGGGAATAGACGATGATGCTAATGACGACAAAACAACGGTTCATGCGGATGTTTGAACACCGGGAGGCGGATAGAATTCCCATCAGTGACAGCCCGTGGGGGACGACCATAGAGCGTTGGGAGCGGGAGGGTATGCCGGCCGGCATGGATTATCGTGACTTCTTTGACATTGACAAGGTTGCCACAATTTTTACGGACAACAGCCCGATGTATGACCAGCGTGTGATTGAGGAGACGGATAAATATAAAATTTATACGACCAGTTGGGGCGCGACGATGAAACAGTGGAAGCATGTTACCTCCACGCCGGAGTTTATGGATTTTACAATAAAGGACGCCGAAGCCTGGAAAGATGCGAAGGCACGGATGACGCCGGAAGGCGATCGCATTAACTGGAAAATGCTCAAAGAACAATACCCTATTTGGCGAAAAGACGACCAGTGGATACAGGCATATTTCTGGTTTGGTTTTGACGTGACCCATTCCTGGGCGGTCGGGACTGAAACGCTGCTCATTGCCTTAATGGAGGAACCGGAATGGTGCGTGGATATGTTCAACCACTTCCTGGATGTAGACATTGCCCTGCATGAAAAAATTCTGGATGCCGGTTATGCTTTTGACAGTGTGCATTGGCCGGATGATATGGGCTATAAAAACAACCAGTTCTTTTCGTTACCGATGTATAGGGAACTTTTAAAGCCAGTTCACCAAAGGGCCATAGACTGGGCACATTCAAAAGGGCTGCGTGCACATCTGCACTCCTGCGGCGACATTAACCCCTTTGTATCGGAACTGGTGGACATGGGCATTGACGCGATTAACCCACTAGAAGTGAAGGCCGGAATGAACCCGCTGTACTTAAAAGAAAAATTCGGGCATAAAATTGTTTTACATGGCGGCATTAACGCAGTTTTATGGGATGATAGGGAAGCTATAGAGGCAGAAATGCGTCGGGTTATCCCGAAGATGAAAGAAAAAGGCGGCTATATCTTCGCCTCCGACCATTCCATTCCGGATGCGGTGAGCTTGGAAGATTTTAAAGGCATTATTGCGTTGGTGAAGGAATTGGGGACGTACGATTAAAAGCCAAATGAAACGTATAAAGCGGAACATATAACAAAACGCAGCCGGCTTTCTGGTGGGCTGCGTTTCTTTTTCCAATATTCCTGTTTGACAGAGCAAACGCCCTGCGTTACAATGTTCTAGCTGGCAGTAGTTTCAGCAAGCCCGTGTGATGGAATGGCAGACATACCGGACTTAAAATCCGTTGATCGCAAGGTCGTGCCGGTTCGAGTCCGGCCACGGGCACCAAAAAGGCAGACAAGTTATATTGAATAGCTTGTCTGCCTTTTTAATTGTTTCGTGGGCGTTGTTATTGCATCAAATGATTCCAGGGAAATAACTCGAAAATAATCTAATTTGAGGCCAAATCAGTCTTCGACACTGTGCTATGCATAGCGCACACAGCGCGATATTGCCCTGAAATTGGGTATTTTCATTCAATTTCAGTCCTTTCGGAACCGAAATTGAAGTTCTTACACCAGAATCACCAAATGGTATTGCATCAATTGATATTCTACAAAATGTTATTGCACCAAATGTTACTGCGGCAACTGCAAGAGCATACGGTTTATCTCGCTTAGATAAGGATGCAAAT
>JBBRWP010000391.1:0-1863 GCA_038249175.1 Acetivibrionales bacterium
CTCCCCGACACACGGACGAAAAAGAGAATAACCCTTGGCCCTGGCACCGGAAGGACAGGTCTCTTATCGTGGCGAAACTTTGCCACGCATTGAAAGCGGTACGGTTCGCATGGGTTTTTGGTGTGCGCAAGACTTGAAAAAAGCAAATCGGGACGAGCAGGTGATTGTCCTGCCGCTAACGGTTTTTCAGCAATTGGAACGGAAAGACAGCAAAAAACTGGCAAGTCTGCTGCAAAAACTTGAATCTTTTTGTGGTTTAACCCCGTCCGAAAAGATGAGGATAAGTACGGTGAGCGATGATACATTGGAGGCTTTTATGCTTCGCCTCGAAAAGATTGAAGAAAAGCTCAATGCCCTGACAGAAGCACACTATCAAAGCACATACGGGTTGAAGCTCATCCCACGACAGGAAGCGATAAATGAAGACCGTGAGCATCTACCCTCGGAACCGATAAATACAGACAGAGAGCAGCAACCCCCGGAACCGATAAATACAGACAGAGCGCAGCAACCCCCGGAACCGATAAATACAAACAGAGAGCAGCAACCCCCGGAACCGATAAATACAGACAGAGAGCAGCAACCCCCGGAACCGGAAGAAACTGCAGCGGATAGGGCGGCCGATAGTGAAACAAAAGTAGTCCAAGATACAAAAAACAGTATAAACGAAGAAAAATTGGCGTTCAACCCCTGGCAGGATATCATCCATACAGCCCTTGGCCAGGCCGAAGCAATGTTGGGTATTACAGAAACACGTTTTTCTGCTAAAAACAAAGAAGCAGGAATAGACAATATCATTGACCGTGTCTATAAAATGCGGCAGGAATGCTGGGATCGTATTTATCCGGAAGTGCCTGAAAACCTATCTCCACTAGAAAAGAAGCTGTTGGACCGCAAAGCCGGTGAAGCATGGTTTGCGATGCGGCACATGGAACTGGTGGATTTGCTATACTATCTGGATAAAGATTATTTGCGTGGCGAAAGAAGTTCACCACCTTCTTTCAACCGCATTGTTGAGACAGCGTATAACTTCTATGATATTGCATCACGTTTAAGCGGCGGCAATTTTTCAAATCGGGTGAATCCCCTTCGTCGAAAAGCGATCATATCTGTTTGTCCACCAATGAACCTGACTGATATGCTGGATGATTATCAGAAGGACTGGAAGGAAACGGTTCAACGGACAACAGCCGAGTTGGCCGATGCTATAAAAAAGGATATACAGGCTTATTTGGACGTTCCCCCGTAAGGTCGGTGCTTTCATTGCACCTCCGAAATACAGAAATTCATACGAACCAGGCATAATGATTGCGTAAAATTGAAAAAGTGTTTTTGTCTAAAACTTGGTATGATGGATTGCATACAAACAACACAACGACAATACAAGCCACTGACACGAAATCCATTTTTATTTTCAAGGGAGAAACATGAAAAAGGAGAAAAAAATCTCGCATCAGGAAATGACGACATCTATTACCCGTGGCAAGCCCTCAGGAGACACCGCTACAGCGAAGTTGCCACTCCATGTGAAACTCGGCTTTGGTGTGGGCGACCTCGGCGGTAACCTGTTCTTCACCGCCATGGGCTTCTGGTCGCTGTACTACCTCACCGATGTTGTCGGCATTGCAGCGGCAGCGGCCGGTTTGGCCATTATGCTTGGCAAGGTTTGGGATGCGGTCACTGATCCCATGATGGGGTTTATTTCCGATCGAACCCGCAGCCGTTGGGGACGCAGAAGACCCTACCTGCTCTTTGGTGCTATTCCCCTGTTTCTCGCCATGTGGTACTTTTTTTCCGCACCCACTTTCACAACGGCCGCAGCTGGTGTTGTTTGGGCCACATTGGCGCTTTGCCTCTTAAACA
>JBBRWP010000392.1:0-1815 GCA_038249175.1 Acetivibrionales bacterium
AAGTTGCAAGGGGGCATTGAAATGAATTAAGATTGGTAAAGCACATGCTGGAAA
This sequence comes from Acetivibrionales bacterium, assembly GCA_038249175.1. Lineage (GTDB taxonomy): Bacteria > Bacillota > Clostridia > DSM-8532 > DSM-8532 > JAEWSN01. The sequence continues at coordinate 55 of JBBRWP010000392.1, forward strand.
AAAGCGATACTTCTCAGAATTATTTGTTTATCCAAATATTCCTTTTGTAAAAACATTTTTCCTATCTCACTTTGCAGACCACATTTGATGCTGAAATGCAGCAAAAAAATTTGTTCATGGTATTCGTATTTTGTGAAAAGAGCGGGTTTCATCGTATGATGAAACCCGCTCTTTTCTGGTCGGAGTGAGAAGATTCGAACTTCCGGCCTCTTGGTCCCGAACCAAGCGCGCTACCATCTGCGCTACACCCCGTCATAAAAATCTCGGGAATATTGAAGAGCCTTAATCGTTACGTTTTTAATACGTTCATAGATGAAAAACGCAAACGTGCTTATCCATATTAGCACAAACAGTACGTTCATGCAATATCCGAATTAGGCTCATATGCAGGCATAAATCGCTTCTCAAAGCACCTTACACTTCACGCACAGAATGTCTGAACCTCACCTGCATATGCTTCAATTACCAAGTGCCTTTTCACACATTTTCCCGCTCCGCACGCTCCTGCAATTCCTTCTGCACAGCAGCAATTTTCTGCCGGTTTAAATCAAAGAAACTCACGGCTATAAAGGCCATCACAAAAGCAAACAGTGAACCGATTGCAAAAAACAACCCCATAGAAACAACTGTGGAATGTAGCTGTGTGGTGCGGTTCGAATCAAAACGAACCAAATCCAAAAACACCCCGACCCCTACGAGTGTAATCGATTGAGAAAATTTGTAGAACAACGTAAATGAGCCAAAATAGGTACCTTCAGACCGTTCCCCCGAATAAAGTTCATCCACATCAATCACATCAGCCATCATCGATAAAGGCAATGTAAACATGCCACCCAAGCCGAAGCCGGCGAGCACTGAGAAAGGCAGAAAAAGTAAGAAATTATCTGTAACAACAGACTTGAACAGCACCAGCACACCAAAGACCAGACTCGCCAGGATGCTGATGGATAGGGCCAAACGCAAAGAATTCTTTTTATCTATTTTTCTCGAGAAGATGGTCCAGAGGGGCTGGCAGATAATGCTCACAGCAAACTGCACACCCACAACAACCGCAACTTTCTGGCTATCCAGTGCAAAAGTAAATGTGAATACATGCAAACCGATATTGCTGACAATGGCCGATGCCATATTGTTAAACATATACGTCAAGCCAACGCTGCGAAAGGATTTATTTCGAAAGACACGTAACATGCCAGAAAAAAGACTTTTGATGTGAAAAGGTTCTTTTGATTGTTTCTGTGTTGCCCGCAATATTGGTATGTATTTTTTGGTTGCGGCATAGGAAGCAAGACCAAAAATCACAATTAAGATGGATGTCCATAGTCCAATTCTTGGATAAGCTTCCGGATTCAGCTGACCAATTGGATAGTCGGTTGTCGGTGCAAAAATTACAAATAGACCAAATACGGTCACAAAAGCCAGACCCAGCAGGAAAAAAACTGTTTTAATGCTTTGAATGCTGGTGCGCTCATCATAATCCGTTGACATTTCCGCGCCCAGTGCGGTATAGGGCGTGGTATAGATGGTCATGGTAGTTTTCATAAGTAAGATCAGCACAAGCAATATGCTGAATTTGAACGCTTCTGAACCACCAGCTTTGACCTCCCAGATAAAAAAGTTGACGGCGGCCATGCTGATAGCACCGATGAAGAGGTACAAATGGCGGCGGCCAAAACGCCTCGAATTCGTATGATCGGAGATATAACCCATGACAGGATCCGTGACAGCATCCCAAATGATGCCTATGGAAACAATGAGACC
>JBBRWP010000393.1:0-1744 GCA_038249175.1 Acetivibrionales bacterium
AACACTACAGCGTGACTTCGATATTTACGCCAAGTCCAGCATCATTTTTGAGGATTCTGACTTGTTGTAAGTCCGCATAAAAGGATTATAAAAATGAATTATTCAAACTCACGCTGTAGTGATAAAGCGATTGTTATCTTTCATATTGCGGTCAGTTCGACTGGTATCCCCCCACTGTTGTCAGTTCGGCTTGCTTTCCTCTTCTTTGCAGGGCAAATTGGTGTTATAGCTCATATCGGGCAACCAGTCTTCCAGACGCCCCTCTCCGCGCAGTAAAACGGCAAATAAGCCGTTAATGGCATTGGCTGCCAAATGAACCGCTTCTTCCATCAGCATTTCAACCGATTCGTTCCGCCGAACCTTTGGTAGTTCCGGTTGAAACCAGGAACGGCGTTTATCATTCGTCCAATCGATACCCGGAATTGGCTTTGGCGGGTAAGGCATTTTCCCGGGATGAAAGGCACCCCCGGTCAAGCCGTCCACCCAGTGAATCAAATGGGTTTTGATGCCGCGCGGGTCGTAGAGCAAACGCTCTCCCCGCTTAAAATCACGGGTCATTTCCAGGAATTCTTTTTCCGTCACATGAATGTCATAGGTATCGTACAATGCGGTTATCCAAAAATTCTGCACCGATTCCGGCCAATGGCGGGTACGTACCACCAGGGGCAGACTTCTTACCCGGCAGGCACTGCCACGTCCCGATTGTTTCCACAGAATCACATCCAGCATGGTTTCCACTTCGCCATGAGTTGTCGGTGTGGGAATGCCGTCATCCGACCATATCCACTTGTTTTCAACGGCATTCACGTAGGGGTGCAAAATTCTGTCCAAAAAATAATGACAAACCATCCCGCATAAGTAGGCAGCCAGCTGCTCCCAATCTTCAGTCCAGGAAACCGGGTGCAACTGCCGAAACCCATGGCTTAGAAAAGCACCGGTACGGCTGTTGTGCAGCAGTCTGCCAACCGCTACCAGCTTTTTTTTGCCATTGCCGGGGAAACATCCATGGAAGAACAGCGGATCCGGACCCTGAGCGCCCAGACGAAACAGTTGCCTGTGTGAACGCAAACTTTCAGCAATGCGCCGACTTTCAATCCGTTCCGGCACACGGTCAGCCTGCAGGATATGTGTTAAAAACTCACCCATGAAAACCTGTTGGTCTTTCTGTATCGCGGTGGAAGGACCACCAAAGGGCGTCTACTATGCGTTGGCAGGCATATCCATCCCCGTAAGGATTCACGGCATGGGCCATTTCCGACCAGGTTTCGCCGCCTTCCAGGAGGTTGTTTGCCGCTTCTAAAATATCTTCGTATTCTGTGCCGACCAGTTTTACGGTACCAGCGGTGACCGCTTCAGGACGTTCTGTTTCTTTGCGCAGTACCAGCACCGGCTTGCCAAGGGATGGGGCTTCTTCCTGCAAACCACCGGAATCCGTCATCACAAAAAGGGATCTGTCCATGAGGTTGTGCATATCCTGTACATCGATGGGTGAAATAAGGTGAATTCGCGGGTGGTTTCCAAGGATACGGTGAGCCGGTTCCTGTACGGCCGGATTTAGATGAACGGGGTAAATAATTTCCACATCTTTGTGGCCTTCCACAACTGCCAGCAGGGCTTTACAGATGTTCTCCAGCGGTTCGCCAAGGTTTTCACGGCGATGGGCGGTGACAAGAATTATTTTTTTTCCTGTAAAACTAAACCCTTTCAGCACCTCATCCTTAAACTGATAATCCGCCTTGACCGT
>JBBRWP010000394.1:0-1735 GCA_038249175.1 Acetivibrionales bacterium
ACAAGTGATCAACAGCATTTTAACACCATTGGCGCGTTCAACCCCGAAATAAAAACCCCAAATCTGGATCGCCTGGTGCGAGAAGGTACTTATTTTAATAGGGCATATTGCCCCAATCCTACCTGTACACCGACGCGCGCTTCAATTATTACCGGGAAGTATCCCAGCCAACATGGGGCGTGGACCTTGGGCACAAAGCTTTCGGAGCAGGAACATACTGTGGGGGAGGACTTTGTTCAGAACGGATACAAAACAGCCCTTATCGGCAAGGCTCATTTTCAGCCCCTGGCTGGGACAGAGGAATACCCGTCATTGGAGTCTTACCCGGTGTTGCAGGAACTGGATTTTTGGAGACATTTTGATGAACCTTTTTACGGCTTTGAGCATGTCGAGCTTGCCAGAAACCATACCAATGAGGCACATGTCGGCCAGCACTATGCCCTCTGGCTGGAAGAGAAGGGCTGTGCAAATTGGCGGGAATATTTCCTGCCGCCAACAGGCACTATGGATAAGAAACTGCAGCGCACATGGCCGATTCCAGAAGAATTCCATTATGATGCCTGGATTGCAGAGCGGACAAACAGCATGTTGGAAGGCTATAAAAACAAAGATGAGAACTTTTTTATGTGGGCAAGCTTTTTTGACCCGCACCCGGATTATTTTGTACCTGAACCATGGGATGCCATGTACGACCCGAATGCGTTAACCATACCGGAAATAACAGCAGGCGAGTACGAGAAAAACCCGCCGCATTTTCAAATGACACAGGAAGAAAACCCGGATTTCAGCGCCTATAAAGAATCCGGCTTTGGCTTGCACGGCATGCATTCCCACCTGCACGACCGCGAGGAGTTGAAACAGGATATCGCCATCTACTATGGTATGGTCAGCTTGATGGATAAATACATCGGTCGGATTTTGGACAAACTGGATGCTTTGGGGCTGACAGAAAATACCCTTGTGGTCTTTACAACAGATCACGGTCATTTTTTTGGACAGCATGGCCTCATTGCCAAAGGGCCGTATCTGTATGAAGACATGATAAAAGTACCCTTTATTGTGCGTCAACCGGGGAAAGTGCCTGCCGGAAAAGTGTCCGCAGCGATGCAATCTCTGGTCGATCTGGCACCGACGTTCTTAAGCGAAACAGGTATCAAAGTACCCAATGAAATGACTGGCGTGAACCAAGGAAAAGTTTGGCAAGGGCAGGTAGAAGAAGCCAGAGACCATATTCTGTGCGAACACCACCACGACCCGACAACGGTTCATCTAAAAACCTACGTGGACAAGCGGTATAAAATAACGGTCTACTTCAACCAAACTTACGGTGAGTTATTTGATTTAGAAAATGATCCGGGAGAGGTTCATAATTTGTGGGATGAACCAGCGAACCAAACGCTGAAAATGGATTTGATGCTGAAATATATCTGGGCGGAACTGGGTAAAGAACCCATGTGGATGCCCAGAATTGCAGGGGCGTAGGGCGTAGGGCGCAAGTGACATTTTGTTTGGTTTTCATTTGGCAGCACTACCTACGCAACGAAGGGGATCGTCTGGTCTGCACAAATGATTCGGGGGTGGACACATGATCCAAAACTATGAAGAGTTCATTGCAGCATTGCTATCGGCCGGCTTTTCAATGGGTGGTGGGAATTCTGAGGGAATTTATGCGGTGATTCCGTGGAGCTGGAATGAAGAATCCCCGTATGATACGGCCGTTCGCTGGCACACCGGT
>JBBRWP010000395.1:0-1629 GCA_038249175.1 Acetivibrionales bacterium
CTGCTCAACTTTACTGTCATTGGTTACTTTGCCGTCGATGGTCGAAGCCGCCCAACCGTTGGAAATACTCATGGCCATAACCAATCCCAATGCGCTTACTAACAGTGTCTTTTTCATAATTTTGCCCTCATTTTATTTTTTTTGGTGTGTTGTACAAAAAATCATTCCTTCATTATAACAGAGTCTTTGTTTTGAAACATTCCCTCCTGTTGCAATGTTGAGATTTCGGCCAAAACTTACCGGCATTGCTACATCATTAATAGTGACTTGCTCCTGAATATACCCAAGCATCGCCAATACTGACGTTGCTGATATTGACAGCCCGGGAATTTGCTCCTGAATGACTGCCAAAATTTAAACCACCGCTCCAGCACCAACACAACCTAACTATCACCTGCGACAAATATATTTAAATTTTCCTGATCCTTGTTGCCAACAACCGTGTTAATGCTGCCCTTTTTGACAAGAACTCATCAGCAAACCATCACCTTGATTAAATATTTTTTGGAAGAAATGAAGGTCACCTTCAGTACCTTTTCTTAAAATGATAATACGATTATAAACCAAAACCAATTCCACAGCAAGGCAATCAGAAAAAAAACATATTGCCAATTGATTTTATTTTATTACAGTATTTCAAGTAGTTAAAAATATCCCTACAAGAACAATTCTAGGCACTGATTATCAATGTCCCCTTGAAATTTTTCTATCTCCAGCCATCGCCCGGAATCCTTCTTCGCACTCCTTTTGGAAAACAATGGTCGACTCCAATGCTTTGTAGTATTGTTTCGACGGGAGATGTTCTTTCACAATGTGTAGCTGACATATGATACCCTTAAACCCATGTATCATCTTTTCGCTCCGGTTGCCATATACGACACAACCGCTTTTATTGAGTTCCTAGAACAACGAGGTCCTTTTAACCTTCATGAAACAAACATCGATATTTGAGGAAACCGGTCATCCTCCAGAAGTTCCTCTGGCAGAAAAAGCCCGACCGACAAAGATTCAAGAGTTCATAGGCCAGGAACAGCTCCTTGCTCCCGGCTCTTGGCTTCGCCGGATGCTGGAAAAAGACGAATATGGCTCATTTATCCTCTGGGGGCCGCCAGGCACCGGCAAAACAACCATTGCCAGAATAATCGCCAACCAAACCAGGCACACCTTTTGTTCCTTCAGTGCAGTGCACAGTAAAATCAGTGAAGTAAAAACCCTCATGGAAGGAGCGGTGCGCTCCTATTCCCACGAAAATCGACGAACAATGGTATTCATTGATGAAATCCATCGTTTCAACAAGTCACAGCAGGATGCCTTTCTGCCATACGTCGAATCGGGAGCGGTGATATTGATCGGTGCAACCACAGAAAACCCTTCATTTGAGGTTATTCCGGCCCTGCTTTCACGATGCCATGTTTTTGTCCTTGAACCATTGTCCACACAGCATCTCCATGAAGTCCTCGCACGCGCTGTGGCAATGGTCCCTAAAAACCTGACCTTTGAAAATCATGTCCTGCAAAGTCTGGCGGAAAACGCCGGGGGAGATGCCAGAAAAGCACTGAACGATTTAGAAATGGTGTGCCGAAATTCCGAAGCAGGAGACACTATATCCATTCAAACCCTAAAGAAAGC
>JBBRWP010000396.1:0-1521 GCA_038249175.1 Acetivibrionales bacterium
ACCTTCCAGATCCTGGGTCGCCTCTCCCGGCTTGGTGCCATGGATGACATTCCAGTAATTGGATGTCGGCATCAGCATCTCGGAGTAACAGATGAAATTATTGAGTTGATTGAAAGTAGGCAGGCCACCGGAACGCCGTACAGCGACAACTGAAGCACCCACCTTATGCCGCAGCATAGAACCGTTAACGCCGGTCACGTAAAAGGCACGATCGAGAAAAGATTTCATGGTTCCTGCGATGGCAGAAAAGTGAACAGGTGAACCGAAAAGGATACCATCGGCATTTTTCATCAGCTGAATCCACTCATTGACCGGATCATCGACCTGAACACACTGTTCGTCCTGCTTTTTGGCACATTGACCACAAGCCAGGCAGCCTCGAATAGCCTTGTTGCCAACATGAATAATTTCTGTTTCAATCCCTTCTTTTTCCAACTCAGCAGTCACCATTTGCAGCGCATGGCAGGTATTGCCGTTCTTATTGGGACTGCCATTAAATGCCAATATTTTCATACAATCTCCTCTCTTATTTACTTGTAGATAATAGACACGTATTGTTGTTAAACACGTTTGCGCTATAATGCGCCATAGGTTACGCTAAGTCAATAACGTACTTTTATGGTACGTAGTACCTTTTCGGGTACCTTAAAGCCAGGTAAGCCAATTGCAAATGAGAGATTGAAATGGAACAAAATGCAGTGACAGGCGACGTGATTATTTTTCGGGACAAGCAGTACAAGTGCGGTATCGACGTTACCCTGGCAGTAGTCGGCGGGAAATGGAAAGCATCGATCCTTTGGCATCTAGCACAGCAAACAATGCGATTTTCTGAGCTGCAAAGACAGTTTTCCGATACGACTCGAAAAATGTTAACACAGCAACTGCGGGAACTGGAGGCCGATGGGCTTGTGCACCGTAAGGTTTATGCGCAGGTACCTCCCAAAGTTGAATATTCACTCACGGAAAAAGGGCGAAGCATCTATCCTATTCTTGACATGATGTGCAATTGGGCTCGGGACCATTTGCGGGATTGAGGATCGAAATATAAAGGGACAAAAGCAAAAAAGCACCTAACGGATCACATAACAATGCCTAATGTTATTTAACGCACTCTATTAAATACTTTTCAGTCATTTCCTCTCGCTGAGTTGATATCATTGATCAGCATACTGTTTCACTAAACATATTAAATTTTGGTCGCAAATTCCAACCAGCCACACATAAGTGAAAAATCAGATGTGCAACAAATGAGACTGAGATTAATTTTCTAATGTGGTTTTTTACATAAATCATTTTTCCAGCCAGTCGAGCCTTTTTCAAAAAGACTTTCGCCAACAGAAAAATGGAGTATTTTTATTTAACATATTGAAATAATTGAACTTCATGGCATTTCTTGGTATAGTTTTGTATCCAGCAAAACCCAACCAAGGAGAATACCATGAAGCTCATAGACACAATATCATGGTTGATGGGGCGTGTCCAAAGAAGTCTGTTTCCTCATCTGAACCAATGCTTGCCAAC
>JBBRWP010000397.1:0-1505 GCA_038249175.1 Acetivibrionales bacterium
AATAGACCAAACGCCGACTCACTGTCCGAATTTTGCAGAATCTCACCCGGTCCGCCATTGAGCAAGCCATGATCTAAGTATTTTTTGATGTAGTACTCAGCACTCTGAACCGCAATAGACATGTACTGGCTATCTCCTGTTATTTGTGCGGCCAAAGCCAGCCCGCCAGGTGCAATACCACCAGACACAGTCCCGCCTTGCAGCACCAAATCGTTTTCCATATCTATGAACTGACCAAATTGTTCGTTCTTCTTCCACAGGCGAACAAAAGCATCTGCCAGGCGTCTATACCCTGCCATCCAAGTGTCCGGAACAGACCCCACCATTTCCTGATACGCCAAAATCTGCTTACCGGCAAAATAGAGTATATCTGCATTTTTCCGAATCAGCATCACGTCAATCGCTTCTTTTTGATGGCAAAAGTCATCTCCCAGGGGTGAGCCGCCTGAGAATATCGGAAAAATCCACCCGTTTTTTTTCTGCAAAATACCAAAAACCGCATCATAGGTTGCTATGCTTCTTTCCTTTGACAAGTTCAAGCCATCCAGTAGATAGGGCAGTGTATGCATCCCATTGCCGCACCAACCGGCTTGCCAGTCACCAAACCGCGTGCCTTCCCCGTTGGGGCTTCCCATATAGTACTGGTATTTTTTATTCCACTGTTGTGCATTGTATTTCTCTTCTACTGTCCGGAAAGCGGCGCTAAAGGGGTAATTGTTTTGCAAGCATCCTCTCTCCTCATAAAAATTCCTGGTTTTACAGTATTGATCAAACAATGCATGAATGTCCGGGCATGAAAATTGCTGTAAGGTGAAACGAATGGTTACGGCGTCTCCTGCCTGAAAACGCGCGCCGCAATCGTCCGACGGCACTTCGCTGTTGCACATTTGATACATTTTCTCACGCACCACGGGGCTTTCAATGCGCAGCTTTGCTACGGTCTCGCTGCATTCTTCTATCGCATAGCCGTTGTAACCCAGATTTGTATCCTGTTCACCGACCATTAAAAACCCAGCTTGTTTTTTTGCATCAAAAAAACCAATGCAAGGGGTTGCCATATCGCCGGAACACAGGTGTATCTTCCCAGGTCCCTGCATCGCTAAATGCGGGACATCCGTAAACGTTGTTGGCATATCTGCGCCAATACCGTCTTCTGCATGGAGAAAAGGCGGATAACTTTTTTTGGCAATACGAAAACGGTTGCCGTTATAGGCAGCTGCCGGCATCAAGACATAGTTCTCCTTTTCCCAGTCTGCTAATTCAAGAATAACGGCCACGTTCGCGTTATGCAATGTGCCGGCCAGTACGTGAAACGTGGCTTCACCATGGATGCTTTCTCCATCATTTTCTGCCATCCATAAGTGCGTTTCCACCTGCCAGACACTATTTCCAATGCCGGCGGATGTGTCGCGGCCATCGGGTGCTGCTGCGAGGGAGGTCCTGACCTCAAGCCTTTCCTGTGTCTTGTTCGGCGCATGGATTTCGTATTGATCCAAGGGAAAACC